>NZ_CP013355.1:0-317500 GCF_001543325.1 Lutibacter profundi
ATGACTAAAACTGCATCATCAGTTTGGGGGGAATGTTTATCTTTTATAGAGGATAATATTAAACAACAAGCATATAAGACTTGGTTTGAACCTATTAAACCAATGAAATTATCTGGTGAGGCACTTACAATTCAAGTGCCAAGTAAGTTTTTTTATGAATGGCTTGAAGAACATTATATTAAATTATTAAGAGTTGCGTTGGTAAAGCAATTAGGGGAAGATGCGAAGTTAATTTATGATGTTAGAATGGAAAATAATTACAGTAGCTCTAAGCAGCATACTTTAAAAATTCCAAGTTCAAATAGAAATCCAATAAATGCACAAGGAATTACAGTTCCTTTAGATTTTAATAAGCGTGAATTAAAAAACCCATTTGTAATACCGGGTATACAAAAAGTTAAAATAGAATCTCAATTAAATCCTAACTACAATTTTGAAAGTTTTATTGAAGGTGACTCAAACAGGTTAGCTCGGTCAGCTAGTATGGCAGTTGCAAATAAACCGGGTGGTACGTCATTTAATCCGTTGTTAATTTATGGAGGTGTAGGTTTGGGTAAAACACACCTAGCACATGCTATTGGAGTTCAAATTAAAGACAAATATCCTGATAAAACTGTTTTGTATATTTCATCAGAAAAGTTTACACAACAATACATAGATTCTGTAAAAGGGAACACGAGAAATGATTTTATTCACTTTTATCAAATGATAGATGTATTAATTATTGATGATGTTCAATTCCTATCTGGGAAAACAGGTACGCAGGATGTGTTTTTCCATATTTTCAATCATTTACATCAAAATGGGAAGCAGGTTATCTTAACATCGGATAAAGCTCCTGTTGATATGCAAGATATTGAACAACGTTTACTTTCTAGATTTAAGTGGGGGTTGTCAGCTGAACTTCAAGTCCCAGATTATGAAACAAGAGTCTTAATTTTACAAAATAAATTATATAGAGATGGTGTTGAAATGCCAGAAGAAATAGTTGAATATATTGCAAAATATATAAAATCTAATGTTAGAGAGTTGGAAGGTGTTTTAATCTCTATGATTGCTCAGGCTTCATTCAACAGAAAAGAATTTACATTAGCTTTAACAAAACAAATTGTAGATAAATTTGTAAAAAATACGAAACGAGAAGTTTCAATAGATTATATCCAAAAAATAGTTTCTAATTATTTTGAATTGGATGTAGCCACTTTACAATCTAAAACACGTAAGCGCCATATAGTGCAAGCTCGTCAATTGGCTATGTATTTTGCTAAAAGAATGACCAAAGCTTCCTTGGCAAGTATAGGTTCTCAAATAGGGAAAAGAGACCATGCAACGGTACTTCATGCTTGTAAAACTGTTGATAATTTAACAGAAACAGATAAGCAATTTCGAAGATATGTTGATGATTTAACAAAGAAACTTACTTTTTAAAAATAGAAATGACTAAAATATTAATGGTTTGCCTAGGGAACATTTGTCGTTCGCCATTGGCAGAAGGTATTTTAAAATCAAAAATTTATAATTTTAAAATATTAGTTGATTCAGCAGGAACAGGTTCGTATCATATTGGTAAATTGCCAGATAAAAGATCCATCGATGTAGCCAAATTAAATGGAATTGATATAACAGACCAAAAAGCCAGAGCATTTTCGGTAAAAGACTTTGATAATTTTGATGTTATTTATGTGATGGATAATTTAAATTATGAGAATGTAATTGCGTTGGCTAGGAATGAAAATGATAAGGAAAAAGTAAAGTTTATTTTAAATGAAGTATTCCCTGATGAAAACTTAGATGTTCCTGATCCATACAATGGAGGTAGTTATGGCTTTAGAAATGTATATAGAATGTTGAATGAAGCTTGTGAGGTAATAGCTGAAAAAATAAATTCAAATGGATAGTAAAAATGGAAATTTATATTTGATTCCAACAACTTTAGGAGATAATGAACCTCTTGAAGTTTTACCTCTATCTGTTAAAAAAAGAATTGAAGAATTGGATTTTTTTATAGTTGAAAATGAAAAATCAGCTCGTAGATTTATAAAACAAATTGCACCTAGAAAATCACAACCATCATTAACTCTTTTTAAATTAGATAAATATGCCGATCAATTAGAAGTTAGAACTTATTTAGATGTTTGTTTACAAGGTATTTCAATTGGTTTGTTATCTGAAGCGGGTGTTCCTGCTATTGCAGATCCTGGTGCTGAGATAGTTAAACTGGCACACGAAAAAGGAATAAAGGTAATTCCGTTAGTAGGACCATCTTCAATTGTTTTAGCAATGATGGCTTCAGGTTTTAACGGTCAAAATTTCGCATTTAATGGCTATCTTCCTATAAGCACTTCTGAAAGAAAAGTAGCAATTAAATATTTAGAAAGATTATCTAAAGAAAAAAATCAATCTCAGATATTTATTGAAACCCCTTACAGAAATGAAAAAATGCTTGCAGATTTAAAAAGTACTTTAACTCCTACGGCTAAACTTTGTATAGCGTGTGATATTACACTTCAAACAGAATATATTAGAACTTTAGAGATTAAAGATTGGAAAAAAGAACATCCAAATTTGCATAAAAGACCAACAATATTTATAATTCATAAAGAATAAAGAAGGAGGCTGTCTAAAAAGTGTCATTCTGAATGTAAATGAAGAATCTCCTTGAAATTAAACACTTACATATCAAGATGTTGAGATTTTTCACTTTGTTCAAAATGACAAGTATAATTACTTTTCAGACAGCCTCCTTCTTTATTCTTTTATCTAGTTAAAATGAATTAAACTATAATACAGGTTTTTTGTTAGCTTCTATAAATGAAGTATCATAACCTGAGAATTGTTGTAAGTAATTTTGAACGGAAGATCCGTATGCATCTTTAAATCTAGATTTCCCATTACTCCTAAGGTATTTTTTTACATTTCCAGCACCTGCAAGGTGGGCTGCGGCAAGAATACCAGATTCTGTAACTTTAATACCGTTTATTTCTTTTCCAATACTCCTTTTAATATCTTTTCTTAAAATCCACTTATTTACAGAGCAAAGAGCAATAAAGGCTTCTTCCTGTAGTTTGGGAGTTTTTAAAAAATATTGCGTGTTGTATATTTTAAATCTTTTTAAAGTAGATTTTCCAAATTGATATTTTCCTAAATAACCAAGAGTATTTACCTCATTATAATTTCCTTGAGATTCTTTAAAGGCAACAGCTTCTTTAAAACCGTTGAATGAATTCCCTACAAAAGGAATATTAAAATTTTTAGAGAAACTTTCTTTTTCAGTTGGAACTGAGCTTGTTTCTTTAGAGAAAGAGTAGGTGGTGTTGCTAACCTTTTTATCCTTGGAAAAACTTGAAATAACGATTCCTAATAATAGTAAACTAAAAAATACTGTTACTTTTTTCATAATTTACAGGTTTAAATTACCTTCTAAATTTCCGGGTGCAAATGTAAAGTATATTTTTTTATTAACACTAAAAATACAAATTTAATTTTAAAATTAACAAATTGTTAACAAATAGTTATTTTTGTTAATAAAAATTAAAAATAACAACTATTAGTGTTGAGGTATTTATGGATTATTAAATAGTCTTAGGTAGGAATGAGGTAGGGAGCTTATCTGTTTACACCTTGTTTATTAAGCCAAGATTGATATTTAGTAGCATTTCTATTGTGTTGGCTTAAAGTTTTTGCAAATTCGTGTTTACCTATAGTGTTAATACTTGCGCACATATAATAATATTGATGGTTTGCAGGATTTAAAACAGCGTCAATGGATGATATATCTGGCATTGCAATTGGGCCTGGAGGTAAGCCTATATTTTTATAAGTATTATATGGAGAATTTATTTCTAAATCTTTTGTAAGTACCCTTTTTATAATTATAGCACTTCCCAATTTTTCTTTTAAAGCAAAAATAATGGTAGGGTCAGCTTGTAAGGGCCATTTATCTCGTAATCTGTTTAAATAGAGTTTTGCTACCATGGGTCTTTCACTAACTATTGCAGTTTCTTTTTGAACAATTGAAGCAAGTGTTATAACTTCATTTTTTGTCAACCCCAATTCTTTCGCCTTTTTAATTCGTGAAATATTCCAAAATTTATGATATTCTTTAAGCATCCTATTTCTAAATTCTTTGGCAGAAGTATCCCAGTAAAACTCATATGTATTTGGAATATACATACTAATTGCATTGTTTTTGTTAAATCCATTCTCTTTTAGAAAAACATCATCATTGAATGCATTTAAAAGAGAAATTGAATCAGCTTCAATTTGTTGTGCAACTCTTCCGGCAAGTTGTTTAAAGCTGTCTTGATTGTTAAATGTGAGTTTAACAAATGTTTGTTTACCACTACGTAACAAATTAACCAATTGATTGTTATTCATTCCTTTTGAAATGAGATATTTACCCGGTTTAACAGCGTTTGGATACTTCTTCTTCTTTGCAACCCAAATAAATGGTTTTACTCTTTTTAAAAATGGGCGAACTAAGCTTTTAACTTCGTTAAAGTTACTATTTGTTGGAATGTATAGATAACCTTCTTTTGTAGTGTTAGCTGTATATATTCTACTGTAAATGTTAAAGCCTAATACACCGCCAATTATTATTAGTAAACTAAAAATTAGAAAAAAGAGTTTCTTAAGGTTCATTGGTGTTTTTGATTAACTGATATAAAATTTCATCTTTAAAAGTATTATCCGAATAAACCCAATCTTTTCTAATTCCTGATTTTTGAAATTTAAATTTTTCAAAAAGAGAAATACTATTTAAATTGTTGGTAGTGACATTTGCAAATATTTGATGTACATCTAAATAGGTAAAAGCGTAGTCTATGATTGCTTTTAAGGCTTCAGACCCGAGGCCTTTGCGCTGGTATTTTGGAAGCAACAAAATGCCAACTCCAACTCGTTTGTGTTGTGGATTAAAGTCAAACAAATCAATAATACCAATTGGGGTATCTATTTTAGTGCAAATTACAAATCGGTATTGTTTTGCTTCATAAATATCTTGATGTGAGTTTTTAATGTATTTTTTTAATATGTATTTTGAATATGGTAACTGCGTACCGCTAACCTTCCAAAAATCTTGATTATTTTCAGTAGAAAATAAAAAATCTAAATCTTCAGGTTCTAAAGCACGTAGGTTAATATTTTCACCAATTAAAGTAGCCATTAAATTGAAATATTTCCTTTGAAAACTAATTGAGCAGGGCCTTTTAAAAATACATTTTTGTATTGATCTCCTGCTTTTTTAAATGAAACTTCTAAACTTCCTCCTAAAACCTCAATTTTTACGGTGTTTAACGTTGTTTTATTTAATTTATTTGCTGCAATTGCAACGGCGGTTGCACCTGTTCCGCAGGCTAAAGTTTCATTTTCAACACCACGTTCATAGGTTCTAATTTTAAAAGAATTATCTGAGATTTGTTCAACAAAATTTACATTTGTTCCTTCTTCAAAATAAGGAGCACCATATCTAATTTTTTTACCTAATTTTTTTATGTCTAGTTTGTCAATATTACTATCAAAACTAATGTGATGTGGAGAGCCTGTATTTAAAAATGTATGATTTTCAAATAAATCAATTTTATCAATATCTATCATTTGTAAACGTACCATATCTTCTTTAATGGTGGCAACATGTTTTCCATCTATTGCATCAAAAATAGTTTTATCACCGATAATGTCTAAGTGTTTAGCAAAAGCAACTATGCATCTGCCTCCATTTCCGCACATTGTACTTTCGTTACCATCAGCATTATAATATACCATGGTAAAATCATTTTTTGTTGAATTCTCTAATAAAATTAACCCGTCAGCACCAACACCAAAACGCCTATCACATAATTTGCGAATAATTTCAATGTTGTTTTTGGGAAAACTATTGCTTCTATTATCAATAATAATAAAATCGTTTCCTGCACCTTGATATTTAGAAAAAAGAAGTTCCATTGCTGCAAATGTAATAAATTCGGCGAAGTTATTGGTAGAATAAATTATAAGAAATTAGAAATGTTAAAATGAGTTAAAACACCGTTAACAAATAGTTAAACCATTTTTTTAAATGTAATTAAGTAGTAATTTTGAGTAATAATTTAAAAGAGATTTAATTATGAAAAGAATTTTAACAATCATTTTATTTTCGGCCATTGGAGGTGTTTTTACTTTAGGGACGTATAAATTATTTGTTGAAAAACCACAAATTGTTATAGAAAAACCAGAAAAACCTTTATTAACAACTGTGCCAACTAATTTTACAAGTGCTATTTCAGCTTCAATTGAAAATACAGATTTTACTATAGCTGCTGAAAAATCTTTAAATTCAGTAGTACATGTTAAAAACACGTCTTTTAAAACTATTCTTGATCCGTATGCAGAGTTTTTCTATGGTCAAGGAAATGGTATAAAAAAATATTCTCAAATAGGTATGGGAAGTGGTGTTATTATTTCATCTGACGGGTATATTGTTACCAATAATCATGTGATTAAAAATGCAACAGATATTGAAGTTACTTTGAATAACAAAAAAGTATACAAAGCAAAATTAATTGGGACAGACCCAATGAATGATATTGCATTGCTTAAAGTAGAGGCTAAAAATTTACCATATATTACTTTTGGAGATTCAAATAATTTAAAAGTAGGTGAATGGGTATTGGCAGTTGGTAATCCTTATAATTTAACATCAACAGTAACAGCAGGTATTGTGAGTGCTAAAGGGCGTGATTTAGATGGGAATAAAAATATTGATTCCTTTATACAAACCGATGCCGCTGTAAATCCAGGAAATAGCGGAGGAGCTTTAGTTAATATTAGAGGAGAACTTATTGGTATTAATACTGCTATTTCATCAAGAACAGGTTCATTTATTGGGTATTCTTTTGCAGTACCTTCTAACATTGCTAAAAAAGTAGTTGAAGACATTATGGAATATGGAAATGTACAAAAGGCAATGTTAGGTGTATTTGGAGGGGAATTGAATAATGAGGCTGCCAAAGATTTAGATATTAATTATACTGAAGGGTATTATATTTCTGGAGTAGCTGATAATTCGGGAGCAAAAAAAGCAGGCTTAAAGGCAAGAGATATAATTATTAGATTGGATAATGTTAAAATTTCTACATTTGCTGATTTAAAAGGTTTTCTGAGAGCAAAAAGACCAAATGATGTTGTGGCAGTAACGTTTTTAAGAGATGGAGTTGAAAAAACAGTAAATGTAAGTTTAACTAAAAATGTAAAAGCAGCTATTTCAACGTTAGGATTGACATTAAAGAATTTAGATAAAAGTGAATTGAAGAAACTCAATATTTTGAATGGAGTTAAAATTGAAGCTATTTCTAATAGAGAATTAGCTCACTATGGAGTTAAAAAAGGATATATAATTATTTCTATTAATGATGAAAACGTAACCTCGGTTGATGAAGTAAGCGATTTAATTGAAAACAGACAAAATGGAGAAGTATTAAGAATAGAAATGCTAAACTTAAATGGAGAATTAGAACGTTATATTTTTAGATAAAATTAGTAATTAAGTTTTTAAAAATCCTTTCACTTTTGGAAGGATTTTTTTGTTTTAAAAACCATTGCGAAAACGTTTGAAATTGGTACTTTTGCAAAATACTAAACAACACAACTCTAAAATGTCATTTAACGAACTTTACGAAAAAGAACTTGCTTTTCAAACAAATAGACGAAGGGCAACAGTTGAATTAATTAGGATAATTAGTGATTTATGGTACGATGATACCGTTGAATTAGTTTTATTTAGAAATCAATTAATAGACCAAAATGTTAGTGAAATACTTAACCTTTTTGAGTATGCAAGTGATTTTGTTGAAAAACCAATTTCAATTTTTGATGCTGTAGAAATTGCACGTGAAATTAAAAAGCAACAATTACCTCCCTCAATAATAGATATTGGTAAGCTAGTATATGAATTTCATTCAGACGGAAATGAGCAATCATATAAAATTTTTGTTAAAGAGCGTTTAAAAGACGCAAATAATACTATTGAGATAATACCTAAAGATATAGTACTTTATGGGTTTGGAAGGATTGGACGTTTATTGGCTCGTGAATTGATGACCCGTACAGGAAAAGGCAATTTAATGCGATTAAGAGCTATTGTTACCCGTGGAGAAATTACAGAAGCTATTTTAGAAAAAAGAGCAGCACTGTTAAGAAATGATTCTGTACATGGAGATTTTCATGGTACCGTTAGTGTAAATTTTGATAAAAAAGTATTGATTATTAACGGAACTACTGTTCACGTAATCTCTGCAAATACTCCTGAGGAAATAGATTATACTTCTTATGGAATTTTTGATGCATTGGTTATAGATAATACAGGTGCTTTTAGAGATAAAGAATCTTTAAGTAAACATATACAAGCAAAAGGGGCTTCAAAAGTATTATTAACGGCTCCAGGAAAAGGAATTCCAAATATTGTTCATGGTGTTAATCATAAAGAATATAACCCTGAAGAAATTGATATTTTTTCAGCAGCTTCTTGTACAACTAATGCAATTACTCCAGTTTTAAAGATAATTGAAGATAATTTTGGGGTAATAAATGGTCATTTAGAAACAATACACGCATATACAAATGATCAAAATTTGGTAGATAATATGCATAAAAAGTACAGAAGGGGTAGAGCAGCAGCATTAAATATGGTGATTACAGAAACGGGTGCAGGAAAAGCGGTTTCAAAAGCATTACCATCATTTGAAGGTAAATTAACTTCAAGTGCAATTAGAGTACCTGTACCAAATGGTTCATTGGCAATTTTGAATTTACATTTGAAAAATTCAGCAAGTGAAGAAACTATTAATCAAGTAATGAAGAAGTATGCCTTAGAAGGTAATTTGGTTGAACAAATTAAATACTCACTAAGTAATGAATTGGTTTCTTCTGATATTGTGGGAACAGCAGCTCCAGCAATTTTTGATAGCCATGCAACTATTTCAAATAAAGATGGATCTAATGCCGTATTATATGTTTGGTATGATAATGAGTATGGGTACAGTCATCAAGTTATTAGATTAGCACGCTATATTTCTCAGGTTAGAAGATTTACATATTATTAGAGTAAATAGCAACAATAGTTGCATTTTTTGAGATTTAATAAAACTACCTTTGATAGATGAAAATATCAAATTCTATCAAAGGTTTTTTATTAGCATTAGTTTCGGTAATCGCTGTTTCTAATGTTTATATTTTTAGTAAAGCTGCATTGACAGAAGTTAGTATTCAGCAATTTGGAGTTTATTGGTTTGGCTTTGGATTGTTATGGATTTTAATGTATGCTTGGTATCGTAAATCGTACAAAATTATAAAAGAACTTTCTATTAAAAGCTATTTAATATTAGTGTTTTTAGGACTTGTTGAGGTTGTTGGGACTTATTTTTTCTTTAAGGCAATTCATACAATTCCCAATCCAACAATTGTTTCGTTTATTGGAAATATATCACCAGCTTTAGTTATTACGTTTAGTTTTTTCATATTAAAAGAACGTTTTAATACTATAGAATTTATAGGAATGTTACTAGCATTGTTTGGCGCTTTTGTAATAAGCTACAAGGGAAATGCAGGCATGAATGATATGTTTATAAATGGTGCTCAATATATACTATATTCAAGTATTTTGGGAGGTGTAAATGCCGTTGTAATAAAAAAGAACATTAAAATAATTCACCCAATAATATTAACCGTAAGTAGAAGTTTATTTTTATTAATTTTTTCTATAATTGCATTAAATGTTTTAGGAGAATCTACGGTTATATCTACAAGAGCTGTACGTAATATTTTTATTGGCTCTCTTTTAGGACCTTTTTTAACAGTTATAGCAGGTTACTTGGCGTTACAATATATACCACTGTCTAGAAAAGCTGTAATAACTAGCACTAAGGGTCTTTTTGTGTTGTTAGGTTCCTATCTTTATTTTGGACAGTTTCCTAAAACTATTGCTTTAATTGGAGGTTTTGTTACCATTATTGGTGTTTTATTAATTTCATTTGGTAAATATAAAGAAACAAGGAAAAAGAGATTAAATAGTTGAATAAAAAAAAGACTGCCTTTTCAGACAGCCTCTCTTTTAGTAATTAAATAATTAAAAAATTTTATGTAAAAATAATTTGTGTTCTGTCTCCGTCACACATTTCATAAAATTCACCAATAGTTAAAATTGCAGAAACCTCATCAGACAAGTCTTCTTTTTTCAATTTAAACATATCAATAGCTAATTTACAGGCAAAAAGTTCTCCACCACCAGCAGTAATCATTTCTAAAAACTCATCAACGGGAGGCATATCTAAATCTTCCATTTGCTTTCTCATCATACTAGAAACAGCCGCTTCAACACCTGGGATTCCACCAAGAATTGTTGGGAAAGGAAGTCCGCCAGGCATTCTCATAGCAGGATTCCCTGTTGTTGCAGTATGTAAATGATTCATCGTTTTTTTTGTAATCCCATCAAGACCAAAGAAAGTAAAAAATACTTTGGTTTCAATACCTTCCATAACGGCGCCATTAGCCATTACTAAAGTAGCGTACACATCTTCTAAAGATCCTTTAGCACAGATGAAACAGACTTTCTCTAAGGGTTTTTTTTCTTGTGAATCCATATTTAAAATATTAAATTATAATAAAATTGTTAGTTTAAAATCTAAACACAACTTGTTGGTTTAGGAATACCAGCTATCTTAGATGAAAATTTTAAAGGCCCTTTTGGAAATAACTTATACAACCCTTTGATGTCAACAACTCCAGATTTACCAACGCTTCTAATTGATAAAGCTTCACCTGCAGCAGATTTTTCGCGTAAATAATTTAAAACTTCAAAATGTTTATCGGTTAATTCAATACCAATTTCATTTGCAATTTCTTTTGCAACGTCTTCATTCCACTGTGACATATCTTCAAGATATCCATCATCTGTAACATTAATTTGTTTACCAGCTATTGTTTTTTCAGCCATGATTTTTTTATTTTAATGATTATTAATTTGTTATTGTTTTTCGTTTTTTATAGTAACATCTTTAGATACATTTTTCATAAAGGTAATACCATAACCTAAAGCTTTTTTCATTTCAGGACTATTCATTTCTTTAAGAACTCTCCAAATTGAGTAAGAAGGTACACTTTCTGTTTCCATACTATTAAATGCTTTAATTGCATTTTCCATAGTTCCAAGTACTTCAGGTTGTGTCATTTCTTTAATAATAGACAAAATTGAAACTATACTATCAGCTAATTCTCTTAAGTCTTCAGGTTTAAATCCAGTTACAATATTATCCATTATAGGACCTAATTCTTTAAAGAAAGCAAAGTATCCTTTTTGTTCAAATGTATTGAGTTGTTTTGTAAAATCTATTATTACTTCATTGGCAATTGGGCCAACTTCTTTACTTAAATCAACTGCCATTTCAAGAGTGTTCATTACCAACTTAATATTGCCAATGTTTCTTAAAAATGTAACTGCTAAATCAGTTAATTCTGAAGGGTCAATTTCTATTTGTCTTTTGTCTAATTCTACAACAGTAGAATCATACATATCTTTCCCTATAATTCCTAAATCACTCACTAAATCTTCAACAACAGTAGCATTTAATCTTTGTTGGTTAACATAACCAAGTATTAAATCCAATTTCTTGTCGAGTGCATTTATTTGTGATTGTATATTTTTATCTTCCATTATACTTTTAATAATTTAGATTAAATACGTTTTTTTCCTGCCATTGACATATCTGCTTCAATAGGTAGTTCTTTTCCTTTAAGTAATATATGCCAGTATATCCATCTAAATAAAATTTTACCATAGTGGTTCATTTTGGTGTTTTTTAATAAACCAAATGGCCCAATTCCTGGTAGAGGGAATGTTCCCGGAAGAGGTTCTGTTTCATAATTAAAATCTATTAAAGCTCCTTTTCCATGACCTGTTTCTATGTAGCAATTTGCATGTCCATCAAATTTGGCAGGTAATGCTCTTCCTTCCATTGCAGCTAAAATATTTTCCATCAAAATTTCTCCAGCAAAATGTGCTACAGAACCCGCTTTAGATGTAGGGATGTTTGCAGCATCTCCAATTACAAATATATTTTCAAATTGATCAGATTGTAGCGTGAATTTGTTTGTTTTAATGTAATTCATATCATCACCTAGTCCACTGCGTTTAACCATGTCTGAACCCATATTTACAGGTACAATAGTTAAGATATCAAAAGGAATTTCTTGTTCGTCATAAGAAATAATTTTTTTATTCTCATTGTCAACATGACTTAAATAAAAATCTGGGATTACTTTAATATTTTTTTCTTCTAATAAATCACCTAGCATTTTTGAGGCAACAGGTTTTGTGAAAGCACCAGACATAAGTGTTACGTATGAAATATTTACTTTGTCTTTCATACCTCTTTCAGCAAAATAAGCCTCTGCTAAACACACAAATTCAATTGGGGCTACCGGACATTTGTAAGGTAGTTCAGGAATACACATTACTAAGTTTCCACCTTCCCAATCTTTAAATCTTTTATGTAAAGCTAAGGCACCTTCAATAGTGTAAAAATCAAATATATCTTTGTACCATAATTTATCTTTCAAACCTTCTGTTTCCGATGGTCTAGTTTGTGTACCGGTAGCAGCAATTAAAAAATCATAATTTAAAACTTTACCACCTTCTAGGTAAACTTTATTTTCTTCACCAGCAATTCTATCAATTGGGCTAAATATAACATCAACACCAGGAGGAAAGAAATCATATTTTGGTTTTGTAACATCTTGTTTGTTGTAAATTCCAAAAGGGATGAATAAAAAGCCAGGTTGATAATAATGAGTTTTGTATTGATCAACTATTGTTATTTTCCACTCTTCTTTATCAAGTTCTTTATGTAATTTGTTTAACATCATTGTGCCAGCAGTTCCTGCACCTAGAATAAGTAAGTTTTTCATTATTAATTATTTAGTTTACTATTAGTGTTTTTACGTAGTTCTTAAATTCTTTGTAAAGTTACTTAAGTTACATATTTTCACTTATGATATTTATCAGTTAGCAATGTAACCTAAGTTACGTAAATAACACGTAAATGTTTGAATTTGCTACAGCTAAAATATTAATAAAAATTAAAAAAATATGATTATTTTAGCAAAGAAGAGAAATAACTTTAGATGTCTGAAAATATTGAATTAAAAATAAAATTGCTTAGGGATGAATTGAGGAAGCATAATTATAATTATTATGTACTAGATAATGCCACAATTTCTGACTATGAGTTTGATTTAAAATTAAAAGAACTAGAAAAATTAGAAGCAGAAAACCCTCAATTTTTTGACCCAAATTCTCCAACTCAACGAGTAGGAGGTGAAATTACTAAGAATTTCACTACCGTAATTCATAAAAACAGAATGTATTCTTTGGCAAATTCATATTCTTTAGAAGATTTGAATGATTGGGAGAATAGGATAAAAAAAATGGTTGATAATGAAAATATTTCATATTCATGTGAATTAAAGTATGACGGTGCTTCTATAAATTTAGTGTATGAAAATGGAAAACTTCTACGAGCAGAAACTCGTGGTGATGGTTTTCAAGGAGATGATGTTACGGCTAATGTTAAAACAATTAAATCTATACCGTTAGTTTTACATGATAAATTTATTGATAGTTTTGAAATTAGAGGAGAAATTATAATGCCTTTAAAAGGGTTTTATAAAATGAATGAAGAAAGGATAGAAGAAGGTGAAGATCCTTTCAGTAATCCTAGAAATACAGCTAGCGGAAGTTTAAAAATGCAGGATAGTGCAGAAGTTGCAAAACGACCGTTAGATTGTTTATTATATCAATTAATTGCTGAAGAACTACCCTTTGAAACACATTTTGAGGCGCTAATGGGAGCCAAAAAGGTAGGTTTTAAAATACCAGAAACAATTGCCGTTTGTAATACAATTAATGAAGTTTTTGAATTTATTAAATATTGGGATACTAGACGTAATAAATTACCTTATGAAACAGATGGTGTTGTTGTAAAAGTAAATTCATTAGAGCAACAAGAAGAATTAGGTTATACAGCAAAATCGCCTCGTTGGGCCATTGCTTACAAATTTAAAGCCGAACAAGTAAGTACTATTTTAAATGAAATAACATATCAGGTTGGTAGAACAGGAGCTATAACACCAGTTGCTAATTTAGAGCCAGTACAATTGGCAGGAACAATTGTTAAAAGAGCTTCTTTGCACAATGCAGATCAAATTGAAAAATTAGACATTAGGGTTGGTGATACTGTTTTTGTAGAAAAAGGAGGCGAGATTATACCTAAAATTGTAGGAGTAGATTTAACTAAAAGATCTTTAGAATCTAAACCAACAAAATACATTACAAATTGTCCGGATTGTGGCACGAAACTAGTTAGAACTGAAGGAGATGCTAAACATTATTGCCCAAATGAATATGGTTGTCCAACTCAAATTACTGGAAGAATTCAGCATTTTATAAGTAGAAAGGCTATGAATATTGATGGGCTGGGGTCAGAGACTGTTGAGTTGCTATTTAAGGAAGGCTTAATTCATAATTATGCCGATTTGTATGAATTAAATGAATCTCAAATTATTCCTTTGGAAAGAATGGCAGAAAAATCTGCACAAAATATAATTGCAGGAATAGAAAATTCAAAGAAAATACCTTTTGAAAAAGTGCTTTTTGCCTTGGGTATTAGGTTTGTTGGAGAAACTGTGGCAAAAAAATTAGCAAAACACTTCAAATCTATAGATAATTTGATGAACGCGTCATTTGAAGAACTCGTTGCTGTTGATGAAATTGGGGATAAAATAGCAGAAAGTGTTTTGAGGTTTTTTGATAATTTGACAAATATTCAAATAATAGATCGATTAAAAAACTATGGTGTTCAATTAATAATTTCTGAAGATACTTTGAAGAATCAAACCACTAAACTTTTTGGTAAAACAATTGTTATATCTGGGGTGTTTTCACATTTTAGTAGGAATGATTTAAAAAAATCAATTGAAGATAATGGGGGTAAAGTAGCAAGTTCAATATCTAAAAAAACAAACTTTGTGATAGCAGGTGAAAATATGGGACCTAGTAAACGTTTGAAAGCAGAGAGTTTAAAAATTCCAATTATTTCAGAAAAAGATTATATAAATATGATAAGTTAAATTTTATCGATTATAATTCTATTTCTACGAATTTTAATTTTTCCTTCATTTTCAAGTTGTTTTAGTAAGCGAGAAACTACAACACGAGAGGTGTTTAAATCGTCTGCTATTTCTTGGTGTGTTATTATTAGAACATTATCTTTCATTATTTTAACCTTATCAGTTAAAAATTTGTGTAGCCTATCATCTAACTTCATAAATGCCAAACTATCAATAGCTTCAACCATTTCAATTAAACGCACGTGGTAGCTGTCAATAATAAAACGACGCCAAGTTTCATATTTTTTTAGCCAATCATCAACTTTTTCTACAGGTACAAACACAGCTTCAGTTTCTTTTTCAGTAATACCTCTAAACATACTTTTACTACTGTAAATGCAGTTTACAAAAGAAATGGCACAGGTATCTCCTTTTTCTAAAAAATAGACTACAATATCATCTCCTTTACTGTCTTCTCTAATTATTTTTACAGCTCCATTTAAAATCAACGGTACGTGAGACATTTCGTCTCCAATATCAATTAAAGTTTCTCCACTTTTCATTCCTCTAAACATACCAAAATTAACAATTTCATCAAGAAGTTCTTTTTCAAAAATTTCGGAATAATAATCGTTTAATTTTTCTCTTATTAATGTTTTGTCTGTTGTCATTACTTTTATTTAGTTAATACAAAAGTACAAAAACTAAAAAACAAACTCCTGACAATTATCAGGAGTTTGTTTAACTGATTGTTTATAAATAAATTAAGCTAGAATTTCACTTGAATTTGAGCTAGAAGTATATCATTATCTATGTTTATATAGGTTTCAATATGAGCTTGATAATTTAATTGAAATCTAATTTTATCATTAACAAAGTAATTAGCACCAATAGTCATCATTTCCTGATATCCAATTTTTTTCACATCAATGTTTGGATCAAAATACTCATATTTAAAAACGGGTTGTACTTTCCATTTAGTATCATAAGAAATCATAATGTACCCTCCATCTCTTTTATTGCCTAATTCAACTGGTTCTGAGCCGCAGCCACCACCTGCCGCACGGTTATAATCTCCTTCATCATAAATGTATTCACCTTGAATTTTTAAATTATTTAAGGTTAGTACCATTTCTCCACCATAACTTGTTCTCGTATTATCATTATTATTTGGGTAGCCGTACCTAAAACTTCCTCCAATACTCATAAAATCAAAAAGTTTATACGATGCTCTACCAATGATATCTTTTTTTGAATTATTATCTACAACGTTTAAACCTCTACCGTTCATTAATGCAACAGCATATCTAAATTTAGTGTATTTATTTCCACCTAGTACAATTAACCCAAAGTCACGTTGAGGAGCTACTAGTTGATCGGCAACAATAGATCTGTTAATGGTTGTTAATCCGTTACAAGGAGTATTTACTTCTAAACTAAAAGGTTGTTTAAAGGTTCCTACAGATATTTTAGCCCAATTATATTTTTCATAAGAAACAAAAGCATCCATTAAATATGTGCTACCAACTCCACCAATAAAAGGGCTTGCTTCTAACATAAAATAATATGAAAAATCGTCTTTAACTTTACCTCTAATACCAAATCGGGCTCTTTTAAAAGTTAGTGTATTTTCATGAATATCGTTAAAGGTATAATCATATTGGGTTTGTAGGTAACCAAAAATTTTAATTGTAGGAACAGTTCCATCTGTTGCGGCTGCAGGATCATCTCCATCACAGCCTTGTGCATAAGTATTTACTTGAAAAAAGAGTGCAAATACAAACAATATATATATATTATTTTTCATCTTAATTGAATTTATTATTCATTAATTAACTAGAGGTAAATTTTTTGAAACTGAAGCACTCCATTTGTTAGATACCCAAGCATTATTTGAGTTGTATAATCCGTTCATACCAAATGTTATACTATAAGCATCATACCCTAAAACTCTTAAATAAGCGGTAAGTACTGCAGAAGTTTGACCTGTATAGCAATAGGTAGCAATTTTAGCATTTGAGCTAGGGTCTAAACTTTGATAACCGTTTGTTGAAAGTAAAAGTGTTTCTTTAATACGGTATGCGTTAGTAATATGCCCAAAAGCATTATAATCTGCTTCACCAAAATAATTATTAACAAAATAATTATTAGGAGATGCGAGTACATCTCCGCCAGAAACAGTTTTAAATCCGTCTGCAACTACTTGTTCAACTCTTTCTTTTAAAATTTGTGACCCATCTGTTGAAAAACTAGTTATAATAGGATCTGAAAAAACGAGGTTAGGAGGAGCTGTTGAATAGGACCAATTTGAGTTTCCTGCTGCAGGGCTACCAATATTACTATTCCAAGGTCCTGCTGTTGCAGAGTTCCATCCAGACATTCCCCATTTTAGAGCCTGCGTATTGCTATAACCATATAAACGTAATAAGGCAGTAGCATAACAAGCAGTTTGACCCGTATAGCAAACTACTAAAATTGGTTTGCTTTCAGCTTTAGGTGCTTCAGTTAAAATATCTGTAAATGCAACATTTTTAGCTCCTTGAATATGTCCGTCACCGTAGGATGCACTACTTCTAATGTCAATGATATAATATTTTGACAAGAAAGCATTTAAATCTGTTTCTGCAGGTTCACCCACAACAAATTTAATAGCGTCACCAGGGCCCGCTAATATATTATTAATGTCTAAATTATTACTAACTAAATAGTCTTTCATCAGCGTAAATGCTGGAGTAGCTTCACTATCAATTAAGTCATCACCTCTATCACAAGAAGTAAGAAATAATGATGGTATTAATAATAGACCGATAAAAAATAAAGATAATTTTTTCATAATTTTATATTTAATATTATTTGTGATAATTAGATTGAGTTATTCGATTACTGGGTACATGTGAATTTCTTTTTTTGAAAAGGCATTCCAATTTTTTTCTTTAAGAATCTTATTCATAAAGCTGTTAGCTCCATAAGCTATATTGCTTGTTTTATAGCCTATCAAATTTAGATATGCCACTGCATAAGCTGCATTTTGACCAGTTGAGCAATACATTGCTATTTCTTTATTTGTAGGAAGTGTATATAAAAATGTATTAGATGCTAAAGATGAGTTAGGTTGGTATTGTATGGCTCCAGGAATATGACCATTGTTATACTTTTCTTGATCCCAATAATTTATAATATAGTAATTAGTTGGATTTTTAAAAACTTCGGCAGATTTTATGATATGTTCTCTATATGGTATTTCAAATGCTTTTTTTAATCTGATTTTTAGAATTTCTTTAGCATCAGTTTTTCCCGTATTAAGAGTTGGGTAAATGCCTTTTTTAGCTTTAGTGTTTTTTGTAGTTTCTAATTTGTTTACAAAAGTATTTGCAATATTTTTTTCCCAAGAATTTTCGGCAAAATCTTCTCTCCAAGAACTCATTCCCCATTTCATACTATAAGTATTATTATAGCCAGCCAATCTTAAAAGGCTTGTGTAATATGCTGCAGATTGACCAGAATAACAGATTAAAATAATTTTGCTGTAATCACTAGCATTTATTTTATTTTCAAAATAAGTAAGTAATTCTGAAGCCTTAACATTATGAGCATTTTTTAAATGTCCATATTCAAACCAACTCTCACTTCTAATATCAATTATATGATATTTTACATTTTTTAGGTTCTTTTTAACTTCATTTGCAGTAACTAAGGATGGAGCTAATTCACTATTAATAAAGTTACCGTTTTCTTCTAAATATTGAACAAGAAGTTCAAATTCAGTTGGGCTATAGTTAGCTTGTTTTTTTTCTGAATTTTTAAACCCACTAAATAAAGTTGCAGTTATAAAAAGTAGTACTAAATATGTTGTTAATTTTTTCATCATGTAAGTAATTTAAATTAAATGAATGTCTTAATTATTACATCTAAATTAAATACAGATGAATTTTATTTATATGATATTTATCATGCTACATGTAATAAATATTTATTCTTTATAGTAACAATTGTTACAATATAATGTGTTGTGTAACAATTGTTTAACTATTGTATTTTGCAATTTTATTTTCGCTATTAATTTGAGGTGTTTAAAAACGAAAAAGGAATAAATTATTTTAAAAAATAAGGTAAAAAAAAGCTGTTTTTAATTTTAAAAACAGCTTTTTTTTTACTTTAATTATAAAAACTAACAACCACCTTCAGCTACCTTCTTTTTCTTTTTTTTGAGTTTTATAATTTTTTTTGGTGCTTTTTTAACAACTGTAATTTTACCCGAGTTGGCTTTTTTCATAAATTCGGCATAATTTAAGATAGGTTTTTCTAACGGGTAACTTTCTACAATAAGTTTATCATTTTTATACTTTAATTTAGCACAAAGTACTTTTGTATTTTTTATACCAAGTTGGGTTAAAAGCATCCAAGCACCACTAGCATCTTCAGGAGTTTTAGCATATAAAACAATTGTTTTATTTTCTTTATTTAATTGTTTAATATATGATTGTTGTTTAGGTTCTAGTAAATCTGGAGTATAAATATTTACTGCATTTTTAATATACCCTTTGTTGTACTCATAAGGGCTTCTTACATCAATTAAAGCGCCATCAATACTATCTAAATCTTTTATTTGCAGTATGTAATCTTGTTTTACTATATGATTTAAGATTAAATTTTTATCATTTTTGAAAATATTTTTAGGGCGTTTAAAGCTTAAAACTCCTATAAAAATTATTAAAATGAATAGTACAGCAGATATTGAAATCCTTTTTGTTTTTTCTAATTCTTTCATAATGTTATTTTAAATATAAATTAAAATTAGCAACCACCTTCAGCAACTTTCTTTTTCTTTTTAGTAAGTTTAATAACCCTTTTAGGTGCTTTTTTTACTGTTTTATGAGATGTATTACCAACACCAAAATACATTCCAGCTGCTATTCTTGTGTTATATTTATCAAATTCTTTTTTAGGAGCTGTCTCTTTAGGTATTTTAGGATTAATAATTGTGCTAAACCATTTATTTAAGCCACCTTCAAGTACATATAAGTTTTTATATCCTAATCTATTGCAAAGGAAATAGGCTTGATCTGAATAATAATTATCATTGGAGTACAATACAACATCAAATGCATCTTGATTTAAATAAGCTTCTGAATCTGATGATAACACTTCTGCTAAAGGAATATTAACGGCATTAGGTAAAGAGTATTCTTCAAATTCCTTTGGAGTTCTCACATCTACTAATAAAATTGTAGGATCTTGATTTATTAACCTATTTGCCAGTTGATCTGTATTTATATACCGTTCAGCGCTTAAAACATTAAGTAAAAAAGCTTGTGGGGTAATACCTTCATTTTTTTCATATTTAGGAAGAAGAACTAATCCTGCAGATAAAATAATTAATATGGCTGCTAAAATTTGATACCTTCTAACTAAAAACTTTTTATATTTATATGATTTTGACATAATTTTTAAGGTTTAATAAAATACTTTTTTAACTTTTTTTCGAATTAAATCTGCTATATAAAATAGTGCTATTGCTAAAATTGAAAATAGAAATATAAACCAATAAGGTGATATTCCTAATGAGTCTACAACGGTAATATGACCAAGATATGAACCATCAAACATTGGTTCTAAAAATGTAAAGAATTCAGAAAAAACAAAAACACCTATCAATATTCCAACGCCATAGGCCATAGCATCAATTTTACCAATTGCTATTGCACAAAGGTCTGTTCCAGGGCAAAAACCACCCATTACAAAACCAAACCCCATAACAATGCCACCAACAATAGATGCCCATAAGTAAGTTGGATGAATATAAAGTTGAGATATATTTAGAAACCCTAAATAATCCATATAATAAACACCAATTACAGAGACTAAGACTGCTGTAAAAAAGACTTTAAGTACCACAAAATCGTAGCCATAAAATACGCCTGCTAATTTTCTTGAAGAAGAAAACCCCGAAGCTTCTAGTATGTATCCAAAAGCGATACCAATAAACATTGCAATAACAAAATTCCACTCTGTAGGAATTACACCATTAGGAATTAAAGGTCCCATAATTATATTTTTTTTAAATTTAAATCCAGTTTTTTCTAAAAAAGTAAGCAAATAAATAACCACTACCAAAAATGGTAAGTACTGTTATAAAGCCTCCTGTTGATAATACGGCCATACCACTTAAGCCTGCTCCGCTTGTACACCCTCTTGCTAATTGAGCTCCAAATCCAAAAAACGCACCTCCAAGTAAGGCAAAAATCAGTCGTCTTTTAGATGTTATTTTAGGAGAATGTTGTACAAATAATTTAAGCCTACCGCTTAAAGCACCTGATAAAAACCCACCAATTAAAATACCTAAAGATTCAAATACTAGCCAAGTATTCATTGGAGTATCATCTTCTTTTATGAATTTTTCATAATAGGCATTATTTTCGGCATGTGTTGGGGCAATGTCATCTACAACGGTAACCACTGTGCTTTTAAAAGCACCACTAGCTCCCAAACCTCTACCTGTTATGTAAAAAGTAGCAAGAATTAAGATTCCTAATAAGAACCCTCCAAAATAAGGATTCCAATATACATGTCTATTTTTTTCAATATTAACTTTCATATCTTTATTTTTTAGTATAAGAATCTTGTTAATTGACCTGCATTTATCATAACAATTCTAAATATTAGGCCTCCCATTAATACAAGAAGGGCAGGAACTATGACGGGTACTTTAAACCCAATTACTTCTGTAAGTTCTAAAATTGCAGGTACTATTAAACCTAGGATAATTACAAAAACAAAAAACATAACAGTGTATTGTCCGCTAATTAATATTTGCATTGCTTCCAATTGAACTTGAGAACCAGCAGCCATTCCCATAAACATATGTATAATTAAAGCTAATTCTAAAATAATTAATCCTAAATCAATTTTACTTATTAATTTACGTTCAAAGTGATTTTTAGAGAATAATAATATAGCAGCTGCCCCTGTTGATAGACCCGATGTTAAGAATAAAGGGCCTAAAATAGCATTATTCCAAAGAGGTCTGGCATTAAAAGCAGATAATAATATACCTGTATAAACCCCTAAAATAATTGATAATGGAATTAAGGCAATTGCAATATATTTTCTATTTTTAATAATATATTTTTCAAAGGAATTTAAAAATTTTAATTTTTTAAATACTTGTAATTTACTTTCTAATTTTGGATATGTTTCTCTATAATAACTAAATACCCATAACATAGATAGTGGGGTAATAATTAATAATACCCAAGCTCCCCATGACATAGGAGAAGTTATTCTTATCGTAGTATATAATCTCCACACATATAATTTATGAGTTAAATCAAAAAAAAGTGCAGCCAAACCAATAACTAAAGCTATTGGAGCAATTATGGAAGCGTATTTAACTGTTGCTGGCATTTCATTTTCTTTTTTAAGAAGATAGAATAATGCTGTAAAAAACAAGATACCTGCAGCTAAACCACCTAAAAATAAATATAAGGATATTTCCCAGTGCCAAATTTCTAAATATGGATCTATTTTAGGAATGTGTCGTCCACTTACGAAAATTTCTTCTTGCATAATAATATTTTATTTAATTAAATAATATACGTTTGGACTTGTTCCTGCTTCAGGTGCCAAAACTTTGTGTTTTCTAGTTTTTAGTAATTCAGATATTTCACTTGTAGGATCATCTAAATCACCAAAATACATGCATTTTGTAGGGCAAACTTCTACACACGCAGGTTGTTTACCTTTCTCTAGCCTATGATGACAAAAAGTACATTTGTCTACATATCCATCAGGATGTTGATATCTGGCATCATAAGGGCAAGACTCTATACAAGCACCGCATCCAATACATTCATCTTCCGTAACCATTACAATACCGCCTTCTACAATATGACTAGCACCTGTAGGACAACAACGCACGCAAGGTGCATTGTCACAGTGATTACAGCGTTCAGATTTTAGTTCTAAATCTATTGTAGGATATGCACCATTTACAGTTTCAGTTACCCAATCTCTACAATATCCCATTGGAACATTATTTTCGGTTTGGCAAGCCACTACACAATCACTACATCCAACACATTTTAATGTGTCAATTACCATTGCATATCTCATATTTCAATATTTTTATGTGGATCTTCAGTTAAAATTTTCACAAAATTACCTCTAAGTCCTGTTCCACCCATTAATGGGTCAATATGAACTTTAGAAATCATTTCTGTATCGCTAATACCTTTGCCAAAGGCTCTGGTTAATTTTTTATCATTGTGACCAAAGCCATGATATAAATACACAGAATCCCATCGTATTCTCTCTGTTACTCGTACTTTGATTGAAAAAGTAGATATAATTCCGTCTTGGTTTTCAAGCCAAACAACTTGCTCGTTTCTCAAATCTAATATTCTTGCAACTTTTGGATTTATCCATAATTTATTAGTGTCTTTAAGTGCACTTAAATTAGGGTTGTTAATAGTTCTACTAAAAGTATGCATAGGAGATCTACCATAATTTAATCTGTAATAACCTTGAGGAGGCTCAGGATGTGGAGTATAAATAGGCATTGGGTCAAACCCTTTAGAGGCTAACTCATCAGAATAGAATTCAATTTTACCACTATTTGTTGCAAATTCATAATCTTGACCTTTTTCTAAGAAGAGAGGTCCAGATTTTCTTTCAAATTTTTTAACTCCAATTTTTTTCATTTCATCTAGTGAAGTACCTAATTTGTTCAGCTGCCATTTTATAACATCTTCAAAATCGTTATAATCAAAATAATCATGTAAACCTAAGCGCTCTCCTATTTGTTTACTAATCCACCAAGCTGGTTTAGATTTGTATTTAGGTTTTGCAACAGGCTGTCTTAATGCAATTGAAGGCTCTCTATTTGTTGCAGATCTAATACCGTCGTAGCGTTCTAAGTATGTACATTCTGGCAAAACAACATCTGCATAACCAGTAATTTCCATAGGCATGGTGTCAATTACTACAAAAAACTCTAAGGCATCCATTGCTTTTAAAATCATTTCTCTGTCGGGTACTGTATTAATTAAATTTGTACCAGCAACAATCCATCCTTTTATTGGATGTTCAGTATTCTCATTAGGTATTGTTGCTTTTATAAGCTCTGATGTAATACCCATTTCTGCATATGGATATTTTTCTCCAATTTCTTCCCAACCCCATTTTGGAGTAGGGTAGGCAGGCTGTGGGTATTTAGGTATTTTAATTTTTTCTTTAAAGTAAAAACCACCTCTATTACCCCAAGAGCCTAATAATCCATTTAGCATTGCTATTGCCCTTTCTCTTTGAGAATCGTCGCCATACCAAACAACATGACGTCCTGGGTGAATAATTGTAGAAGGTGCAGCAGCAGCCATTATACGAGCAGTTTTTCTAATTTCTTCAGGTTTTATAGTTGTTATACCATAAGCCCATTCAGGAGTAAAATCTTTTACGTGTTCTTTAAGTTCTTTAAGGCCATACCCATATTTATCAACATATTCTTTATTGTAAAGGTTTTCATAAATAAGTACATGCATCCAAGCGAGTAGTAAAGCAATATCGGTTGAAGGTTTAATAGCTAACCAATGTTCAGATTTACTTGCTGCGGTAGATAACCTTGGATCAACTGTTATTATAGTAGCGCCATTATCTATAGCGTCAGACATTTCTTGTACTTGTGTATTGTGCATATTTTCTCCAATATGAGAACCAATGAGTACTAAACATTTAGTATCCCTAATGTCTGTTGGTTCAGGAGAACCAATCCAAGAACCTACTGTTAAACCAAATCCAGTTTCTCTTGGTCCTCTACATTGTGCATAGGCAGGTTCAGCAATGGTATCAGATCCGTAAGATTTGAACAAATGCTCTAAGTGACTTCCAGGTGAACCATGTTTTAATAAAGCAAAACTTTCAGCTCCATATTTAGATTTTACATCTTTCATTTTTGATGCAATTAAATCTAAGGCTTCATCCCAAGAGGCTTCTCTATACGTTTGTTCGCCATTAATAGTTGTTCTAATTAAAGGGGTTTTAAGTCTGTCACCATCATTATACATACCAACGCCGCCAGTTCCTCTAGGGCATAGGCGTCCATTACAATGCGGATCAATTTCATTACCTTTTAATTTGATAATTTCACCCTCTTCATTGGTATATGCCCAAGCGGCACATTTCCAAAAGCAAACTTCACAATAAGTAGCAGTTCGTTTAAACTTTGTAGCAACATTTTGTTTTACTAAATCATCTAAATATGTATTAGCTCCAAACATATTTAATGCTGATGTTGACGCTGCTACACCTCCTAAGCCTAAGGCTGAAATTTTAATAAACTTTCTTCTTGATGTAGTCATAAGTATATCTATTTTTACAGGTGTAAAGATATTTACTTATTGTATTTATGAATATGACATATATCATAAAAAAACATTTAACATGGATTAATACAGTAACATTAGTTGCATTAAACACTTGAAAATCAATAAATTATATGTAACTTTAGTTGCTTAATGATGATAATAAGCTGTTTTGAAATGAATTAGATTTTAGTTACTGTTCTATTATTTTTAATATAAAAACATTTATTATTGTAAATTTGAGCATAATTAAATTTATGAAAGTAAAATATTTTAAATTTTCTTTTTTTGTACTGTTAATTTTAATATTAATTACAGTATTTTATTTTAAGAATAAAGATAGCTTAGGCCTAGTAGAGATTGTAGAAACAGAGTATTCAGTGCTAGAAAATAGAAATGAAGAATCTTGTTTAACATGTCATCAAAATACGAAAGGATATTCACAATATCATAACCCTGAATTAATAGGATGTGCTAGTTGCCATTTGGGAGATGCTAAAACTACAAACAAAAAGGAGGCTCACAAAGGAATGATTTTAATACCGGGTAATTTAATCGATGCAGCTGCAACCTGTGGAAAATGTCACCCAAATGAACTTCATAAAATAAAAAACTCTTTAATGACCACTAATAGTGGTATAGTAGCAGTTGATAAATATATTTTTGGGGAGGCTAATTCTCCAGATTATCACTATCATATAAAGGATATAAAAAACTCTGCAGCTGATAAGCATATACGTGATTTATGCGCTAACTGTCACTTAGGAGCAGCAAAAGAGGAATATGGAGAAATAACAAATATGAGTAGAGGTGGAGGCTGTAATGCTTGCCATTTAAATTATTCAAAAGAAGCTAAAGCTGCTTTAGCTTCCTATATATCTTCTGATAAAAAAGAATTACCAAAATTTCATCCTTCAACAGATATTTTTGTTACTAATACCCATTGTTTTGGTTGTCATAGTCGATCAAGTAGAATTTCAACTAATTATGAAGGTTGGCAAGAAACATTGCTAGATGTAGATTCATTAGCAAATAAGAAAGAGTTTAGAATTTTAGAAGGAAGCAGGGTATATAAGTATGTTGAAGAAGATATACACCATACAAAAGGGTTGTTATGTATAGATTGTCATTCTTCGCATGAAGTAATGGGAGATGGGAAAAAATATGCTCACGAAGAACAAGCTGTAAAATTACAATGTGCAGATTGTCATTTTAAAGAAAAACCAATTACAATACCATATGATTCTCTAGATCAAGAGAGTTTGTTAGTTTTTTTACATAGAAATTATTCACATACAAACAAGCAAATTATTGTAGCTAAAAAAGATAAGCATCCTTTAGTGAATACATTTGTAGATTCGTTAGGGAATGCATTTCTAATTGGCAAAAAAGATGGAAAATTACATTCTTTAAAACCTCAATCTGAAGTTTGCGCTAGAGATAAAGCACATCAAGAGCTTAGTTGTTCTACTTGTCACTCAACTTGGACTTCTCGTTGTATTGGTTGTCATACTGGATTTGATAAAAATGAACCAAGGGCTTTTGATTTATTAGATAAGAAATATGGAAAAGGACAATGGAAAGAATATGTTGCTGAATTTTCATCATCATTACCAGCAATGGGAGTTAGAGAATCTAAAACAGAAAAAAAGATTGAACCGGCAATACCGGGAATGATTTTAACTATTGATAAAGGAAGTTATAAAGGCAAAGAGAAGGGAACAGACCTTTCTTTTCATAGATTATATGCTCCAAATTCACCACATACTACATCAAAAAAAGTAAGAGATTGCAAAAGTTGTCACGTAAACTCAGCTGCAATTGGGTATGGTAATGGAGAATTAAAGTATAATATTAAAAATAATATTGGAAAATGGGTATTTAACCCTGAATATGCTTTGAATGAAAATGATGGTTTACCAGAAGATGCTTGGATTCCATTTTTAAAAGAAGTAGACCAAAATACAATTAATTCAACTCGGTTAGATTTTAGACCTTTTACAGTTGTAGAGCAAAAAAAAATACTATTAATAGGAGCTTGTTTGCAATGTCATAAAAGTGATTCTAAAGTGATGCAGCAGAGCTTGGTTAAAGGAATTAAACCTTTGTTTCAAAAGTTAACAAAAAAATGTATCTTGCCTACTTGGAATTAATGTTTTAGGTATGAGTAGAATTAAAGTTGCGTTATTTGTATTTGTATCAGTTTCTATACTCGATATTATTGGAGTTGTTTTTAGTATTCCATATCTCATTTTTATTTTTAAACCGTTTATTTTATTATCATTATTATTGTTATATCACGTTTCAGTTTCCGAAAAAAACAGTTTGTATGTTAGTGCATTATTTTTCTCTTTTTTGGGAGATGTTTTTTTAATTTATAAAGGTTCTTTTTCCTTTAACATAGGATTGCTATCGTTTTTAATAGCTCATTTATTTTTTATTAAAATTGTAATTTCACAAATTAAAAAGAAAACGATTTTAAAAGTAATATATTCAATAATTCCATTTTTTATATTATTTCTAATGTTATTTTTATTTTTGAAAAACGCTCTAAATGATTTATTAATTCCAGTACTAATTTATGGAATTACTATCTCAATATTTGGTGCCGTTTCTTTAATTAATTATTTGGGTATAAAATCAAGAAAATCATTGTTAATGTTAGGAGGAGCTATTCTTTTTATTTTTTCAGATTCAGTATTGGCAATTAATAAATTTTATAATTCGTCACATTTATTTGAAATAATAATTATAATTACATACATAATAGCTCAATATTTAATATTTCGCTCTATGGTGCATGAAGATGAAATTTAGGGATGCGTTAATGTTGAATATTTATGGTTGTTTGATTGGCCCAATCTGGGAATACAGCAGGGTCAATATTAAAAATAACAGTACCCCAGGTTAGCGTAATTATTGTAATAATTACGATAGCAAAAAGGTTGATAAAAAAACCTGTTTTAATCATAGAAATCATAGAAAGCCTACCCGTACCAAAAACGATAGCATTTGGTGGAGTTGCTATTGGAAACATAAAAGCCATTGAAGCAGCTAATGTTACCGGTATCATAATTAATAGTGGATTTATTTTTAGTTGAATTGCCAATCCTGAAATTATAGGCAACATCATTTCTGTTGTTGCTGTATTTGAAGTAAATTCAGTTAGCAAAGACATCATTCCTGTTAAAGAAGCGACTAAAAATGTAGGTGAAAAGTGACCAGCACTAGCCAAAATATTTCCAATATAAGTAGATAGCCCAGAGTCTAAAAAACCTTTTGCTAAAGCAAAACCGCCTCCAAATAAAAAAACAATATGCCAAGGTATTTTTTGTGTTATTTCCCAATTAACGAGAGCTTCATTTTTTTTAGAAGAAGGAATTACAAATAGCAAAACGGCCATAAAAATAGCTACGGTACCATCGTTAATAAAATTGGGGTTTTTAAAAAGAGAGCTCCAACCGGGCGTTGTTATAAATCCAAGATTAATACTTTTTCTAAAAACCCATAGAAATGCTAATATTACAAATAAAATAAGTACTCTTTTTTGCTCTAGGCTAAATTTTCCAAGGGCTATATATTGGTCTTTAAAGAAAGATTTATGTAAAGTTTTAAGTTTTTCCTTTGGTTTGAAAAGAAGATATAAAAAGAATAAAGTAAAAATAAACATTAAAAAAGCAATAGGAAGCGCAAATGTTATCCATTGTCCAAAAGAAATTTCAGGGGCATTAGGAAAAATAATTTCAAAAATTCTTAAAAAAGAGAGGTTAGGTGGAGTTCCAACCAAGGTTGCTATTCCTCCAATAGAGCATGCGTATGCAATAGACAATAATAAGCCTGAAGAAAACTTCTCTGTTTTTCCTTCTCCATGGACTTCTTCAAGAGCTGAATTTACTGAAAAAGCAATAGGTAACATCATCATTGCAGTGGCTGTATTTGACATCCACATAGATAAAAATGCTGAAGAAAACATAAATCCAAATAAAATCATAAAAGGGCTTCCTCCAACAATTGATAATATTTTCAAAGCAATTCTTTTGTGTAAATTCCATTTCTCCATTGCTAATGCCATAATAAAACCACCAATAAACAAAAAGATAACATAGTTTATGTAAGCATTTGAAATGGATTTACCATCCA
This sequence comes from Lutibacter profundi, assembly GCF_001543325.1. Taxonomy (NCBI): domain Bacteria; kingdom Pseudomonadati; phylum Bacteroidota; class Flavobacteriia; order Flavobacteriales; family Flavobacteriaceae; genus Lutibacter; species Lutibacter profundi. Next base: position 29,631 of record NZ_CP013355.1, read on the forward strand.
AAACTCCTAACATAGGAAAAAGTAAAATAGGTAGAAGAGATGTAGCACCAATGGGTAGAGCTTCGCTTATCCACCAAAATGCCATTAAAAATGCAATAGCTGCAGTATAAGTAATTTCTGGTTTGTTTGGATCAAGATCTACAAAGAAAATAATACCAAAGAAAATTAAAAGGCCAATAACAATTAACTTTTTATTTATTTTGTGCTTCTGAGTTAATGTGTTCATACGTAATTACTTTATAGAATATAGGTTTTGAAACAAAACAAAATGCAATATATTTATTTTGAAAATACTTCATTTTGTTGTTCTTGAACTCTAATAAAAGTAGTTCTTTTTGTTAGTTCTTTTAATCTGCTTGCACCAACATAAGTACACGTTGATCTTAAACTACCCAAAATATCTTGTACAGTATTTTCAACACTACCTCTATAAGGAATTTTAACTGTTTTACCTTCTGAAGCTCTATAATTGGCTACACCACCAACATGTTTATTCATAGCTGTTTCAGAGCTCATTCCATAAAATTGTTTGTATTTTTTATTTTTTATTTCAATAGTTTCTCCACCACTCTCCGCATGTCCGGCTAACATACCGCCTAACATTACAAAATCGGCTCCACCACCAAATGCTTTTGCAATATCTCCAGGTATTTTACAACCGCCATCTGACACTATTTGCCCGCCCAAGCCGTGAGCTGCATCGGCGCATTCAATTATTGCAGAAAGTTGAGGGTACCCCACACCAGTTTTAACACGTGTTGTACATACAGAGCCTGGTCCAATACCAACTTTTATAATATCTGCTCCAGCTAATAATAATTCTTCAACCATTTCACCAGTTACCACATTGCCAGCCATAATTACTTTGTTTGGATATTTTTCTCTGGTTTTTTTTACAAAATTCACAAAGTGTTCAGAGTAACCATTTGCAACATCAATACAAATAAATTTTAAATCTGGGTTTAGCTTAAATATTGCTGCAAGTTTTTCTGAATCAGCAGAACCAGTTCCTGTACTAACAGCAATGTAATTTAATATATTTTTATTTGAATTTTGTGTAAATTTTTCCCATTCTTGCAAAGAATAATGTTTGTGAATTGCAGTAAATATTTTATATTTTGCCAATGCTATTGCCATTTCAAATGTTCCAACAGTATCCATATTTGCTGCCATAATAGGAATTCCGTTCCATTTATAATTACTGTGTAAAAAAGTAAATGTTCTCTCCAAGTTAACTTGAGAACGCGAACTTAAAGTTGAACGTTTTGGACGAATCATAACATCTTTGAATCCTAATTTTAAATCGGTTTCTATACGCATTTAATAAAATATTTTATACTATTATACTTTTTCCTTTACTCGCTTTGTTTTTATCACTGTCAAAATAGAAATCTATTCTTCCTAAATTAATACCATAACACCCAACTTGATTTACCAATACATTTTCTCCAATGCTGTTTTTTGTAACTGTTGGTTTGGGTAAAAAAGTGTGTGTATGCCCACCAATAATTAAATCAATATTTTTTGTTTTTGAAGCTAATTCTAAATCGTTCACTTTATCAAATTTATAATGATAACCTAAATGAGACAGGCAAATTATTAAGTCGCAATGCTCATCTTCTTTTAAAACACGACTTATATCTTGTGAAATCTCAATAGGATTTAAGTATTTTGTTTCTTTATAATTAGCAGAATCAACTAAACCTTGAAGTTCAATTCCTAAACCAAAAACTCCTATTTTAATTCCTTCTTTTTTAAAAATTTTATAAGGTTTAATTTGTGATTCTAAAACAGTATTTTTAAAGTTGTAATTAGCCGATAAAAAATCAAATTTAGCATTGGGTAATTGAGTGTATAACCCATTAATTCCATTGTCAAAATCGTGATTTCCAATGGTGGCAGCATCGTATTTTAACATACTCATCAATTTAAATTCCAATTCGCCACCATAAATATTGAAATAAGGTGTGCCTTGAAAAATATCACCAGCATCTAATAACAAAGTATTAGGGTTTTCTGTTCTAATACTTTCAACTAAAGTGGCTCTTCTTGCAATACCGCCTTTATTAGGGTATTTAAAATGATTTTTAGGAAAAGGGTCTATATGACTATGTACATCGTTGGTATGTAAAATGGTAATATGTTTAGTAGTTTTATTGGTAAAAGATTGTAAAGAAAAACCACCTAAAGTTAAAAATGCTGTTGCAGCAGTTGATTTTTGTATAAAATTTCTTCTTTTCATAACCTTCTTATTTTGTGTGAAATCTTCCGTCTAATTTAGCTCTAATAGTGTCAGTTTCTTTAAAGTAATCAATAATAGCATTTCTCAATTTATAATTTATTTTGTATAAATTTATGGGGTTTTTAAAGAAATCCATATGGTCACCTCCATGTTGTAAATAATCAGATGTTAACACAAAATAAGTTTTGGAATCATTCAAGGGTTTGTCATTTATTTTAAAGTTGTACCCATTATTTGTAAAAACTAAACTTACTTGTTTAGAAATTGGGTGCGCTTTCTTTTTAGTAATTAAATAGGTAACTAATTCTTTTATTTTTTTTGAAGATAATTCAACAACAACCAATTGGTTTTCAAAAGGCATTAGATTAAAAGCGTGTTGCATTGTTATATTCCCTTTAGGAATACTTGCTCTAACACCACCAAAATTAAATAATGCAAAATCAATATTTTTCCCAGTCTTTTTATTAAAAATAGGATTTGCTTCTTGATAACACATATCAGCCATTAAATTTCCTAAGGTACTTTCTAATTTCCCGTCTTCTCTCGTTAAATTTATAGGCGTATAACTTAAAATGTTACTCATTTCTTTTTCAATTTTTTCCCGGTAAGGCTTCACAAAATTTTCAATATTTTTATTAGAGGTTATTTCTGAAGTAATTGGGAGTAGCTTTCCTTCAATTTTAAGAAGGTGTTGAGGTTCATTTTTACAACTAAAAAAGAGAACGATTGTAAAAATTGAAATAATAAATTTTTTCATTGCTGAAATACTTTGAATTTAAGTAATTTTGTAAACCAATGGTAAATATAAATGATTTTTACAGGATTTAAACGAAAAAGCAATCAATTTTTTTTTGACAGACAATTGTCAAAGTTGTTAAAGAATTCAGATGTGAATTCTTCAGGAAAAATAAAAAAAGTACTCATTTTTTTAAATGATGATACTGAAAAGACTTCTGTTTTAAAGAATTTAGAGAAAACTTTAAACATTTCAAAAAACAAAATAAAAATTATTATTTTCCAACAAAAAGTACCCAAAGAAAATACGGATGAGAATCTTATCTCTCCTAAAGATTTTGGATGGTACGGTAAAATTACTTCAGAAAAACTAAAAGATATTTTAACAAAAAAATACGATTTGTTAATTAATTATAGCAAAGTTGATAATTTATATAACAACTTATTATTATTGCAGTGTAAAGCTGCTTTTAAAGTAGGGTTTTCACATTTAGACAATCGTTTTTATAATTTGTTAATTAAATGTGAATCATCCAATTTAGAATTGTTTAACAAAGAATTAAAAAAATATTTAACCATTTTAAAGAAACTATAATGAAAGAGTTGGTAGGAACAGGCGTTGCATTAGTAACACCATTTAATCAAGATAAATCGGTTGATTTTGAAGGGCTAAAACGTTTGGTGAACTATCAAATAGACAATGGAATAAATTATTTAGTTTTATTGGGAACAACAGGAGAGCCAGCAACATTAACTTTAAAAGAAATTGAGCAAATTAAAAATACTGTTGTAAAAACAACTAACGGTAGAGTTCCTTTAGTGTTGGGTATTGGAGGTAACAATACAAATGCTGTAGTTGAAGAAATAAAAGCCACAGATTTGTCTGATTATTGTGCAATACTATCTGTTTCGCCATATTATAATAAACCAACTCAAGAAGGTATTTACCAACATTTTAAGGCAATAGCAGCAGTGAGCTCTAAACCTATAATTTTATACAATGTGCCAAGTAGAACAGGTGTAAATGTTGAGCCTAAAACCGTAATTAGAATAGCAAATGATTTTAAAAATATTGTTGCGATAAAAGAAGCAGCAGGAGATATAATACAAGTTTTACGTTTGGTGCAAACAAAACCAACTAATTTTATGGTGATTTCAGGAGATGATATGATTGCTTTACCAATGGTTTTAGTAGGTGGTTCAGGAGTTATATCTGTTATTGGACAAGGTTTGCCTAAAGATTTTTCTGAAATGATTCAACACGGATTAAAAGGCAATGTGGCAAAAGCAAATGCCTTACATTATAAAGTAATGGAAAGTATAGATTCTATTTTTGAAGAAGGGAATCCGGCAGGAATTAAAGCTCTTTTAAAAAAATTAAACATTTGCTCAGAAGATGTCCGTTTACCTTTAGTGAATGCTTCTTATGATTTACAACAAAAAATAAATACCTTTGTAGATAATTACTAGAGAGTTTCTCTGTGTAGTTGTTCTAGTTGTAATTAATAATATTAAAAATTAAAGAGTATGCTATCAGAAAAAATGCAATCAGTTTTAAATAAACAAATAAGAATAGAGGCAGAATCGTCTCAAATCTATTTAGCAATGGCTTCTTGGGCTGAACTGCAAGGTTTAGAAGGTGTTTCTCAATTTATGTATGCACAATCTGATGAAGAAAGAATGCATATGCTTAAATTATTTAAATATATAAATGAACGAGGAGGACACGCACAAGTTTCTGAGTTAAATGCTCCACCTCTTGAGTTTGGCTCAATAAAAGAAATGTTTGAAACGTTATTTAAACATGAAGTGTTTGTTTCAGGAACTATTAATGAATTGGTTCATATTGCTTTGGAAGAAAAAGATTACGCTACACATAACTTTTTACAATGGTATGTAGCAGAACAAATTGAAGAAGAGGCACAAGCAAGAACTATTTTAGATAAAATTAACTTAATTGGTAATGACAAAGGTGGTTTATACTTATTTGATAGTGATATTAAACAACTTACGGTGGTAAGTTCTGTAGCACCACCAGCATAACAATTAACAAACAATTAAGATTATTGAGCAATATTTATAGTAAAAGCAAGTTATTTTTGTTGTTTATTGAAGTAAAAAAATCATTTTAATAATCCATTTTAAATAACTAATTTTGCCAAATGCAAAAAAATAAAATTTATATTTTCATTTTGTTAATTGCTTTAGGTTTTTCATCTTGTAGTGAATACCAAAAAGTATTGAATAAAGGTACTGTTGAAAAACAATATCAAATGGCTACCAAAATGTATGAAGAACAAAAATTTGGAAAAGCCATACAATTATTTGAGAAAATTACACCGAATTACAGGGGTAAACCTCAAATGGAACGTATTCAATATATGGTTGCACAAGCACATTACAATACAAAACAATACAGTTTAGCAGCCTATTATTTTGATAAATTTGAAAAAAACTATCCTAAAAGTTCAAAAATTGAGGAGGCCGCATATTTGTCAGCACATAGCCATTATTTAGCTTCACCAATATTTAGTTTAGACCAAAAAGATACTTATGAAGCAATTACAGCGCTTCAAAATTTTATATTTAAGTTTCCAAATTCAGCGAACATAGCAAATGCTAATAAATATATTAAAGAATTAACACACAAATTAGAAAAGAAATCATTTGAAATAGCAAAACAATATTATCATACTGAAGATTATATAGCAGCAATAGTTGCATTTGATAATTTACTTTCTGATTATTTAGGAACTTCCTATAAAGAAGAAGCACTATATTTTAAATTTAAATCGGCCTATGAATTGGCTATAAATAGTTATATTACAAAAAAAGAAGAGAGAACAACGAATGCTATCAAAATACATGAAAGATTTAAACGAAGTTTTCCAAACTCTGAATATTTAAAAGAAACCGAAGGATTACTTACAAACCTAACCAAAGAATTAAATTCTTTAACAGCATTAAAAACACAAACTAATGGATTATAAAAACTCAAAAGCAGCCACAACTACTGTAACTTACGACAAAAATAAAATTGAAGCTCCAACAGGGAATATTTATGAAGCTATTACAATTTTAGCAAAAAGAGCTGAACAAATTAACGGTGATTTAAGAAGTGAATTAATTGAAAAATTAGAAGAATTTGCTACTTATACTGATAGTTTAGATGAAGTTTTTGAAAACAAAGAACAAATTGAAGTTTCAAAATTTTATGAAAAATTACCAAAAGCAACTGCAATTGCAATTGAAGAATGGTTAGAAGATAAAATTTATTATAGAAAACCAGAGGAAACACAAGAATAGATGTCAATTTTAAGCGGTAAAAACATACTCTTAGGCGTTACCGCCGGTATTGCTGCTTATAAAACAGCCAATTTAGTACGACTTTTTATCAAGGAAGGAGCAAGCGTTAAAGTTGTGATGACACCTGCTTCTAAAGATTTTGTAACACCGTTAACACTTTCAACACTCTCAAAAAATCCAGTATACACTACCTTTTTTGAAAAAGGAGAAGAAGAAACTGAAGAATGGAATAGCCATGTAGATTTAGGTCTTTGGGCTAATTATATGCTTGTTGCACCAGCAACAGCAAATACACTTTCTAAAATGTCAAATGGTGTTTGTGATAATTTACTTTTAGCAGTTTATTTATCAGCTAAATGTAAAGTGTATTTTGCCCCAGCGATGGATTTAGATATGTATCAGCACCCTACTACAAAAAAAAGTATTGAAAAATTACAAAGTTTTGGCAATATTTTTATACCACCTTCAAGTGGAGAATTAGCGAGTGGCTTAATTGGAGAGGGACGTATGGAAGAACCTGAAAAAATAGTATCTTTTATTGAAAATGATATTATTAAAGGATTACCACTGTATTCTAAAAAAGTTTTAATTACTGCCGGACCAACCTATGAAGCAATAGACCCAGTTCGTTTTATTGGAAATCATTCATCAGGTAAAATGGGGTTTGCACTGGCTAAAAAAGCGGCTAGTTTAGGAGCGCAAGTTTATTTAATTTCAGGCCCATCAAATGAAAAGGTGTCACATTCATTAATTCAAAGAATTGATGTTGTAAGTGCACAAGAAATGTACACTGAAGTACATACATATTTTAAGGATATTGATATAGCAATACTTTCTGCTGCAGTTGCCGATTACAGACCGAAGAATGTATCATTGACTAAAATTAAAAAATCTACCAATACAATGAATATTGAATTGGTAAAAACTAAAGATATTCTAGCTTCATTAGGTGAAATTAAAAAAAATCAGTTTTTAGTTGGTTTTGCTTTGGAGACAGATAATGAAATTGAAAATGCTATTGCCAAATTAAATAAAAAGAATTTAGATTTAATAGTGTTAAATTCATTACAAGATAAAGGAGCAGGATTTAAAAACGAAACAAATAAAATAACTATTATTGATAAATCCGAAAAAATTTCAGAATTTAGTCTAAAATCTAAAGCTATGGTGGCCGAAGATATATTTAATGAAATTATGAATAAAATTTATGCGTAATATATTTCAAATAATACTTATTCTTTTAACAGTAACACAACTAAAAGCTCAAGAATTAAACTGTTCTATAACAGTTAATTCTGATAAAATTCCAGGTTCAAATAAACAGGTTTTTACAACAATGCAAAGAGCATTAAGCGAATTAGTAAATCAAAAACGTTGGACCAATTTTAACTATAAGCCACAAGAACGTATAGATTGTAACTTAACGCTAACACTTTTAGAACAAACAGGAAGTAATTTTAAAGGGAATATTCAAATACAATCATCTCGCCCTGTATATAATTCTTCCTATTTAACACCTGTATTTAATTTTAAAGATAATAATTTTTCATTTCAATACACAGAATTTGAACCTTTGGTATTTAACGAAAATATTTATGAATCTAACCTAATATCAATTGTAACCTTTTACGTTTACACAATTTTAGGTTTTGATGCTGATACATTTTCTTTAAGTGGAGGAACACCATACTTTACAAAAGCTCAAGATGTGCTTGTACAGGCACAGCAAAGTGGATATACAGGTTGGAATCAGAATGATGGAACAGGAACGCGATTTACACTTATAGATAATATTTTGTCTCCAACATATAGCTTATTTCGAAATTCTATGTACCAATATCATTTAAAAGGCTTAGATATAATGAGCAGTGATAAAAAAAGGCCAAACAAATAATTGCGAATTCAATAGAAAATTTAAAAACAATTTTTGATAGTCGTCCAAATGCATTTTTATTACGTATTTTTATGGATTCTAAAGCTACTGAAATTGCCAGTATCTTTTCAGATGGCCCAAGGTTTGATACTTTTAAATTGAAAGAAGACTTACTTAAAATTTCACCATTGAACGCCACTAAATGGAATGAAATAAAGTAATTTCTTAAAATAAAATACAGAAATGCTTACAAATCTTTCTATAAAAAATTATGCTTTAATTGATAATTTATCTGTCAATTTTAAAGATAGATTGTCAATTATAACCGGAGAAACAGGAGCAGGAAAGTCTATTTTATTAGGTGCTCTTGGATTGGCGTTAGGAAAAAGAGCAGATTTGTCTACCCTAAAAAATACGCAAAAAAAATGTATAATTGAAGCTGAGTTTTCTATTTTGAATTATCAATTAAATTCTTTTTTCGAAGAAAATAAATTAGACTTTGAAGAAGAAACAATTGTTAGGAGAGAAATTTTACCCAATGGTAAATCAAGAGCATTTATAAATGACACGCCAGTTACGTTACAGGTTCTACAAACGTTAAGTGAAAAGTTAATTGATGTACACTCACAACATCAAACACAGCAATTGTCGAATGTTAGTTTTCAGTTTGAAATTATTGATGCACTTGCGAATAACTCAGCAAAAATTGAATCTTATAAAAGAGGATTGAGATTGTATAATGAACTTGTAAAGGAGTTAGATGAACTTAAAAAAAATCAAAACTTAGCAAAAGAACAGTACGAGTATAATTTGTATTTATTTGAAGAATTAAAAAATGCTAATTTATTTGAAAATGAACAAAGTATAATTGAAAAAACGCTTGATAAACTAAATAATATAGAAGATGTTAAATTAAATTTGTTAGAGGCACAATCTATTGCTTTTAATGATGAAATTGGTTTGAAAGTTTTGTTAAACTCTATAACCACTAATTTAAATAAGATTTCTCTATATTCAGATGAATATAAAGAGCTTTACAATAGAATTTTAAGCCTTAAAATTGAATTTGATGATATTGCTAGTGAAGTAGAAAAAGCAACAGAGACATTAAATTTTGACGCATCTGAATTAGTAAAATTAAATGAAAGATTACAGTTAATATATGATTTACAAAAAAACACGCTGTAACAACTATTTCTGAACTATTAGCAATTCAAGAAGAACTCTCTTTAAAAATAACTGATGTAAAGAATTCTACTTCAATAATTTCAAACAAAGAAAAAAAAGTAAATAATATTGCAGCTAAAATTAACACATTGGCACAGTCAATATATAAGCAAAGAGCAAAGTCAATACCCATTTTTATCTCAAAATTAGAAAATATACTTGTTAATTTAGGAATGGAAAATACACGAGTTCAATTTAATTTATTGCACACAAATCACTATTTTGAAAATGGAAAAGATGAATTGCAATTTTTAATTTCTGCAAACAAAGGAAATAGTTTTGGAGAACTAAAAAAGATTGCTTCTGGAGGTGAATTATCGCGAATAATGCTTGCCGTAAAATCCATTCTTTCAGAATATTCAAAACTGCCAACCATTATTTTTGATGAAATAGATACAGGAGTTTCTGGAGATATTTCTCAAAAAATGGCTGAAATTATGCTACAAATGAGTAATAATATGCAAGTGATTGCAATAACACACTTACCTCAAATTGCAGCAAAAGGTCAGCAGCATTACAAAGTATATAAAAAAGATATTGAAAATAACATTACAACAAAACTTAGTGAATTATCAGAGAACGAACGTATTAATGAAATTGCTGAAATGTTAGGAGGTAAAAATATTTCGAAAACAGCTATTGAACATGCCAAGCAGCTGTTAAATTAAGAATTTACTATATTTGCAGCCAATTAAAATAAATCAATAACAAAATACAATTATGTATAACTTACTTAAAGGGAAAAAGGGAATTATTTTTGGGGCTTTAGATTCAAAGTCAATTGCTTGGAAAGTTGCGGAAAGAGCACATGAGGAAGGAGCTAAATTTGTGTTAACAAATGCACCAGTAGCGTTACGACTTGGAACCATTTCTGAATTAGCAGAAAAAACAGGTTCAATAGTAATACCAGCAGATGCAACATCAATGATGGATTTAGAAGAATTGGTTGATAAAGCAGTTGAAGAATTAGGAGGGAAAATAGATTTTGTTTTACATTCAATAGGTATGTCTGTTAATGTGCGAAGAGGAAATCACTACACCCATCAAGATTATAATTTCACAAAAACAGGTTGGGACGTTTCTGCACTTTCTTTTCATAGATTAATGAGTGTATTGTACAAAAAAGATGCAATGAATGAATGGGGAAGTATTGTAGCATTAACTTATATGGCTGCACAACGTGTATTTCCAGACTATAATGATATGGCAGATAATAAGGCGTACTTAGAATCTGTAGCACGTAGTTTTGGATACTTCTTTGGCCGTGATAAAAAAGTTAGAGTAAATACAATTTCTCAATCACCTACACCAACTACAGCAGGAAATGGAGTAAAAGGGTTTGATGGCTTTATAGCTTACGCTGAAAAAATGTCACCATTAGGAAATGCTACTGCGTTAGAATGTGCAGATTATACAATTAGTTTATTCTCAGATCTTACCAAAAAAGTAACTTTACAAAACTTATTTCATGATGGAGGATTTTCAAATATGGGTGTAAGTACTGCTATTATGGATAGTTTTATGGAAAATTATAAAGAAGAAACTATTGATGAACCTAAAAAGAAAGATAAAAAATAATAATAAAATAGTTAGAATTTTAAAAAGCGATGATTTCAAAATCATCGCTTTTTTTTATGCTCTTATATGAAAGTTAATAAATAACATGGATAATAAAAGAAGTATGAGTATTGTCATTTTATACTTGAATTAATTACTTTATTTTTGGGAAGCTTAAAAAAATAATTTAATATTCTACTATGAAACCACTTAAAATTGTAGTACTAGCTAAGCAGGTTCCAGATACTAGGCACGTTGGTCCAGATGCAATGAAGCCTGATGGTACTGTTAACAGAGGTAAACTTTCAACCATATTTAACCCAGATGATTTACATGCTTTGGAATTGGCTTTAAGCATAAAAGACAGGATCCCTGGTACAAAAGTGACAATTCTAACAATGGGGCCACAAAGAGCCGCAGATATTATTAGAGAAGGTTATTATAGGGGTGTTGATGATGGTATTATGATTTCTGATAGAAGATTTGGAGGTGCTGATACTTTAGCAACAAGTTATACACTTGTAAAAGGCTTACAAAAATTAGCTCCTTTTGATTTGATACTTGGAGGTAGGCAAGCTATTGATGGAGATACAGCACAGGTAGGACCACAATGTGCAGATAAATTAAAAATTCCACAAATAACTTATGTTGAGGAGATTGTGGAAATTAAAGAGACTGAAATTATTGCCAAAAGAAGATTAGAAAAAGGTGTTGAAATTGTATCCTCTCCATTTCCTTGTTTAATGACAGTGCACGGTTCTTCTCCAGATTGTAGATCTAAACAAGCAAAAAATGTAATGAAATATAAATATGCCAGAACCAAAACAGAATTGAGATCAGCCGATGAATTAATGTTATCATTACATAAAAAAAGACCTTATTTAACCATTCCTGAATGGAGTGTTGAAGATATTGACGCCGATTTAAATAAAATAGGATTAACAGGTTCTCCTACCAAAGTTAAAAGTATTGAAAATATTGTATTAACATCTAACGAAGCTAAAATATTAAGTAATTCTGATATTGATATTGAGCTGATGATTAAAGAATTAATTGAACATCACACTATAGGGTAGTGTTAAAACTTTAAAATTAAATATATGAAAAGTGTATTAGTCTATTGTGAAGTTGAAAATCAAAAAGTAGCAGACATAAGTCAAGAATTATTATCAGCAGGAAAACGTTTAGCCCAAAAATTAGATTGTTCATTAGAGGCAATGATTTTTGGAAAAGAGTTGAAAAATATTGAAAATCAAATCGCTCCTTATGGTGTAGACAAACTATTTGTAGGTGATGATACAAGATTAGAACCCTATAGAACTTTACCTCACGCTGCATTGGCAACGGAAGTATTAAAAAAAGAAGACCCTCAAATTGTGTTGTTTGGAGCTACCTCAGTAGGAAGAGATTTGGCACCAAGAATTGCATCAGCCGTTAATTGTGGATTAACAGCTGATTGTACAGTTTTAGATATTGGAGACCATTTTGTAAAAAAAGAGAAAAAAGAATATAAAAATTTATTATATGCAATTCGCCCAGCCTTTGGAGGAAGTATTATGGCAAATATTATCAATTGGGATATGCACCCGCAAATGGCAACAGTAAGAGAAGGTGTAATGAAAAAAGAAATTTTCGATAAAAATTATGTTACAGAAGTTGTAAATATTGATGTAAATAAAATTATCAAAGAAGAAGATTTTGTGGTTAAAATTATTGAACGTCATATTGAAGAATCTGATGTAAATATAAAAGATGCACCTATTATTGTAGCAGGAGGTTATGGTGTAGGATCGAAAGAAAATTTTCAGCTTTTACAAGATTTAGCTGATTTATTAGGGGGTGAAGTTGGAGGTTCAAGAGCAGCAGTTGATGCAGGTTTTATAGATCACGATCGTCAAATTGGACAAACAGGTACTACTGTACGCCCAAAATTATATATTGCTGCAGGAATTTCAGGAGCTATTCAACATACAGCAGGAATGCAAGATTCATCATTAATTATTTCAATTAATAATGATGCTGAAGCTCCTATAAATAAATTAGCAGATTATGTAATTAATGGAGATTTAGCCGAAGTAATTCCCAAAATGATTAAATTCTATAAGAAAAATGCTAAATAATAGCAATTATAATAAATGAGTTTTAGTAAAACTTAAAACATAAAAAAGTATATAATGGATAATTTTTTTAAAGATACTCCGGATTTTAAATTCCATTTAGAACATCCTTTAGTTCAAAAAATTGTAAAGTTAAAAGAAAAGAATTTTAGTGAATCTGAAGAGTATGATTTTGCTCCGTTAAATCATAACGATGCTGTTGATTCTTATAATAAAATATTAGATATTGTAGGTGAAATTTGTGCAAGTACAATTGCAAAAAATGCAGAATCTGTTGATATTGAGGGGCCTCATATAGAAAATGGAGAAGTAATTTATGCCAAAGGAACTACTGAAAATTATCAAGCATTGTATAAAGCGGGACTTATAGGGATGGCTTTGCCTAGAAAATATGGAGGTTTAAATTTCCCTCTACTTCCTTATGTTATGGCTGCTGAGATGGTTGCAAGAGCTGATGCAGGGTTTGCAAATATTTGGGGATTACAAGATTGTGCTGAAACAATTTATGAATTTGGTTCTGAAGAACAAAAAGAAAAATATTTACCAAGATTTAATAGAGATGGAGCTACAGCAGCAATGGTATTAACAGAACCTGACGCTGGATCAGATTTGCAATCAGTAAAACTTAGAGCAACCTTTAATAAAGAAAAAAACACATGGATTCTTAACGGTGTTAAAAGATTTATTACTAACGGTGATGCCGATATTTCATTGGTATTGGCAAGATCAGAAGAAAACACGACAGATGCTAGAGGCTTATCCATGTTTATTTACGATCGTAATAACCATGCGGTTGAAGTAAGGCACCTTGAAAAAAAACTTGGAATTAAAGGTTCTCCAACTTGTGAGTTGGTTTTTAAAGATGCACCTGCTGAATTGGTGGGTAAAGAAAGATTTGGATTGATTAAATACGTAATGGCACTTATGAATTCAGCTCGTTTGGGTGTAGGAGCACAATCTGTTGGTATTGCTGATGCTGCTTATAGAGAAGCACTAAAATATGCTGAAGAAAGAACGCAATTTGGAAAGGTAATTGTGAGGTTTCCAGCTGTTTATGAAATGATAACCAATATGAAGGTTAGAATTGATGCTTTGCGATCTTTATTATATGAAACAACAAGCTTTGTTGATATTTTTAAAGTGTACGAGGAAGTTATGAAGGGGAGAAAACTAGAAAAGGAAGAAAGAATGGAAATGAAAGCATATTCAAAACTAGCAAGTGTATTTACGCCACTTATAAAACTGATGGCAAGTGAAACATGTAACAGAATTGCCTACGATTCATTACAAATACATGGAGGTACTGGTTTTATGAAAGACTTTCCAATTGAGCGTATTTATCGCGATGCAAGAATTACATCTATTTATGAAGGAACTTCACAATTACAAGCGGTTGCAGCTATAAAAGGTGTAACAACACATGTTTTTTTGGAGCAAATTAGAGTGTATGAAAATAGTGTTTCCGAAGAAAATATTTTAGTAAAGAAAAAACTTCAAAAAATGACTGAAGATTATGAAGCGATTTCTAAAAATATTATTGAAATAAATAATACAGAATTACTAGATTTTCACTCAAGGCGCTTGGTAGAAATGGCAGGTAATATTTTAATGGGATATTTGTTGGTTATAAATAGCCAACGAGATGAAAAATTCAACAAATCGGCTGTGTTATATATTAATTTGATTCAATCTGAAAACAGTGAAAAATTCAATTATATAACTAATTTTAATGTTAAAGATTTAGAATTGTATAAACTTGAAGGGTTTAATGATGTAGAAAAATAAGTTTAAGAATACTTATATTTATAAAAGAGCAAAATCCTATTTTAGTAGATTAAATAGGATTTTGTTTGTAGAGGGTTAAAAATAATTAAAAATACCCAAGTTTGAATACCTTAAAATACCTTAACTTTGACATTGTAAAATAAGTTACATTTGGAGTTGCAATTTTCTATAATTATTCCTGTATATAACAGACCGCAAGAAATTGACGAGCTATTGGCTAGTTTAACAAGGCAAACATACGCAAAGAATTTTGAAGTTATTATTGTTGAAGATGGATCAACAGAAAAGTCTGATAAAATTATATTGAAATATAAGAAGATATTAAACATTAATTATTTTTTTAAAAACAATAGCGGAGCTGGAGCAAGTAGAAATTTTGGAATGCAAAAAGCAATAGGGAACTATTTTATAATCTTTGATTCAGACTGTATTATTCCACCTCATTATTTAAAAGAAGTAGCTGATACTTTAGATAAAAATTATACTGATGCTTATGGTGGGGCTGATGCAGCTCACCACTCTTTTACAATTATTCAAAAGGCAATTAATTACAGTATGACATCCTTTATAACTACTGGAGGGATTAGAGGAAGTAAAAAATCTGTAGATAAATTTCAGCCTCGTAGTTTTAATTTTGGAATTTCAAAAAAGGCATTTGATAAAACAAAAGGTTTTAGTGATATGAAAATAGGTGAGGATATTGATTTAACCTTTAGGCTGTGGCAAAATAATTTTAAAACACAATTTATAGAAAAAGCATTTGTATATCATAAAAGAAGAACTACGTTTCAGCAGTTTTTTAAGCAAACATTTGCCTTTGGAAAGGCAAGACCTTTTTTAAATAAAAAATATCCAAAAACAGCCAAAATTACTTATTGGTTTCCAACGGTATTTATAGTGCTTTTTTTATTTTCAATCATTAGTTTTTTGTTAGGCATTAAACTATTTTTAGGGTTATTTAGTGCTTATTTTTTTTTAATACTAGTAGATTCATTTATTAAAAATAAAAAAATATCCGTAGCTGTATTAAGTATTTTCACAACACTTATTCAATTTACAGGCTACGGATTGGGTTTTGTAAAAGGTTTATGTTCTTTTAAAACTAATTAGGGTTATTTAGTTTAAATTGTTTAGCAATGATAGCCAGTTCTATATCACTTAAATTGGAGGTTTCTTTAAGTTTGTAAATAAATGCTTCAACTTCATTATCAGCGGCAGGACAACCAATATTTCTTCCTTTTTCTTTTAAAACAAATTCATTTTCAACCATTTTAGAATCAGCTAGTAAATTTCCATTACTATCAAAAATTAACCAAAAAGGCACTCCTTGTTTGTCACCTCCATATTTTTTTAAAAAATCTTCAGAACCAGCGTTTTCTAAATGTTTTTTATTTTTAGATTCAAGAACAACCAAGTGTTTTATTACGTAATTTTCGTTAAATAGTTTTTTTGTTGAAGCAGCATTCATTGAAGCATCCATTTTTTTACAGTTACTACACCAAGAAGCGCGAAATATAATAAATACATTTTTGTTTTCATGTGTTGCTTGCTCTAATGATTTTGTAAAAATTTGTTGAGTTGTTGCTGTTTTTTCTTGAGCATAACTAAAATTAGATATAATAATTGCTAGTGTAATTGTTAAAATTGATTTAATTTTCATGTAGTTAGTATTAAATTTAATTGTTATTTTCAAAAAAAAGTTGAGTATTACTCAACTTTTTTTTTGCCTTTACTAATTTTAATAGTCAGTTCATTCTTCTCTTTATCTAAATCCATAAAAATAGAATCTCCTTCATTTAATTTTGAATTTACAATTTCTTCAGCCAAAGTATCTTCAATATATTTTTGAATTGCACGTTTTAAAGGTCTAGCACCGTATTGTTTGTCAAAACCTTTATCAGCAATGTAATCTTTTGCCTCTTCTGTTAATTGTAGGTTATACCCTATATCTTCAATCCGCTCAATTAGTTTACTTAATTCAATATCAATAATAGAGTGGATATCTTCACGTTCTAAAGCATTAAAAACAACTACATCATCAATTCTATTTAAAAATTCTGGAGCAAATGATTTTTTTAGTGCATTTTCAATAACACTTTTTGCATGAGCATTGGCTTGTGAAGCTTTTGCTGCTGTTCCAAATCCAACACCAGCACCAAAATCTTTTAACTGCCTAGAACCAATGTTAGAAGTCATAATTATAATGGTATTTCTAAAATCAATTCTTCTTCCAAGGCTATCAGTAATAAAACCATCATCTAATATTTGCAGTAACATATTAAAAACATCTGGATGTGCTTTTTCAATTTCATCTAATAAAACAACTGCATAAGGTTTACGTCTAATTTTTTCAGTTAATTGTCCACCCTCTTCATAGCCTACATAACCTGGAGGTGCTCCAATTAAACGAGAGATAGCAAATTTTTCCATATATTCACTCATATCAATTCTTACCAAAGCATCTTCACTATCAAATAATTCAGTAGCAAGTACCTTTGCAAGTTGTGTTTTACCAACTCCTGTTTGTCCTAAAAATATAAATGACCCAATTGGTTTGTTTGGATCCTTAAGTCCAACTCTGTTTCTCTGAATTGCTTTTACAACCTTAGATACAGCTTCGTTTTGACCAATAACTTTGCCTTTAATAAGTTTTGGTAAATCATGTAATCTTTTACTTTCCGCTTCAGCAACTCTATTTACAGGAATTCCCGTCATCATTGAAACTACTTCGGCTACATTGTCTTGGGTAACAACTTCTCGATTTAATTTTGAAGCTTCTTCCCATTTTATTTGTTCAGTAAGTAATAAATTTTCAATACGTTTTTCATCATCACGTAAGCGAGCTGCTTCTTCATATTTTTGTCCGTTTACAGCAGCAGATTTATCTTCTTTAACTTTTTCTAATTGAGCTTCTAAGTTCAATACTTCTTTTGGAACCACAATGTTGGTAATATGAATACGAGAGCCTGCTTCATCCATAGCATCAATAGCTTTATCTGGCAAAAATCGATCTGTCATATACCTATTGGTTAATTTTACACAGGCTACAATAGCCTCATCTGTATAATCAACATTGTGATGTTCTTCATATTTATTTTTAATATTTTGTAAAATTTGAATGGTTTCATCAACTGAAGTAGGTTCCACAATTATTTTTTGAAATCTACGCTCTAAAGCACCATCTTTTTCAATATTAGTTCTAAACTCATCTAAAGTAGTAGCACCAATACATTGAATTTCCCCACGAGCTAAAGCAGGTTTTAACATATTTGAAGCGTCTAAAGAGCCTGTTGCACCTCCAGCACCAACTATGGTGTGAATTTCATCAATAAACAATATAATGTCATCATTTTTCTCTAATTCATTCATTAACGCTTTCATACGTTCTTCAAACTGACCTCTGTATTTTGTGCCAGCAACCAAGCTAGCTAAATCTAGTGATACAATTCGTTTGTTGAATAAAATACGGGATACTTTACGTTCAATTATTCGGAGTGCTAAACCTTCTGCAATGGCTGATTTACCTACGCCCGGTTCACCAATTAACATTGGGTTATTCTTTTTTCTACGACTCAAAATTTGAGAAACACGTTCAATTTCTTTTTTTCTACCTACAACTGGATCTAACTTTCCTTCTTCGGCTAAACGTGTTAAATCACGTCCAAAGTTATCTAAAACAGGTGTTTTAGATTTTTTATCAGAAGGTTTATTACTCTTAGATTGTTCAAAAGGGTTTTGTTTTGGTGTGTCAAAATCATCATCAGAAGTATTTTCAGCTTTCGGTAAATCTAATTCTTGATCAGAAAATAATTGTTTAAAAACGGTTTTTGCATCATTATAACTAACTCCAAAATTATGCAATAACTTTGTGGTTGGATCATTTTCATTGCGTAAGATGCACAATAATAAATGTGCTGTATTTACAGCATCATTTTGATATAGTTTGGCTTCTAAAAAAGTAGTTTTTAGCGCTTTTTCAGCTTGACGTGTTAGGTGTATACTTTTCTTTTCTTTAGATAAATCTATTGAAAAGTTGGCAGGGCTTAGCACTTCAATTTTTTTTCGCAAGTGCTCAAGATTAATTTCTAGTGAATTTAAAATTTCAATTGCCTTACCATCACCCTTTCTTAATAAGCCTAACATTAAATGTTCAGTGCCAATAAAATCATGGCCTAATCGTATAGCTTCTTCTTTGCTGTAGGTTATTACATCTTTAACTTTTGGTGAGAAATTATCGTCCATAGTTTTCTGTTTATACGGTAAAATTAACTGATTTTTTTCTTTTTTTTAAACAAAAAGGCTACCAGTTTTATTTATTTTATTTAAATAGTTGTTTTTTATGATTAAAAATTGCTGAAAATCAACCTTTTAAAGCGTATTTTTTCAACCTTTTATTGTTGATAAATATTACAAAAACAAGAGTAGAAATAAGTTGTAAAAATGTTAAAAATTGTATATTGCTTTGTTAAAATTTAAACACTAAAATAAAATCAAAAATTTATGGCAGACGGTGAAAAATTAATACCAATTAACATTGAAGATGAAATGAAATCTGCTTACATTGATTATTCAATGTCAGTAATTGTTTCAAGAGCACTACCCGATGTACGAGATGGTTTAAAACCAGTACATAGAAGGGTTTTGTTTGGGATGCATGAATTAGGAATAAAAGCAACTGGATCATATAAAAAATCAGCAAGAATTGTTGGGGAAGTATTGGGAAAGTATCACCCACATGGTGATACATCCGTTTATGATTCTATGGTGCGTATGGCTCAAGAGTGGAGTGTGCGTTATATGATGGTTGATGGACAAGGAAATTTTGGTTCAGTTGATGGCGACAGCCCGGCAGCAATGCGTTATACAGAGGTTCGTATGCGAAAAATATCAGAAGATATGCTTTCTGATATAGACAAAGATACTGTTGATCATAAATTAAACTTTGATGATACCTTAAATGAGCCAACCGTTTTACCAACTAGAATTCCTAACTTACTAGTTAATGGAGCATCTGGAATAGCTGTAGGTATGGCTACCAATATGGCACCTCATAATTTAACTGAAGTTATAAATGGTACATTGGCTTATATTGAAAATAGAGATATAGAAATCTCTGAGTTAATGCAACATATTAAAGCTCCTGATTTTCCAACAGGCGGTATTATTTATGGATATGAAGGCGTAAAAGATGCATTTGAAACAGGAAGAGGTAGAATTGTTATAAGAGCAAAAGCTATTATAGAAGAAGTACAAGGGCGAGAATGCATTATTGTAACTGAAATTCCGTATCAAGTTAATAAAGCAGATATGATTAAAAAAACTGCTGAATTAGTAAATGATAAAAAATTAGAAGGTATAGCGAATATTCGGGATGAATCAGATAGGAATGGTATGCGAATTGTTTATATTTTAAAACGTGACGCAATACCAAATATAGTTTTAAATAAATTATATAAATATACAAGTTTACAAACTTCTTTCAGTGTAAATAATATTGCATTGGTTAATGGACGTCCTGAGCAATTAAACTTAAAACAATTAATTCATTATTTTGTTGAACACAGGCATGAAGTAGTTGTTAGAAGAACACAGTTTGAACTTAAAAAAGCGGAGGCTAGAGCACATATTTTAGAAGGATTAATTATTGCTAGTGACAATATTGATGAGGTAATAAAAATAATTAGAGCTTGTTCAAATGCAGACGAGGCAAGAGAAAAATTAATAGCGCGTTTTGAATTGTCTGAAATTCAAGCAAAAGCAATTGTTGAAATGCGATTGCGTCAACTAACAGGCTTAGAACAAGATAAGCTGCGTGCTGAATATGAAGGTATAATGAAGCTCATTATAGATTTAAAAGAGATATTGAGTAATGAAGTTAGACGTTATGAAATTATTAAAGATGAGTTAATTGCAGTTAGAGATAAATATGGTGATGACAGAAGATCTGTGATTGAATATGCAGGTGGAGATTTGTCTATTGAAGATATGATACCTAACTCTAAAGTTGTAGTTACAATTTCACATGCAGGTTATGTAAAACGTACAAATTTAGATGAATATAAGGTTCAAAATAGAGGAGGAAGAGGCCAAAAAGGTGTTTCAACAAGAACGGAGGATTTCTTAGAACATTTGTTTGTAGGTACAAATCATCAATATATGCTGTTCTTTACTCAAAAAGGAAAGGTATTTTGGATGCGTGTTTATGAAATTCCAGAAGGAGGTAAAACATCCAAAGGAAGAGCTATTCAAAACTTAATTAATATTGAGCAGGATGATGTAGTTAAGGCATTTTTGGTGACAGAAGATTTAAAAAACGAAGAGTATGTTAACAGTCATTATATTATAATGGCTACTAAAAAAGGTCAAGTTAAAAAAACGTCATTAGAGCAATATTCTCGTCCTAGAACAAATGGTATTAATGCAATTACCATTAAAGAAGGAGATGAACTTTTAGAAGCGAAATTAACTACGGGTGATAGCCAAATTATGATTGGTTTAAAATCTGGTAAAGCCATCCGATTTGAAGAAAGTAAAACACGACCAATGGGAAGGAATGCCTCAGGTGTTAGGGGAATTACTATAGCAAACAAAAATGATGAAGTTGTAGGTATGATTGCTGTAAATGATCAAGAAAGTGATATTTTGGTGGTTTCTGAAAATGGCTATGGAAAAAGATCTAGTTTAGAAGATTATAGAATTACAAACCGTGGAGGTAAAGGTGTAAAAACAATAAATGTTACAGAAAAAACGGGTAATTTAGTGGCTATTAAGAGTGTAACGAATGAAGATGATTTAATGATTATTAATAAATCTGGAATCACTATTAGAATGGCTGTAGCTGATTTGCGGGTTATGGGACGTGCAACACAAGGTGTTAAATTAATAAATATTAAAAATAATGATTCTATAGCTGCAGTTGCAAAAGTATTACATGAAGATGAAGAAGAAATAGTAGATACAGAAAATGGCACGGAAATTGAAAATAGTAATGAAGAAAATAATAATGAAGAATAAATAAATCAAGAGTAAATCAATTAAAATGAAGAAACAATTATTAATTCTATCAGCTTTATTCATTAGCATGATAGCATTCGGACAAAAAAGTGAACTTAAAACTGCTGAAAAGGCAATTAAATCTGGTGATTTTACTGCGGCAATGGCTGCTATAAAACAAGCGGAAGGTTTAATAGAAGCTGCAGATCAAAAAACAAAAGCTAAATTTTATTATTTGAAAGGTAAAGCATTGTATCAAAATGGATCAGATAAAGCTGATATTCAAAAAGTTGGTGATGCATTTAATCAATTAATTAATTTTGAAAACAAAACCAAGCCTAAATATTCTAAAGAGGTTGGAGAGTTGTTAAATAAACTGATAAGTGATATTGCTAATAAAGCATCAACTAGTTACAAAAAAGCTGTACAAACAAAAGAAGCAAAAGATTTTGTGAATGCAGCTAATAAATTTCATCAAGTTTTTGCATTAAGTCCAAGAGATACAACCTTTTTAGATAATGCAGCCTTAGTTTATTATTTAGGAAAAGACTATGATAATTCAATCAAAGCTTATGAAAAATTATTAGATTTAAACTACACAGGAATTGCAACAATTTATAAAGCTACAAATAAAGAAGACGGTAAAGATATTATTTTTAATGATAAAAAAGCAATGGATTTACAAGTGAAACTTGGACTTGTTGAAAATCCAAGAATTGAAGCAAAACCATCTAGACGTGAATTTTTATTTAAAAATTTAGCTCAAAATTATGCGGCTTTAGGTAAAAATGATAAAGCTTTAGAAATATTAGCTGAAGGAAGAAAAGAATTTCCTAAAAGTTATTCTTTGTTAATTGATGAAGCTAATGTTTATTATAAATTAGGTAATAATGATGAATTTAAAAAACATTTAGAAAAAGCAATTACTTTAAACCCAACAGACCCAACGTTATATTACAATGTGGGTGTTATGAATATGGAGCAAAAAAAGATTGATGAAGCTATAAAATATTTTGAGAAGGCAATTGAATTAAAACCTGATTATGCAGATGCTTATAATAATATTGGAGCTGCAATTATTGATAAAGTAAACCCTATTATTGAAGAAATGAATAAAAGTTTATCAGATTTTAATAAATATGATAAATTACAAGCTGAACAACTTGAAATTTACAAAAGAGCATTACCTTATTATGAAAAAGCCTATGAATTAAATAGTTCTAGTATTAGTACTGTTCAAACACTAATGGGATTATATGAAAACCTAGAAATGATGGATAAACTTGAAGAACTTAGAGCAGTTTACGAAGAATTAAAAGGATAATTTAGATAATAATTAGACATAAAAAAAGCTCACATTTGTGAGCTTTTTTTATATAATTTTTTTGATAACTCGTA
Organism: Lutibacter profundi; assembly: GCF_001543325.1. Classification (NCBI taxonomy): domain Bacteria; kingdom Pseudomonadati; phylum Bacteroidota; class Flavobacteriia; order Flavobacteriales; family Flavobacteriaceae; genus Lutibacter; species Lutibacter profundi. Next base: position 52,864 of record NZ_CP013355.1, read on the forward strand.
GTTTATGCGTGTGCTTGTGTGAATTAATATTAAAAATACCACTGTGGTCTAATCTGTCAACTCTAACTTTGCCATATGCATGAATAATATAATTATCAGGCATAATTATGCCTACATGCGTAATAATACCTTCATTATTATCAAAAAAAGCCAAATCACCAGGCTCACTCTCTTCAATAAAACTTAAAACTTCACCTTGGCTAGCCTGTTGTGATGCGTCACGTAATAATTTATATCCACAAAGTTTATATACCATTTGTGTAAATCCTGAACAATCAATCCCAAAGGGTGTTTTCCCTCCCCATAAATAAGGAGCGTTTAAATATTTAAAGGCGGTTTCAATAATTAATTCTTTAGGTAATTTTTGAGAAATTATAGATCCTTCGTATTGAAAAATTCTTGTATTTATAGTAAGGTTTTGATTGTTATAAAAGGGTAAGCTAGATCCTATTGGAACTGTTATAAAATTTTGTTCTTTATCAGTTGCAAAATCTATCAATTCAGCTGCTAAAATAGGTGTTGAGTTTTCTAATTTATCAAATATTTCTCTTGTTATTTCTTCATATTGTTTGTTATCAACCCAACCTTCATAATTGTCGTGTGCAATTCTTATTTTACTCCATTGTTTGCGTATTTCTAATATTTTAAAATATTCACCAAATAGTAGTTGAGAAATCATTTCACTACTGTTATTAGGCTCTATTCTAAGAGGAACAATACTTAAATTACAAATACCGTGATGCATATAAAAGTTATAATCTTTCAATAATTAATGCACTTGCGCCGCCACCTCCATTACAAATTGCTGCAGCACCTATTTTTGCATTATTTTGTGCTAATATGGAAGTTAATGCAATTACAATTCTTGCTCCAGACATGCCGAGAGGATGACCTAATGAAACAGCACCACCATTTACGTTTACTTTATTGGAGTCTAATCCTAAAATTTTCATATTTGCCAAACCAACAACAGAAAAAGCTTCATTAAACTCAAAATAATCAACATCACTTTGGGAAATACCTGCTTTGTTCAGGGCTTTTGGTAATGCCTTAGCTGGAGCTGTTGTAAACCACTCTGGTTCATGAGCTGCATCGGCATAGCCTAAAATTTTGGCAATAGGTTTTAATTTTAACTCTTTGGCTTTATCAGCACTCATAATAACCAATGCCGCAGCTCCGTCATTAAGTGTTGAAGCGTTGGCTGCAGTTACGGTACCTTCTTTACTGAAAACAGGTCGCAATGTTGGAATTTTATCCATTTTTACGTTTTTGTATTCTTCATCTTCAGAAAAAATAATTGGTTCGCCTCTTCTTTGCGGAATTTCTACTGGCACAATTTCATTAGAAAAATTATCATTTTCCCACGCTTTGGCAGATCTGTTATATGATTCAATAGCAAAATTATCTTGATCTTCTCTTGTAAAGTTATATTCATTTGCACATAAATCACCGCAGGTTCCCATATGTTTTTGATCGTAAACATTTGTTAAGCCATCAACAAGCAAGCCATCTGTAGCCGTTATGTTTCCAAGTTTAGTAGCTTTTCTTCCAGCAATATAATGAGGTATATTACTCATACTTTCCATTCCTCCTGCAACAATTATTTCAGCATCACCAGATTTTATAGCTTGAGCAGCAAACATAATAGCTTTCATTCCAGAAGCACAAACTTTGTTAACAGTTGTACAAGGAACAGTATTTGGTATTCCTGCAAAAATTGCTGCTTGCCTAGCCGGCGCCTGCCCTAAACCTGCAGAAACAACATTTCCCATAAAAACTTCATCAATTAATTCAGGATTTAAATTTATTTTATTTAAAGCTCCTTTTATAGCAATGGCTCCAAGTTTTGTAGCAGAAATAGTAGACAAGCTACCTAAAAAACTTCCAATTGGAGTTCTTGCAACAGATACAATTACAACTTCTTTCATTTTTTTATTTGGATTTATTCAATTGCGAATTTAGTTAATTTTAAACTAATTTTTAAGCAATAAATGAGAGTTTATTATGTGTGACAAATATTACATTGTAAAAGTAATTGTTTTATAATTTGCATGAGTTATTCAAAATCAGAGAAAAATGAATGTAAAAGAAGCTTTTAATAAACATTATATTGCAGTTATAGGAGGTTCAATTTCAGGCTCAGAAGCTGCATATTTATTAGCAGAGAAGGGCTTTAAAGTAGTTGTTTTTGATATGAATAAGCTTCCCTATGGTAAAATTGAAGATGGGTTACCTAATTGGCATATTAACCTTAGAAATAGGCAAATAAGTGAGATTGATGCAAAACTAGATCATCCAAACATTCGTTTTGTACCCAAAACAAAAATAGGAAGAGATATAAATTTTTTAGATTTAATTAACAATTGGGGATTTTCAGCTATTATTTTAGCCAACGGAGCTTGGAAAGATAGAAAATTCCCAATTCCAGCAATTGAAAAATTTAAAGATAAAGAACTAATTTATCAAAATTCTTTTATCAATTGGTTCAACCATAAGCATGAACATGATTATATGGGAAAGAATTATTTTATTAAAGAAAATACGGTGATAGTAGGAGGTGGTTTGGCGTCACTAGATGTTGTTAAAATAGTTATGATTGAACTTGTTAAAAAACAATTATTTTTAAAAAAAGGTATTGATATTGATTTGTTTACCCTGGAAAAACAGGGGATTAAAAAGTTTTTAGAAGAACATGCTATAAGTTTTGAGGAGCTAGATTTAAAAAAAGCAACATTGGTTTACAGAAGAACGGCAAAAGATATGCCTTTGAAATTACCAAAAGATGATTCTGAAGAAAGTATAAAAGCAGCCAAATTAGTTTCTGAAAAATTATTAAATAAATATGCAGAGAAATACGTATTTAATTTTATTCCCCTAAGTATTCCAGTTGATTTTAGGGAAAAAGAGGATAAGTTAACGAGTGTTATTTTTCAAAAAGTTATTGTTGAAAACGGTAAAATTAAACCTAAAGAAAATAGTTATTTTGAGTTAAAAACAGCTATATTAATTTCTTCTATTGGTAGCATTCCTGAACAATTGGAAGGCTTAGAATATGAACATTCTTCATTGAAAATGCGTAAAAATGCAAATTATCAAGTGGTAGGTTTTGAAAATGTTTTTGCCGTTGGTAATGCAGTAACAGGGCGTGGTAATATTCAAGAATCTAAACAACATGGAAAACAAATAACAACATTGATTATTGATGAACATTTAACAGAAGATGCATTAGAAAAATGGTTAACAAATATGAATAATGAAATTAAAAGTGAGGTTAATAACAATTTAAACGCTATAGTTGGTGAAATTTCAAAGCGCCATGTTCAGCCAAAATCAGTAATTGAAGGAATTTTAGATAAGATAAATCAAATTCATAAAAAAATAGGGTACACCAACTATAGAGACTGGATTAAAAAGAATACACCCGATAGATTGGAAGATATCTTAAAAAATAAATCAAATTGCAAATGCATATAACATAATAATTGTTATTTTTGAAAGGCAAATGCAAACTTCGTGAAAAAAATTATAAATAAATTATTAGTAAATCATTCGTTAATATATAAGCTATTCTTATACATAGTTACCGTAGTTTTGGTTGTGTATTTATTTCCAAAAGGTGGCCAATTTAAATATGAATTCCAAAAAGGAAAACCTTGGCAGTACGAAAATTATTATGCACCATTTGATTTTGCAATAAAAAAATCTAAAGAAGAAATTGATAAAGAAAAAGCACAAATAAAGAAAACTTCTAAACAATTTTACGCATATAATGAAGAAATTGTTTCAAATGTAAAAAAAACTATTTTTACCAGTGTTAATAGTGTTTTGGCTAATTCAAAATTATCAGAAGTAGATAAAAACAATCTTATTCAAAAGGTGCAATCAATTGTAAATAAAATTTATGAATATGGTTATTTAGAAGATACAAATAATATAATTGATGAAAATTTAGATATTGCCTTAAGAAAAGGTAATACAATACAGAATATCAAATTTAATAAACTTTTTAAATCATCTCAAATTTCAGGGTTTTTAAACTCTAAAATTGGAATTCAGCCATACACAGAGGAAGAAAATGAAATTTTAAATATTCTTTATCAAGAGTTAAAACCAAATGTAATTTTTGATGAAAGTTTTACGAATAAAATGCTTCAAGATAATTTAAGTAAAATTTCATATACAAAAGGATTAGTTTCAGAGAAAGAACGAATTATTTTTAAAGGCGATATTGTTGAAGGTGAAAAATTAGCCATATTAAATTCAATTAAAAGTGAGTTTGAATCGCAAGTTTGGAGCAAATCAAATTACAATTGGATTGTTTTTGGATACACCATATTGGTTGCTCTGGCATTTTTAATGCTACTACTTTTCTTAAAAAAATATAGAGTTGAAATTTTTGATAATAACAATAAAGTAACATTTATATTTTTTAATATTATTTTAATTGTGTTGCTTATAACACTTATTGTAAAGTACGATGCTAAATATATTTATGTAGCACCAATTGTAATATTACCCTTGGTTTTAAAAGCCTTTTTTGATGCGAGATTAGGCTTGTTTTCTCATGTGCTAACAGTATTGCTTTTAGGTTTTATTGTGCCCAATAGTTTTGAATTTATTTTTCTCCAAATAATTGCCGGAATTGTTACCATTTTAACTATTTCTGAGCTTCATAAAAGAGCAAATCTATTTATCTCAGTGCTACAAATTACGTTTGTATATTTTGTTGCCTATTTTGCATTTTCTATTATCCAAGAGGGAAATGCACAAAATTTAAATTGGGAAAAATTCATATATTTTGCTTTAAATGGAGGAGCAACATTATTTGTATTACCACTAATATATATATTTGAAAAAATGTTTGGCTTGGTTTCAGATGAGTCTTTGAAAGAATTATCTGACACCAATTCAAAGTTATTGAGGCAATTGGCTGAAAAAGCTCCAGGAACTTTTCAACATTCTTTGCAAGTGGCTAATTTAGCAGAAGCTTCGGCAAATGAAATTAATGCAAATTCGGTACTAGTTCGAACAGGAGCTTTGTATCATGATATAGGAAAAATGGATAATCCAATGTATTTTACTGAAAATCAATCAACGAATGTAAATCCGCATAATGAACTTACCCCAAAAGATAGTGCGCATATTATAATTAACCATGTAATTAAAGGGGTAGAATTAGCAAAAAAGAATCATATACCAGATAGAATTATAGATTTTATTAGAACACACCACGGAACTTCACTAGTCTATTATTTTTACAAAAAAGAAGAAGAACTAAATGGAGGAGAAGTAGATAGTACTTATTTTCAATATCCAGGTCCAATACCTTTTTCTAAAGAAACTGCCATATTAATGATGTGTGATGCTGTAGAAGCGGCTTCACGAAGTTTAAAAGAGCCTACGGCTCAAATGTTAGATAATTTAGTTGAAAAAATAGTTAGCAAGCAGTTAGAAGATGGGCAATTTATGAATGCAGATATTACTTTTAAAGAATTGCAGACTATTAAGAAGGTTTTAAAAAAGAAGTTGAAAAATATATACCATTTAAGAATTGACTATCCAGAATAAATAAGTCTATTTTTCTAATAAAAAGAGTGAAAAATGTTGTGTAAATGCATTTCTAATGTTACATTTGCACTCGCAAAAATAAGTTCAGATACATATTTTTAGGAGAGGTGCCAGAGTGGTAATGGAGCAGATTGCTAATCTGTCGACGGGTAACTGTCGCCAGGGTTCGAATCCCTGTCTCTCCGCTTTTTTATTTTTCGGGGTGTAGCGTAGCCCGGTCATCGCGCCTCGTTTGGGACGAGGAGGTCGCAGGTTCGAATCCTGCCACCCCGACAAAGTAAAAATAATGGTCGCGTAGCTCAGCTGGATAGAGCATCTGCCTTCTAAGCAGACGGTCACAGGTTCGAATCCTGTCGCGATCACGAATGAATCAAAAAAAAGATTTAATTACAAGCGAGTTTCAAAATGAAGCTCGCTTCTTTTTTTGAAATGAAGTGCCGTAATTATTTTTTTTGATTCTCAGCACGGAGTGCTAAGGAGCTATAATCCTGTTTTAGTTGTAAATTGTAAAACATACAATTAAATTGAGTTTCAAAATGAAGCTCGCTTCTTTTTTTGAAATGAAGTGCCGTAATTATTTTTTTTGATTCTCAGCACGGAGTGCTAAGGAGCTATAATCCTGTTTTAGTTGTAAATTGTAAAACATACAATTAAATTGAGTTTCAAAATGAAGCTCGCTTCTTTTTTTGAAATGAAGTGCCGTAATTATTTTTTTTGATTCTCAGCACGGAGTGCTAAGGAACTATAATTCTATCATTTCAATAACCATTCTAAATTAAGAAACCCTATAAATTACATCTCTTTTTTTATTAAATTAGCATTAAAATAAATTGAATCTCAATAACTTTTTAAATACAGTTATAATCATTTGTTCAAAGTAATTATAGGTTGTAATAGTATTATATAAGGAGTTGTGCTTTATTAAAAAATTAAGGTATGAAAACAAGAACACTAATTAAACAGATATCTATATTTAGTTTGTTTGTTTGTTTGTTTGTTTGTTTGTTTGTTTGTATTTTTAATCTATTCGTGTATTCTTGATGATTACAATAAGCCTAATTCTGGCTATAAATATTTTATAGGAGAATTCCCTGAAACCCCTACTAATTTAACCGATTTTAACACCCAATATGATGATTATAATTCCACTGCGCCAAGTTTAGGAGAAACCTTCCCTTTTTGTTTTTCTTCTAATAGAAGAAGTAATGGAAATAATTATGATATTATATATAAACTTATGTCAATTGATTTTTCCAAAACAAGTGGAATTCTAAATGTTTTTAATAATACAAATGGGAATTTAAATGTTGTTATTGAAAATAGTAATTTAACTATTGCATTAAATATAATAAACACAACATCTAATGAATTTGGCCCATATTTAATTCCAAAAGGAAGGAAACAAGGAGGAACAAATATTAATGGACGATATGAATCCTATATTTTCTTGTATTCAAGCGGAAGTTCTGGAAATCAAGATATCATGTACACACATAATCTTGATAGAGAAGCATATGTTTTACCAAAAGGAGTAGATTTTATGAACTCTGAATTTGATGATGCTTACCCTACTTTTAATAAAGATAACTCAAAATTATTTTTCACATCAAATAGAGAAGGCACCTATAATATTTATTCAAATGAAACTGATAATACAAAAGGTGTTCTTGAAATATTAAATAATACCAATTCCGCATCTCTAAAATCAACAATATTATCATCTTCTTTTGATGATAAGTGCCCATTTATACTTGGTGATTTTATGGTTTTTACTTCTAATAGAGATGGTGGTTACGGGGGGTACGATTTGTATTATTCAATTTATGATAATGGAGAATGGTCACTCCCTATAAATTTTGGAGATAAAATAAACACTCAATATGACGAGTTTCGCCCTATTGTTAGAGAGCAATGGGACTTTAGTAATGATATTATGATTTTCTCATCTAATAGACCGGGAGGATTAGGCGGGTTCGACTTGTATTATGTTGGTATTAAAAAAATTAACTAAAACATATACAGCCACATGTGAGTTTCAAAAAGAAGCGAGCTTCTTTTTTTGATTCTCAGCACATGGAACCAAAGAAAGTATAGTTGATTTTACTTTCGTCTTTAACAAAGTATAATTTAAAAAGACAACTATGAAAATAACAACTACACTTTTAATTACTTTTTGTCAATAGAAAACTGTAAAGTATATTGTGAATACCTAAAAAAGCATGATAAATCATTCAATAATGCTTAAAATATAATATTATGAATGATATAACATACATTTGATATGCTATCTATATTAAATGTTGTATATTTGTATGATAAATCATACGTAATGTATAAAATAACCTATTATGAATGATAAATCACGCAATGATTGGTATGCAATGAGCGATAGAGCACTTAATGGAACTATTGGAACATTTATAAAGCATCATCGCCTACAACAAAATAAATCTCAAACAGAAGTGGCTAATGCGGCTAATATAAGCAGATCAACACTTAGCCTATTAGAAAGGGGAGAAACAGTAACAGTAGCAACGTTGATACAAGTGCTTAGAGTGCTTCAGCTACTTCATATTATGGAGTGTTTTCAAGTACAAAAAAAAATAAGTCCAATAGCTTTAGCAAAATTGGAACAAGAGCAAAGAAAAAGAGCAAGTGGTACTAAAAAAAATGAAAACAATAAAAGTAATTGGTAATGGTAACAACAGCATTTATTAAAATTTGGGGAGAAATGGTTGGTGCAATTGCTTGGGATCAAGAGCAGCAATTAGGTTTATTTGAATATGACCCCAAGTTTGTACAGAAAGGTTGGAATTTAGCACCTTTAAAAATGCCTATAAATTCAAGTCAAACAATTTTTTCATTTCCAGAGTTAAGACCATCTAGAAATAGTGAGTACAATACCTTTAAGGGGTTACCTGGATTATTGGCCGACTCACTTCCTGATAAATATGGAAATCAGTTAATAGATATTTGGTTGGCAAAACAAGGCCGCCCAGCAAAAAGTATGAACCCAGTTGAGCAATTGTGTTTTATAGGAGCGAGAGGTATGGGAGCTTTAGAGTTTGAACCTGCTCAACTAAAAGAAACGAAAAATACTTTTAAAGTTGAAGTTGAGGGATTGGTTGATATTGCTCAGAAAATGTTAAATCAAAGGGGAGATTTTAATGCAAATATGAATGTGAATACAGAAGAGGCAATTAAACAAATTATCACTATTGGTACTTCGGCAGGAGGTGCACGTCCAAAAGCTGTGATAGCTTACAATAAAAAAACAGGAGAAGTCCGCTCTGGACAATCAAAAGCACCTAAAGGATTTGAACATTGGTTACTAAAATTAGATGGTGTAAGTAATGTTCAATTAGGTGATACTCAAGGGTATGGAAGGGTAGAAATGGCTTATTATTTAATGGCGAAAGATTGTGGTATTAATATGATGCCTTGTGATTTGTTAGAAGAGAATGGTAGGGCTCATTTTATGACAAAGCGTTTTGATAGAGGTGAAGGAAATGTAAAACATCATATTCAAACGCTTTGCGGGATAAAACATTTTGACTACAATGAAGTAACTAGTTTTAGTTATGAGCAATTGTTCCAAACAATGAGAGAGCTTAGACTGAGTTACCAAGAGGCTGAAGAAATGTTTAGAAGAATGGTGTTTAATGTATTGAGTAGAAACTGTGATGATCATACAAAAAACTTTTCTTTTCGTTTAAAAAAAGAAGAAAAATGGGAATTAGCTCCTGCTTACGATATATGCCATGCTTACAAACCTGATAGCATTTGGGTAAGCCAGCACGCCTTGAGTATAAACGGAAAACGTAAAAATATAGCTTTAGATGATTTTTTAGTACTAGGAAAATCTATGAATATAAAAAATGTTAAAAAAATAGTGAAACAAGTTGGAAATATTGTAGGGCAATGGGGAAAATTTGCAAATCAAGTAGGTGTTGAAGAAAAGAAGAAAAAGGCAATAGAAGAAACCTTATTAAAATTATAGTACAAATGGTTATTAAAAAAACAACGAACATTAAAACATTAAAAAAAAGGAAAAGCAAGTATTTTAAGTTGAATGCAATTTAACCATTGCGTATAGTTAACCTTGCGACAGTTACAAAACTATAGACCATGTAATAATGTTTTTCTTGTTTTTATTAAGAAAATGAACGTACAGTAACTCTATGCTTATATGGCGTTTTGTTAACCTATTTTTTTAGGGTTTTTCATGTTTTCATCCATTTCCTTTTTTAAATCTACCGCTCCAATATAAATAGCGAGTTTACTACGTATAAAATATAAAATAACAAATATTATGGCAGTAATAGGTACTGTGTATATAAAATCGACTTCATCTACATATTGTTCACTATCGTTAATAACAGCAATTAGTTGAAACAAATAAACAGACATGGGGATAATTAGGGCATGTACCCACCAGTGTTTATTGGTGACAAACCATATAATTAAGAGGACGAGTGGTACAAATTTAGATAAGAAAAAATATACATACGTTTGAACTCTTAGATAATAACCTCCTTTAATTACACCAAATATTGTATCAAAATTTTCTATTTCTCTTGGGATACTTTGATGAATATATAATAAGTATGGAATAAATATTATAATTAAAATAATAATACTACCAATCCATAATGAAGTTTTTCTACTGCCTTTCATTAAATAAATATATTAAATACATAAATCAAATGTAATAAAATTAATTTTAATAAACACAAAAACCACAATAAGTAATTATTGTGGTATTATTATCATCGTGATTAAGATGTAAAGGTTAGAAATTACCCTTGTCTAGGTAAAATAATATCAGATTTTAAAATAGCTTGATCACTAGAAGTGTAGCTTAAAACTGCAACTGCAACAAAAGCAGATACCATAAGCAATCCGAAAATTAATTTTAATTTTTTCATTTTTTGTAAGAATTAAATGATTAGTAAGAACATCAAATATATACTTAATCTTACAATTAGGCAAAAAAAATCCTCGTTATTTTTAAAATATTTTAAAAATAAGGGGTTCGAAAAGCTATTTTTCTCTTATTTTACGGGGTTGCACCTTTTGAAAATAAGAAATGAAATACTTTTAATTTTAGTATATAAAATCTCTATTTTGGAGATATTAAAAGCAAAATTTGATTTTTTGTTAACTAAAAACGGGTATTTTTAGCGTAAAAATCAACAAACCGCAAACCCTCTCCGTAAAAATTTGCAATTATAGGGACGCTCTTACAGTGCAAATATACAAATAAATATTTATGTAATGCAAATTATTTGTTAAAAAGTGTATTTTATTACTTAAAACGTGTAGTTTATTGTTTTTATAGTTCAACATTGCAAAGTTTTAAAGAAATTGTGGCAATCTTTTATTTTAAGAGATAGCTTTACCTTGCCTGCCGTGCCAGATAGGCAGGTTCGCTATGGCGGTTAGTTTTAGTGATAAAGTCTTGAACAACTTTAAATGACATTTAAATTTTTTCAAAATCAACCGCTACAACTTTGTATTCAGGAGTTAAAGTTTCTTTGTCGCCAACATTCCCAGTAATTAAATTGATAAAAATTTCAGGCTGGTGAAATGTTGTACGTACAATACCCGGTTTTACGGTATAATTTAATTTAACAGGAATGTTTACGCTTCCACGATCAGAAAAAATACGAACGGCATCACCTTCTGAAATATCTTTTTTACCTGCATCTAGCGGATTGATTTCTAAATAATCGTTTGAAGATATTAATTGATTTTCCGTTCTACGTGTCATAGTACCAGAATTGTAATGTTCAAGCTGGCGAGCTGTAGTTAGAATGAAAGGAAACTTTTTACGGTGTTCCACTAATTCTGGAGTTTCTTCAAAATCAAAATGATGAAAAGTTCCTTTTCCTTTTTTAAAATTCCCGTTAATATGTAGCATTTTGGTATCGGTACCATCATCTTTTACAGGCCATTGCAATCCGTTTTTACCTAAACCTTCCCAAGTTACACCTTTCATAAACGGAATTACATCCGCTATTTCTTCAACTATTTTAGCTGCATCATATAGTTGCCCAGTAGGTTGTTTGTACCCTAATCTATGCATCATATCAATCATAATTTGCCCATCAGATTTACAATTTCCAATGGAGTCAATTACTTTATTAACACGTTGCACTCTACGCTCACCATTGGTAAATGTTCCGTTTTTCTCAAAATAGGAAGCAGCAGGTAAAACTATATCAGCCATTTCAGCAGTTGCACTCATAAATAATTCTTGAACTATCAATAGGTCTAGTTTTTCAAATGCTTTGCGTATATGATTAGAATTTGGATCGGTCATTAACGTATCTTCTCCCATAATCCAAAGTGCTTTAAATTTCCCTTGAAGTGTAGCATCTATCATTTCAGGAATTTTTAAACCTTCGTGTTCAGGCATTTTATCTACGCCGTATTTTTTAGCATAATATTGTTGGACTTCAAAATTGTTAACATCCATATATCCAGCACCTTGATGTGGTTGTACACCCATATCAGCAGCACCTTGTACGTTGTTTTGTCCACGTAGCGGATTTAATCCAGCACCATTTTTGCCAATATTACCGGTCATCATAGCTATATTTGAAAGTAACATTACCGTTTTACTACCTTGGTAATGCTCGGTAACTCCTAAACCGTGGAATTCCATGGCTCTTTCAGCAGACGCATACGCAATAGCAGCTTTTTTTACCAATTCTTTAGAAACGCCTGTAAGCTCCTCTAATTCACTCATATCTAAATCGGCAACATGTGCCTCAAAATCTTTGTAAAACTCAGTATATTGATTTATAAACGATTGATTCACCAATTTTTCTTTAATAATATAATGTGCCATCATATTTAAAATAGCCACATTTGTTCCGGGGCGTAATTGCAAATGATAGGTAGCCAGTTTTGCTAACTTTGTTTTTACAGGATCAACAACAATACTTGTAACTCCTTTCATAAAAAGTTGCTTAATTTTTGCTCCAGTAACAGGATGCGCTTCTGTTGGATTTGCACCAAATAAGAAAATGGCATCGGTTTGATTTAAATCTTCAATAGAATTTGTTGCTGCACCAGTTCCAAAGGCTTGTTGCATTCCGTAAGCGGTAGGAGCGTGGCATACACGTGCACAACCATCAATATTATTGGTTCCAATGGCAACACGAATCATTTTTTGCATTAAATAATTTTCCTCGTTGGTAGCTCTTGAAGATGAAATTCCACCAACAGCATCAGCTCCGTATTCATTTTTTATGCTTATTAATTTTTTTGTAATAAAATCATAGGCTTCATTCCAAGAAACTTCTTCAAACTTTCCATTTTTTTTAATCAAAGGCTCTTTTAACCTATCGGGATGGTTGTAAAATTGAAAAGCAAAGCGTCCTTTTAAACAAGTATGACCTTCATTAACTTCGGCAGTTTCAGGTGCTTGAATTCCTTTAATTTCACCATTAATTACGGATACATCTAACTGGCAGCCAACACCACAATACGTACAGGTTGTTCTTACAGTTTTATCAGCAATTAGTGTTTTTGTTTCAAATTTATCGGTTAAAGCATCAGTTGGACACGTTTGCACACAAGCACCGCAAGAAACACAGGCCGATAAATTAAACGAAGTATCAAAACCTTTAATAATGTTAGTTGCAAATCCTCGTCCAGACATTCCTAAAATCATTTCACCTTGAATTTCTTCACAAGCACGAACACATCTAAAACAATTGATACATTGGGATAAATCAGATTTTATATAAGGATGTGATGTATCGGGTTCAATATCTAAATGATTTTCTCCTTTTGGGTAGCGAATAGTTGGAATTCCTATTTGAGTAATGGTTTCTTGAAAAGGTGTTGCTTTTTTACCTTTTGCAGGGAATATTTTATCAGCAGGATAATCTGTTAAAACCAATTCAACAATATTTTTGCGAAGACGTTTAATTTTTTCAGTATTGTGATAAATGTATAATCTTTCAGCAATTGGCGTATGGCATGATGCCATTGTTTTTGTAATTCCGTCTTTTTCACGAGCTACTTCTACTGAACAAACCCTACAAGAACCAAAATTTTCCAATCTATCATCTTGGCACATAGTTGGAATGGCGTTGTTATTTTTTTCAATTCTTCTAACAAATTCTAAAATGGTTTCACCTTGTAAAAAATCGTATGCTGTATTGTTGATATATGCTTTCATAATTGATTTTAGTTTGAAGTAAAGAATTGTTTCAATTCATCATTAAAATACTGTAATGCATTTTTTATTGGAAGCGGAACTCCCCCACCTAATGCGCATAGCGATCCAATTTCTAAAGTCTCTAACAAGTCGTTAAACAGTTGTTTATCAATCTTGTAATTTGCTGTTTGTGCTTTTTGAAGCAATTCCATTCCTCTATGAGCGCCAATTCTACAGGGATAACATTTTCCGCAAGATTCATCAGCGGTAAATTCTAATAGATGTTCTAAGAATTGAATCATTGAAAAATCTTTTGGGATAGAAACAACACTTGCGTGTCCTAATAAAAAGCCGTTTTGATTTAATGATTCAAAATCCAACGTTAAATCGGCAATTTTGTGCATTGGAACAATTCCTCCCAAAGGGCCACCAATTTGTAATGCTTTTATTTCAGATTTAAAACCGTTTCCAAAATCATTAAAAACAGTTTGTAAAGCTGTTCCCATTTCAATTTCATAAATACCGGGATTGTTAAAAAAACTATCTAAGGAAACTAATTTTGTTCCGGTAGATTGTTTAGTTCCCAAATTAGCATAAGCATTTCCTCCATTTTCTAAAATCCAGTGGATATTGGCAAAAGTTTCAACATTACTCAATACCGTTGGTTTGCCAAATAAACCATATTGTGCTGGGTACGGTGGACGGACACGAACTTCAGGACGCAAACCTTCAATTGAATTTAAAAGCGCTGTTTCTTCACCACAAACATATGAACCTTGTCCGCGTATTATTTTAAACCTAAAATCACCAATTAAGTTTTTTTCTTTCAATTCATGAATAGCATCTGAAATAATTTTTATTGAATTTGGATATTCTCCTCGAATGTATAAAACACCAGTATTTGCACCAACGGTTAAACCAGATATATACATTCCAAACAATACTTTATGAGGTTGATGTTCCATTAAATACATATCAGAATATGCACCGGGATCACCTTCATCGGCATTGCAAACAATGTATTTTTGGGTGTCATCCTCAGCGAAGTTGGAGGGTTCTTTAAATACGGCATCTAACTTAAACCAAAATGGAAATCCGGCACCACCTCGTCCGCGTAAATTGGAAGTTTTAATTTCCTGAATTACTTGCTGAGGCTTCTTTTTAAAAGTTTCAGCAAGGGCATAAAATGTTTCTATATTTTCAATTTTTGAAGTTAAAATAGGTGTTGTGTTACAACCTATGTTGTAATAGTTCTCGACTGCGCTCGAACTGATATTTTTCAAAATAATTTGTTTTAATTCTTTGTTTGAATGTGCAGAGTATGTTTTGTCATCAAACATAAATGCATTATTTGAATGACAGTGACCAATACAAGCAGCATGACCAATTTCATCTTTTGAAAAATAATTTTCTATATTTTTATGAAGGTTGTTTTGAGTATTGGCAACCATACAGGCAGTTCCGCTACAAATATGTATTTTTTTGTTTCGATTACTTTCTCTGGTAAAATCGTAAAAAGAAGACGTTCCAATAAGTACAGAATCATCAATAAGAAATTTTTTTGCCAATTCTTGAAAATCTTCTTTAGCAGCATTTTTGTGAGATAAACGTGCTATATTTTCAAATAAGTTATCATCTAATTCTTTTCTTGATGATAAGGTACGTATATTTTTATTTGCCATTTTTAACAGAATATAATTGGGTTAAAAATACTAAAAATTAATGAAGAATTTTGTTAAGGTTTTTAAACCTTTTCACAAATTAATACAATATGCTTGTTGTTTAAGTTTGTTGTAAAAAAAAGGTATTGATTTCCACCTTCTTTAAATTTTGTTTTTTGTCGAATTTGAGCAACAGTTTCCGGAAAATTACGAGTTGTTATATTTGCTTTTTTTGAAGGGATTAATTTTTTCAATTGTTTTTTATCATACGAAATTAGCTGTTTTATTTTAAACCTCCTTCCGGGAAATTCTATTAAATTATTTGATGTGTATAAGTGAGAGTGAGTATGTAATTTATCTATTTTGAAATGCTCAGAAACTTGAGTAAATCCCCCCGATTTTAAAATGGCAACATTGGGTTCGTATAAGTATTTTTTTGGTTCTGAAAAAGTAGCAAAACTTTCTTTATCTACACTAAAATTAAAATACTCGTTATTTATTTTATTAAAGTTAACTGTTTTAATATCAATAGTTTGCGTGTAATTGTTTTTTAACAGAAATAACAATTCTTTCACTTCATTGTCAACAGCAATCACATGAATTTCTTTTACAAATATCAATTCATTTATAGCACTTGTAATGTCTAATATTGGTGAGATTTTTAATAAAATAGCATTTGATTTATCAAACAATAATTTTAAATTATCAGGGATGTTTGGCGAGCAATCTTTTAGCAAAAAAACTTTTTCTTTTAGGTCATTTCTTCGTGAAGGATCGGCATAAATCCAATCGTATTTTGTACTATTTATTTGTAAATACGCAATTCCATCAGCGTTTACAGTTTTTATATTTTCAATATTTAATTGTTTTAAATTATGTGAAGTAATTGATGATAATTCTTCATTTATTTCACAATGTATTACTGAATTAACTTTTTTTGAAAAACAAGAAGCATCTACTCCAAATCCGCCAGTTATATCAATTAAATTTTTACCTGAGATTAAATTTGCTTTATATTTTGCGGTAATTTCAGAAGAAGTTTGTTCAATATTTAGTTTGTTTGGATAGTAAATTTTTTTTGCAGAAAACCAAGTTGGTAATTTTGTTTTGCATTTGTTTTTGGCAACAATTTGTTCAGCCAATTCTTGAATAGAAACTAAAGAAAAAGGGCTTCCTTTTAAAATCAGTTTTGTGATGTCTGTTTTTAAATTTGTATTTATAAAATGTTGGACTTCTTTAGTTAAAATATTGCTATTCAAAATAATTGATTATTTAGTTCACTAAATTTAGGAATGGTTCTGCTGTTATTCAGTAAACACAAAAGGAGCATATTGTATCATAAATTTTTAGTCAATGATTTTACAATTTTGTTATCTGATAAGAAAGCTTTTAGAATTACTTTAATAGATGTGTATGTTGGTACGGCAACAATCATTCCAACCACTCCAAACAAAACACCACCAATCATAATCACTAAAAATATTTCTAAGGGATGTGATTTTACACTATTTGAAAATATAAGAGGCTGACTTACAAAATTATCTATAAGTTGCGCAATTAAATAACCAATCATTACATAGATAGTGGTTGGTAAAATTACCGTTTGAAAATCTTCACCCAAATTATTGCTCATAGTTAAAAATAGCATTAAAACACCTCCAATTAGTGGACCTACGTACGGAATTAAGTTTAATAAAGCACATAAAAAAGCAATTACTACAGCATTTTCAATACCAAAAATAAGTAAGATTACGGTGTAAATAAGAAATAGAATTGTTATTTGAAAAATAAGCCCAACAAAATAGCGCGATAGTAAATTTTTGATGCTTGTGAGTGATTTTTTTAGTTTACTTTCACTTTTATCATTTACCATTGTGTAAATAGAATTTTCAAGTAAATGTGTATCTTTCATAAAAAAGAAAGAGATAAATAATACTGAAAATAAACCAATACTTAAATTTCCTACCATTCCAATTACTGAATTTAATAGATTGGGAATTACTATTAAGTTTTTAAATAAATCGGCATTTTTTAACTCGTTTAAAATATCAATATTGTGTAATAAAAAATAATCATTTAACTGATTTAAGATATTTTGAATATTAGATTGCAGTTGATCAATATTTAATAAAGATAAATTTTGTCCTTGTTTAATTATAAGTGGAATAAACATACTAATTAGCCCAGCTAAAAGGCCTAAAAACACCAACATTGTAGTAATAACAGCAAATGTATTAGGCAATTTTAATTTTCTTTTTAAAAATTGAATTATGGGTCTGGCAATTAATGAAATAACGGCTGAAATAGCAATGTAAATTAATATTGATTGTATGCTAAATAAAAAATAAAGTAGTAGCAAAACGCCAACAATAATGGCAATTGCTTTTAAAATTCCGTTGGCAATTGTTTTAGAATTCATAGTGTTTTATTTAAATTTATTTAGTTAAACCTCTAAAATAATTAATTTAAAATTAAAATCCAGCTGCTTTATCATCACCTCTATAATCTGCTCCACCTTCTAATTTTCCATTTGGAAGTACTAAAATAGCATCTACTTTACCGAGTATTCTAGAGTTTTTCTTGTTTATTTTATATCCCTTTTCTTGTAGTTTTAGCAATGTAATGCTATCAAAACCTTTGGGTTCAAATGTTATAACATCTGGTAGCCATTGATGATGAAACCTAGGGGCATTTACAGCCTCTTGCATACTAAAATTGTATTCATATACATTTAAGATGGTTTGCATAACTGAAGTAATAATGGTTGAACCTCCTGGAGAACCTAGAGTCATATAGAGTTGTTTGTTTTTTTCAACAATTGTAGGAGTCATAGAGCTAAGCATTCGTTTTTCAGGTTGAATAGCATTTGCTTCAGCACCAATTAATCCAAACATGTTTGGAACTCCGGGTTTTGAACTAAAATCATCCATTTCATTATTTAGTAAAAACCCACCTTCAGGCACAAAAACTTTAGAACCAAAAGCACCGTTTAAAGTGGTGGTAACTGAAATGGCATTGCCATAAGTATCAATAATTGAGTAATGGGTAGTTTCATCACTTTCAAAACCAACAATATTTCCATGGCTAACTTCTGAAGATAGTGTTGCTTTATCCCATGAAAAATTAGCCATTCTTTTTTGAGTATAGTTATATGAAATTAACGTATCAATAGGAATTTTAACAAAATCTGGATCACCTAAATAAAAAGATCTATCTGCATAAGCTCTTCTTTCGGCTTCTGTTATTAATTGGATTGTTTTTACAGAATTATGACCAAAAGAAGCAATATCATAAGGTTCAATAGCATTAAAAATTTGTGCAATACAAATTCCGCCACTAGAAGGAGGCGACATCGATATAATTTTTAAATCTTTATACTTAAACTCAATAGCATTACGCCATTTTGAATCGTAAATTTCCAAATCTTTTTTAGTAATTATCCCTCCTAATTCCTGAACGTAATTTACGAGCATATCGGCAGTTTTCCCTTTGTAAAAACCATCTCTACCGTTGTCTCTTATTCGCTCAAGGGTTTTTGCTAAATTGATGTATTTAATACTGTCCCCTTCTTTCCAATTGGCATCTAACATAATTGTGGTGTTATTTGCTTGCGAGAAATATTTTCGGTACTTGGCAAAACTTTTAGCTTGCTTTTTTGTAACAACAACACCTTTTTTAGCCAAATCAATAGCAGGTTGTATTAATTCTGCAAAAGGTAATGTTCCATATTTTTCATATACTTTAAAAACACCATCTACACTTCCAGGTACGCCAATTGCAACAGACCCTAAGGTGCTTTTACCTTTAATAACATTTCCTTTTTCATCTAAGTACATATTTTTTGAAGCAGCTAAAGGAGCTTTTTCTCTAAAATCCAAAGCTCCTGTTTTTCCTTTATTTGTTCGGAAAACCATAAATCCGCCACCACCTATGTTTCCTGCAAATGGATAAGAGACAGCCAAAGCAAAATGAGTAGCTATCATTGCATCAAAGGCATTCCCTCCTTTTTTTAAAATTGCAGTTCCAATTTTAGAGGCTTCTTCTCTGGCACAAACCACCATAGCACTATCGGCAATAAACCCAGTTGTTTTAGTGTTTTTTGGTTCAGTATTAGATGTGTTTTTGCACTGTAAAAAGAGTATAGAAACTAGTGAAAGTAAAATAATTTTTTTCATGTTAAAAGTAATAAAGTTGTTTTTTCTTCTGTAAATTGTTCTAAACTTTTAAAAAAAGTTGTGAAATCTAATTCAAGTTCTTTGTAGTTATTTTTTAAATCTTCAATGGCCATATCCATTTTAGAAATTCCTTTCGTTCGTTTGTTCATTCCCTGTAATATTTTTTCAATTCCATTAATTGAAGCATAGGCTACTAACCAATTATGTTCAATCATATAGGGTAATATTTTTTGAATTTTTTCAGGAAATATATCAACATTGTTTTGTAAAAATGTGTAGGTATTAGCAGCATAGAGTTCAAGAGGTATAGTTGAATAATTTTGCCAGTTTTTAGCTAAAAAATGATCGTATAAAATATCAATAATAACCCCATCATAATGTTTGTATCGTTCGTGTAAACGACGTTTGCTTTTTCGCACAATTGGGTGTTTGTCTGTATAATTATCAATTTCTCGATGTAATAAAATACCTGCTTTAATTTCTGCAGGAAAATTATTGTATTTATTTCCTTTTACAGCGTCTGCAATAAAATTACCAATTAGAATATTTTTATTGTTTTTAGAAAGATATAAGTGAGCAAGAAAATTCATAAGTTATTATTCGTATTTAATACTTGCATACCCCACCCAATGTCTTTGGGTTGCAATAGCTGTTGTTCCCATTTGTAAATCTTCAACTTCAATAAGAGAGTGGTCTATACTTGTTTCATATTTTAAGAAAGTACCTTTAAGTGGTTTGTTATTTTGTAAAATATTTAATTTATTAGCAGTTGCTAAACCAAAGGGAACAGCATATCTGCCGCACCAAACCCAGTTGTATTTAGTATAATCTTCTTTTTGTGTAGTTTCATATAAAAAAGAGTCTATTTTAGTTTTATCTATGTTATTTATTAAATAAGAATTAATAATTTTCAAATCGTGTTTTCTTGCTTTGTTTGTTCCTAGCGAATCTACGCCATACGGTGCTAAATTTTGACTCCAATCTACATCGCCGTAATGTACTGCATCATTTGAAATTACAATAGCTAAATCTTTACCAAAAGTTAAGTTTCTAGATTTAAGAATATTATAAATCACTTTGGATAAATGAGTACTTACAACATCAATTTTTTCAGAATTCATATAGGGAACTAATATAGGAACAATTTCTATATTCCTATTTTTTTTATGTAAAAAGGGAATAATAGCTTCTAGAGAATGTTCTAGTTGTTGCATGTCATCATGAATTAAATAATCTTCTTCAGGTAATTTTGAATAAATTTCTTTGTTTAGGGGCGAAACAGGAAGTTTTCCGTAGGGAGATTTCCAGTGTGTATAGCTTCCAAAAATAATTTTATCTTTTAAATTAAATTTTTTGGCTTTATGCGCTACACCAATTAAAATTATGGTATTAGTATTTATACCTTTTAATGCTTCATAATATAGTTTTCCAGCATATTTGTAATCGTCATGAGGGCAAATAACAGCTTTCCACTGGTTGTTATTTTTCTTATCCTTTAGTTGAAATCGGTTATAAATAGAATCCATTTGCCATTTGTATTGTGCAAAGCCAATAGTATCATGGAGATTTCTTAATTTCTCTTTTTTTTGTTGATGGTTGGTTTGACAGCTTATAAAAAAAAGGAAGCCAAATAAAATCGAAAAAAGGGGCAAAAAATATTTTATTTTCATAATTATTGAAGCAAAGAATAATAAAAGCTAAATGTAAGATTTTTAAATAAAAAAACCACAACGAATAAGCTGTGGTTTTTTAGATTTTAAATAGAAGTTATTTATAAAGCTTCATTGTTAACTGTTTAACATTACAGGCATTACTAACATTGTTATATTTTCTCCTTCATCAACGCCATCAATTGGAGTTAAAATACCAGCTCTATTGGGTAAAGACATTTCAATTAAAATTTCATTTGAAGTTAAGTTACTCAACATTTCAGTTAAAAAACGCGAGTTAAAACCAATTTGTAAGTCGTCTCCTTGATAATCACAAACTAAACGTTCTTCAGCTTTGTTTGAATAGTCTAGGTCTTCAGCAGAAATATTTAATTCAGTACCTGCCATTTTTAAGCGGATTTGATGCGTAGTTTTACTGGAGAAAATAGATACACGTTTAACTGAATTTAAAAACGTACCTCTATCAACAGTTAATTTATTTGGATTTTCTTTTGGAATAACCGCTTCATAATTAGGGTATTTTCCATCTATCAACCTACAAACAAGTATTACATTGTCAAATGTAAATTTTGCATTCGCATCATTGTATTCAATAGTTACATCACTTTCTGAATTCCCTAAAATTCCTTTTAATAAGTTTAGAGGTTTTTTTGGCATTATAAATTCTGCAGTATCATTTCCGGTAATATCTGTTCTTGAGTATTTAACTAATTTATGGGCATCAGTTGCCACAAAGGTTAGACTGTCTGATGAAAATTGGAAAAATACACCACTCATTACGGGTCTCAAATCATCATTTCCTGCAGCAAATATTGTTTTTGAAATTGCGGTTGCTAAAATAGCACTCGGTATAATTGTACTCTTTGGAGATTCTATTGAAATTGCTTTAGGAAATTCATTACCATCAAAGTAAGCCATATCATATTTACCTTGACTTGAGCTAATTTCAACCGTGTTATTTTCCTCCGTTTTAAATGTTAGTGGTTGGTTTGGAAATGTTTTTAAGGTATCTAATAATAAACGTGCCGAAATTGCTACAGAACCCTCTGAGTCCGACTCAACATTTATAGTGGTACTCATGGTGGTTTCTAAATCTGAAGCAGATATTTTTAACTCATTTTGGTTTAATTCAAATAAGAAATTATCCAAAATAGGTAATGTATTACTATTATTGATAACACCACCTAAAATTTGAAGCTGTTTTAATAATTGACTACTTGATACAATAAATTTCATCTACGATTATTTTAATGGAATGAATTACAAATATATTCTAAAAAAGTTGTTTTAAAAAAGATATTTATTAACAGTTTATAACTAAAAATTAATAACTAAATATACGCCAAATAAATATAAATTATAACAGCAATAAAAGTTATAATTATGTTAATTATTAGTGTTGAAAAGTGAAGTCTTAAATTTAATTTTATATTTGTTTACACTACTAAATAATTAAATTTTATATGAAGAATATACTATTACTAGTATTCCTGTTATTTTTTTGTCCCTTTATAATTTTAGCACAAGCACCTAAAAAACCTACCTCAGGAGACATTTATACCTCAATACAAAAACTTAATTTTTTGGGAAGTGTTTTATATGTGGCTGCACATCCTGATGATGAAAATACACGATTAATCTCCTATTTTTCTAATAATATTAAAGCTCAAACGGCTTATTTAAGTTTAACTAGAGGTGATGGTGGACAAAATTTAGTAGGTTCAGAAATTAGGGAACTGCTAGGCGTAATTAGAACTCAAGAATTATTGGCTGCTAGAAGAATTGATGGTGGACACCAATTTTTTACTAGAGCCAATGACTTTGGATATTCAAAACACCCAGACGAAACACTTAAAATTTGGAATAAAAAAGAAGTATTAAATGACGTTGTTTCTGTTATTCGAAAATTTAGACCTGATGTGATTATTAATAGATTTAACTACAGAACACCAGGAACAACACATGGTCATCATACAGCTTCTGCAATGTTAAGTGTAGAAGCTTTTAATTTAGCTTCAGATAAAAATTTTAAAACACATTTAAAAAATGATGCAACTTGGAAACCAAAACGTTTATTTTTTAATACTTCATGGTGGTTTTATGGCAGTGAAGAAAAATTTAATGAAGCCGATAAAACAAATTTATTAAGTTTAGATATTGGTAGTTTTTATGTTAGCAAAGGGATGTCTAATAGTGAAATAGCATCTTTAAGTAGAAGCCAACATCAATCTCAGGGTTTTGGAAGTACAGGGACAAGAGGTAGCCAAATAGAATATTTAGAGTTTTTAAAAGGTGATTTTCCTTTGAGTAAAAATATTTTTGATGGAATTAATACCACTTGGAGTAGAGTTGATGGAGGAGAGGAAATAGGGAAAATATTAAATGAAGTTGAAAAAGAATTTAATTTTAAAAACCCAGCTGCAAGTATTTTTAAATTGGTTAGGGCATATCAACTAATTCAAAATATAAAAGATGAGCATTGGAAAGTTATTAAACTAAAAGAAATAAAGGATATAATAGCCGCTTGTGCAGGTTTGTATTTGGAAGCGGTAGCTTCAGAATCGAATGCTTCCCCCAATAGTAAAATAGATCTAGATATTGAAGCAATTAACAGGAGTTTAATTCAAATTACATTGAACTCGGTTATTATTTTACCTGAACAAAAGGAAATTATAAGTTCAGTAAAATTATTGAATAATAAGGATTACAATAATAAGGTATCAATCTACATACCTTCTGAAGAAAAATATACTTCGCCGTACTGGTTATTAAAAAAAGGGAGTTTAGGAATGTATAATGTTACTAACAAAAGCTACATAGGTTTACCAGAAACGCCACATTCAATAAAAGTTAAGTTTAATGTAAAGTTTGGAAATGTTGTAATTCCATTTTTTAGAGAGGTTGTTTATAAATATACTGACCCTGTTAAAGGAGAAGTATATAAACCTTTTGAAATTTTGCCAAAAATTTCAGCTTCATTCAATGAAAAGGTATATATTTTTCCAAATAATGAAGTACAAGAGATAACAGTTAAAATAAAATCGAACACCAAAAATTTAAAAGGAAAATTAGTATTAAACACACCAAAAGGATGGCAATTTTCGCCTGAAGAGTATCAATTTGAATTCGTTGAAAAAGGAGAAGAACAAAATTTTAATTTTAAAGTAGTTCCGCCCGTAAATGAGTCTGAAGGATTTATAACTCCAATTGTTAAGGTTGGTGATAAAACCTATACAAATGAATTAATTGAAATTGATTATAATCATATCCCTTTTCAATCTGTTACAATGCCTTCAGAAGCAAAAGTAGTTCGATTAAATATTCAAAAAAAAGGACAAGTATTAGGCTATATTCAAGGAGCCGGAGATGTAATTCCAACCAGTTTGCGTCAAATAGGATATACGGTTATTGAATTGGAAAATAGAGACATTACTCCAGAAAAATTAAAGAATTTTGATGCAGTAATTTTAGGAATTAGAGCTTATAATACGAATACTAGAGCTAAATATTATCAAAAAATATTACATAATTATGTAAAAAATGGAGGTACTTTAATTGTACAATACAATACAAATCGAAGATTAAAAGTAGAAGCGGTAGCTCCTTATCCATTAAAATTATCTAAAGATAGGGTTACCAATGAAAATGCAGAAGTTAGAATAATTATGCCTTTTCATGAAATTTTAAATTATCCAAATAAAATAACTGAAAATGATTTTAAAGGTTGGGTACAAGAGAGAGGATTGTATTTCCCAAATGAATGGGATAGTCATTTTATTGCTGTTTTAAGTATGAATGACACTAATGAGTCTGCTAAAAAAGGGAGTTTATTAGTTGCTAAATATGGGAAAGGGAATTTTATTTATACCGGACTTAGTTTTTTTAGAGAATTGCCGGCAGGTGTACCTGGAGCTTATAAATTGTTTGCAAATATGATTTCAATAGGTAAAAATAATAACAAACAATTGAATAACTAGAAATGGAAAAACATAAATTTAGTTGGAAAAAAGAATTTACCATTGTTCTAATTGTAAATGCAGTATATATTGTTTTATTCTATGTTATAATGAAAATTTACTCATAAAAGATGGAACAATTAGACTGGATTATACTTATAGGAACATTATTATTTATTGTGTCGTATGGTGCGTGGAAAACACGAGGTAGTAAGAATGTAACAGACTATATAAAAGGTGGTAGTGAAGCAAAATGGTGGACTATAGGCTTGTCTGTTATGGCAACTCAAGCGAGTGCTATTACTTTTTTATCAACTCCCGGACAAGCATTTCACAGCGGTATGGGATTTGTACAATTCTACTTTGGATTACCAATAGCAATGGTAGTTATTTGTTTGGTTTTTATTCCTATTTATCACAAGCTAAAAGTTTTTACTGCCTACGAGTATTTAGAAACCCGCTTTGATTTAAAAACACGTAGTTTAGCAGCTCTTTTGTTCTTAATTCAGCGTGGTTTAGCAGCAGGAATTACCATTTTTGCTCCTGCCATCATTTTATCAGCAGTATTGGGATGGGATTTAACTACCTTAAATATTATAATTGGAGTTTTAGTAATTATTTATACAGTTAGTGGAGGTACAAAAGCAGTAAGTGTTACTCAAAAACATCAAATGGCTGTAATATTTGCAGGGATGTTTATTGCGTTCTACTTAATTGTAAGTTATTTACCAGCTGATATTACCTTTTCTAAAGCATTGAAAATTGCAGGTGCAAGTGGGAAAATGAATGTATTAGATTTTTCGTTTAATTTAGATAATAGGTATACTTTTTGGAGTGGAATTATTGGAGGAAGTTTTTTAGCACTCTCTTATTTTGGAACAGATCAAAGTCAGGTGCAACGCTATTTATCAGGGAAATCTGTGAAAGAAATGCAATGGGGTTTAATTTTTAATGGATTGTTAAAAGTACCAATGCAATTCTTTATTTTGTTAGTTGGAGTTCTAGTTTTTGTGTTTTACCAGTTCAATGCTTCACCTCTAAATTTTAATCCTGCAGCAACGGAAATTGTTAAAAATTCTGAATATGCTTCTGAATATAAAGCGTTAGAAAATAAACATAAAGAAATTGAATTAAGGAAAGCAAAAGTAAATTTGAATTATGGTGCAAATTTAAATAGTAAAGTATTAGAGAAAGAAATACAGCATTTAAACCTTTTAGAAGAACAAAATAGAGAAGAAGCTAAAAAAATTATTAAAAAAGCAGATGCTTCTGCTGAAACAAATGATAAAGATTACGTTTTTATTCATTTCATTTTAAATAATCTACCGAGAGGATTAATAGGTTTGTTATTGGCTGTAATTTTATCGGCAGCCATGAGTAGTACTGCCTCTGAATTAAATGCTCTAGCAAGTACTACCGCTATAGATTTATACAAAAGAAATGTAACTACTGAAAAAACAGATAGGCATTATGTAAAAGCGTCTAAATGGTTTACGTTAGCTTGGGGAATTATTGCAATTTTGGTAGCTAGTTTTGCCAATTTATTTGATAATTTAATACAATTGGTAAATATTATTGGCTCTATTTTTTATGGAAATGTTTTAGGAATTTTTTTATTGGCATTTTTTATAAAATATGTAAAAGGGAATGCCGTTTTTGTAGCAGCTTTAATAACTCAAGTAATTGTAGTTATTGGTTATAAATTTGATTGGATGCCGTACTTGTGGTTAAATTTATTTGGGTGTTCGTTAGTTATTGGTATTGCAATTATTATTCAACTATTTTTAAATAAAAAAGGATAGAAAAAAGTATAAAAAAAACATCTCGAAAGAGATGTTTTTTTATGATTATAGTTATAATTAGTTTTACTTTACAGGAAGTGTAATTCTCATTTTTCCCCAAGCTAGTTGTATTCCTTTTGCTACAATAGAATACATTAAACTTTCTTGATTGGTATCTACAAATTTTGGAGCTACATTTAAACGTACAATATCTTCTTCTTTATTGTATGAAAAAGCTCCCCAGCCATCATTTTTTTTATTAAGAATAAGTACCCAATCTTTATTCTCGTTAGGGATAATAAAAAAACCATATTTCCCAGCAGGAACTAATGCTCCTCCAATTGTCACTTCTTTATCAAAAGAAAAAGTAGTATTTTCATTGGCTCCTGCTCTCCAAACTTTACCGTATTTTACTAAACCGCCCCAAATAGTTCTTCCTTTAACAAAAGGAGAACCATAATCAATAGTAACGGTTACTTCACCAATTTTTCCAGTTGCTTGCTTTCTAGGGCTTTCTTGTGCAAAAGTAATAGTAGTAATTAAAATAAGGATAAGTGTAAATTTTATTTTTTTCATAATTATTGATTTTGCCATTTAGCAATTGATTCTTTATTCATTTTAATATAATCTTCGTTTCCTTCTTTTTCAGCACCAGCCAAAGATTTTTTTGCCGTTGCAATAGCTCCTGCTTTATCTCCTAAATCAGCTTGAATTAAGCTCATTCTACGCAAATACCAATAAGGAGGATTATCTCCTTTGGTTGCTTTTTGCATCCAAGCCAATGCTTGTTTTAAATCTTTGCCTTCAGTATGATAATAAGTTGCTGCTTGAAAATAATCACCAGCTGAAGGACCTGCCATTATTTTTTCAATATTCTTTAAAACAGCCATGTCAGTAGGAACTTCAAAAGGAACTGAAACATACGTTTTTCCCCAAATTATATTTAAAGTTGCACCATTGTTTGAAATGTCATTAATGTCTATTGTAAATGATTCTACATTAAAAGGAATGGAATGTACATCAACCGTTGTTTTAGCACTAACTTTACTTTCGTCTAACTCTTTAGGTGCTCCCCAGTTAGTAGCATCATTGTAAAAAATAACATCCCAAGAGGTTTCGTTAGGAATAGTGAAAATAGCATACGTTCCTTTTTTTAATTCTTTACCGTCAATAGTTACGTTGTTGCTAAAAGTAATTTTTGTATTTGCATTTGCTCCGGTTCTCCATATTTTACCGTAAGGTACCAAATCTCCAAAAATAGTTCTTCCACGCATTGCAGGTCTAGAATATTCAAGGGTAATATCTGTTAATCCAACAACCTGTTCTAATTTTGAAGCCGGACTTGGTTGTGGTGTTTTAATTTGAGCATTTACTGTTGAAGTGAATCCAATTATTAGTAAAAGGATAGTTAATTTTTTTAACATAGTAGTTCTGTTTAAGTTATGTAACAAATATAACTTATATAAGCATTAGGCAATTGGCAAATGTTAATTTTAACAATATTTTAAGATGGAATAAAAGTAATTTTATTGGTATTTCCTTTTTCTTAAAAAGTGAAATAACAATCCAAAAACAATTAGAATTAGTAGGGGAAATAAAATATTTATCAATTGCCATTTCGTAGTTTCTTCAAAGGCTTTTTGTTTATTTAAAAAGTTAATTTTAACTGTTTTTGAACGAATATTTATTAAGCCATTATCATCTAATAAATAATTAATGGTATTCAATAAAAACTCTTTATTTCCATAGCGTTGGTTTGTCCATCTATTAACACCTAATTCAAGAGGTTTTCCTTTTGAAATTTCATTAGCAATAATATCTCCATCTGAAATCACAATCATTTTAGAGGACACTCCAATCTCTTTTGGATTCTTTATTCTAAATGGTTTTATCCGACCATTGTAAGCCGATTTAAAGTTTCCTTCTAATAAAACGGCAATGGTTTTATTACCGTTATTATATTTAAGAGGATCTTTTTTTTGAGTAATACTTTTTAGGGATATTATTGAAGGCGTTCCAATAGGTTTGGAAAATTTAGAGCTTTGTAATAAAATTGTTTTTTGGATTGTATTTTTAAGGGTATCAATGCTATTTGCAAATTTCACATTTACAGCTTCAATATTGTTGTTTATTGGGTGATTATTTGGAGAGTTTAATAGCGGGAAAAATTCCCATTGAAATTGACTAAATTGAGTTTTGTTACCAATATTTCCCGTTACTAAAGGAATTTCAGAAGCATATAAATCTTGAATTAAATCTGTATTTATTCGAACACCATAATTAAAAAATAAGTCTGTTAACCCTAAATCTCTTGGGTATACCAATGTTTCACCAGTTTCCATTAAGCTATCTAGTTCTGCCTGTACATTATCAATTAGCCATAATGTTTTGCCTCCATTCATAATGTACTGATCTAAAGTGTATTTTTCTTCTTCAGTAAATTTTTTAGTTGGTTTGGTAATAATAGCTAAATCAAACTTTGAAATTTGTTTTAATGTTTTTTGAGGTTGTTTAGCAACAGAGTCTAATGTAAAGGGTGCAAGAAAATAATATTCATTTAATTTTCGTAAAAAATCAGCAATATAAACATCATTAAGTTCTCCATTTCCTTTAATAATGGCAATTTTTTTTGATTTTTTTGAAGTTAACTTATAAATGGCATTTATAAAAGCATATTCTAAATTTTGAATAGAACTTTCAAGTTGCTCTTCCTGTGAGTTTGAAAATATATCTTTTAGTAAAGGTACATTTTCTGTCTTGTTTTTTGAAGAAACAACAGCCCAAGGAAATATAATTATTTCCGATAATTTTCCTTCCTCTTGAACTTGCAATCTGCTTGGTTCTAATCTGTTTTGTATGAGTTCTTGAGAAATTTTTTCAGGATTAATAAATCTAAAATGTATATTTTTATTTTGAGTATTTAATTCTTCTAAAAATTGTTTAGTTTCAATTTGTAGTCGTTTAAATTCAGCTGGAAAATTACCTTGTAAATATACTTTTATGGTTATTATGTCATCAATATTTTTAATTATAGATTTTGAGGTAGTAGATAACGTATAACGATGGTCACTTGTTAAGTCTACTCGTTTATACACTTTAAAACTAATATAGTTAATTAGAAATAAAGTAACTAAAGTTATTATTATTTTAGAATATTTAGTGTTCATATTGTACTCTAAAATTGGTTAGTAGCAGAAAGAAATAGGTTAAGGTAATAAAATAAATTAAATCACGTGTGTCAATAACACCTTTGCTAATACTATTAAAATGAGCACTCATTCCAAAATTTTGAATTGTATAATCTAAATTTCCAAAAAGATTATAACTTGATAAGGCTTCAAACCCATAATAAAAAAAGAAAGAAATAAAAACAGCAATAATAAAAGACACAATTTGATTTTTTGAAATAGTTGAAGCGAAAACACCTATAGAGGTATAAGTACTTGCTAAAAAAAGCAGGCCAATAAAAGAGCCAACTGTAGAGCCAAACTCAATATTTCCAATAGGGTTTCCCAATTGAAAAACACTATAAATATATATTAAAGTAGGAGCTATAGCGATTATTACAAGTATTAATGAGGCAAAATATTTACCAAAAATGAGTTGCCAATTTGTGATGGGTTTAGTTTTTAAAAGTTCTAGTGTTCCTGTATTTATTTCATCTGAAAAGCTACGCATTGTAATTGCAGGAATTAAAAAAATAAAAATCCATGGAGCCAATAAAAAGTAATTATTTAAATCGGCAAAACCTGCGTGTAAAATATTAAAATCTCCATCAAAAACCCATAAAAATAGCCCATTTATTAATAAGTACACAGCAATTACTAAATAGGCAATTGGTGAAGAAAAAAAGGAATTTAGCTCTTTTAATAAAATAGATTTCATTGGTTATAAAAGTACTTATATTGTTTTAAGGTAAACTTTCAACAGTATCAACGCTCCAAGCCTCAGGTTTGTTGTTGAATAGGATTTTTGTTTTTTTCCAAACAGTTTTAAAGAGATCAGAATTTTTATAAGCTTCTAAATGAGATTCAGATTCCCAATAACTATAAGTAAAAAAGATAGATGGGTTATTTTTATCTCTTAATAATTCTAAATAGTGACAACCTTCAAAATTTTGTATTTTCTTTTTGTTATTATTAAAATTTTCAAGAAACAAATCAATTTTGTCAATATCAAAACTCATTTTCACAATTCTTTTAAACATAAAGTAGATTTAAAATTAAAATTTATAAAAATTTAATGGTTAATACATCTCTATAATTTAAACCTAAAAGAGAAAATGCACCACCAACAGTATTGGAATTACTTCTGTACATTGCAATTTCTAGATAATTTGCAGAGTTAAAAATAGCCATTCTTGTACCATCTTTTTGTCGTTGTTCTTTAGGTAATGAAAAATCAACAATATCACTGTATTTGGTGTAAATTTCTTTAAAAATATACCTGTTGGCAATTACTTCAAAAGCTCTTCCTTTGCCAACTTCTTGAAATATTTTTTTACTAATATTGCTAATAGAATTTCCGTAATTATCTACATAAATTATATTTCCTGAAATTGTTGTGTTATCTGCAGAGATACTAGGTTGCAATTCTATTATTTGTCTAAATTTTGGAATAACTTTCCCAATAACTTCTAATGTTCCTCCACGTGCTATATGGCATGCAACTTTCACAAAAACATCTAATACAGGAAAACTAGTTTTAATTCGGTCATGAATATTTATTTCAACTATTTTTTCTGGTTGTATTTCTGCTGCCAATAATGAGATAACACCATTATCTGGGCATATAAAAAAATGATTATCTAATTTTAATGCAATGTGTTTGTTTTCACTATTTAATTCAGAGTCTACACCTATAATATGAATACTTCCTTCAGGAAAACTCTTATATGCATTTTTTAGAATATAAGCTGTTTCTGTTATGTTAAAAGGAGAAATAAGGTGTGATATATCAACAATTCTGGCATTGGGTAATTCAGTATATATGGTGCCTTTTATTGCACCAACAAAATGGTCTTTAGTCCCAAAATCAGTAGTTAAAGTAATTATTGACATATAAAATAAAAGCGATTTTTTTACAAACAAAAAGTTATAAATTCTTAATAAAATGTTTAAAACTTATTAACGAAAATATAAAGTTTGTTATTTGATATTGATTACATTTGTTATGCAAATCTAATGAAATATTCGGTTATTTAACATACATTTTTTATTTAAACATTATAACACCACTATCATTTGAACGAACGTATTATTGAACTGACAGAGATTAATCCAAACGATATGTTTGGCACTCAAAATGAGAATGTAGAAATTTTAAAAAAATATTTTCCAAAACTTAAACTTGTAGCAAGGGGTAATGAACTTAAGGCTTATGGAGAACCTGAAATTTTAGATGAATTTGAAAAGAGAATGAGAATGTTAATTACTCATTTTAACAGGTACAATAAGCTAGATGAAAATAGCATTGAACGTGTTTTAACTTCAAATGGAAATGAGCATAAAAGCTCAAAATTAAGTGATGGAATATTGGTACATGGTGTAAATGGAAGATTAATTAAAGCACAAACAACCAATCAAAGAAGAATAGTTGAGTTAATGACTAAAAACGATATGCTTTTTGCTATTGGCCCTGCAGGTACTGGAAAAACATATACAGCGGTTGCATTGGCTGTAAGAGCTTTGAAAGAAAAAGAAGTACGGAAAATAGTTTTAACGCGTCCTGCTGTTGAATCTGGTGAAAATTTAGGTTTTTTACCAGGTGATTTAAAAGAAAAATTAGATCCATACATGCAACCATTATACGATGCGTTGCGTGATATGATACCACACGAAAGATTAAATTCATATATAGAAAAAGGAATTATACAAATAGCTCCATTAGCGTTCATGAGAGGTAGAACTTTAGATCACGCATTTGTAATTTTAGATGAAGCTCAAAATACAACACATAATCAAATGAAAATGTTTTTGACTCGAATGGGTAAAAGCGCAAAATTTTTGGTTACTGGAGACCCCGGTCAAATAGATTTGCCTAGGCGTCAGGTTTCAGGCTTAAAAGAAGCGATACTTACTTTAAAGGAAGTTAAAGGTATTGCTTTTGTGCATTTAGATGATAAGGATGTAATAAGACATAAATTAGTGAGGCAAATAATTTCAGCATATAAAAGTATTGAAGTAGGAAATGATTAGTTTAATTAATAATTAGCAACAATAAAATGGGTAACACAATAAATAATACGGCATTTAATTTCCCAAATCAAAAATCGGTTTACAAGGGAAAAGTACGTGAAGTTTATAATATTAATAATGAATTGCTGGTTATGATTGCTACCGATCGTCTGTCTGCTTTTGATGTAATTATGCCTAAACAAATACCATTTAAAGGTCAAATATTAAATCAGATAGCAGCTAAAATGATGGAAGCAACAAAAGATATTGTTCCAAATTGGATTATTGCTATTCCAGATCCAAATGTTGCTGTTGGTCATTTATGTACTCCTTTCAAAGTTGAAATGGTTATTCGCGGTTATTTATCAGGGCATGCAGCACGTGAATACAAAGCAGGGAAAAGAATGCTTTGTGGAGTTTCTATGCCTGAAGGAATGAATGAAAATGATAAATTTCCTGAACCAATTATAACACCTGCAACAAAAGCAGAAGAAGGAAATCACGATGAAGATATTTCAAAGGAAGCTATTATTGCTAGAGGTATTGTTTCAAAAGAAGATTATGAAATTTTAGAGAACTATACAAAAGCATTATTTAAACGCGGAACTGAAATTGCAGCAGAACGCGGTTTAATTTTAGTAGATACAAAATATGAATTTGGAAAAACAAAAGAAGGTAAAATTATTTTAATTGATGAAATTCATACACCAGATTCTTCTCGTTATTTTTATGCTGAAGGTTATAAAGAAAGGCAAAATAGAGGAGAAGCTCAAAAACAATTATCTAAAGAGTTTGTCCGTCAATGGTTAATTGCAAATGATTTTCAAGGATTAGAAGGTCAAAAAGTTCCAGAAATGACAGATGAAAAAATCAATGAAATTTCTGAACGTTATATTGAATTATATGAGAATATTACAGGTGAAACTTTTGTAAAATCAGATGTTTCTAACATATTGAAACGTATTGAAAATAATGTAGTTACTTTTTTGAATACGTAAATTTAATTGTCCGTAAAATTCCTGAATTTAAGGTGTATGTCAGTCTGAACTTGTCATATTAAGCACCGTCGAAATAGCATTTTACAATCGTTTAAATTAACAGAACAGCGAGAGACCCTGAAATAAATTTAAGATGACGATAACCATTTGACTAAAAGTGAGTACATACTTAAATTTACTATTCAAATTTAAAATAGTTGTTATAGGAAGTATAATTGATTGGGCTTGTATTATTTTTTAGATAATCAATAATTCCTTCTGCAGTTGTATACGTTTTATATAAAGGTGTTTGTGTAAAATAACTGTCGTAAACAGCAGGAATATAATCGTTTAATCCTATTGTTAGGCTAAAATTATCACTCAAAATTTCTTGATTATCATTTTTTATTACAATATCATTTCCTTGCTGTTCAATTGTACCTCCAGAATAATAAAATCCAGTGCCACTGCCTTTTAAGAAGTTTTTAATTTCGCTAACAGTCATTGTATAGATAACGCTTCCGTTGTTAAACGGGTCAATAGTATAAATTTCTCGTTTTAAAATGTCACCTTCATTTAAACTTGCTCTTATACCTCCTGTATTTTGAAATGTTAAACCAACATTCATTTTATTTCTTAAAATATCTGTATAAAAATAGCCAACCTGTGATCTGGTATGGTTTGTTTCAGCATAGCCAATCACCTCATCTAAATTAGCATCTTCATTATAAGTGTCAATTAATGATTTTAGTGTAGAATCAAAATTAGTATAGGTTGATAAATCAATTAAATTATAGGTTAAGCTTTCAATTTTTTTATCTTTTAAAATTATTTTAATTTTACCTAAGTAATTTAAATTTGAACCTGCTTGAAATATAGGTGTATTATTTACAATTGTATTTGTTATTGAATGAGAATGCCCTCCAATAATTAAATCAAAATAAGGATAGTTGTTTGCTATGTAGGTATCTGTTGATACTCCTAAATGAGTAAGCGCAATATATAAATCAGCGTCTACTGTTTCTTTTAGTTGTGAATACTTATTTATTACAGAAGTATATTTTTGAAAAATTAAATTTTGAACTCGCCAAGGGTGTGTTGAAGGAATAATAGCATCTTTTTTCCCATTGGTTTCAACCAATCCCAAAAAAGTTACTTTTACATCATTTTTTGTAATTGTTTTATATTCATTTGGTTCTGGAATTCCAGTAGTATTCATATCAACATTGGCACAAACCCAATCGAATTGAGATTGTAGAATTCTATCTTTTAAAATTGTTTCACCGTAGTCAAACTCGTGATTGCCAATTGTGGAAATATCAAACCCAACTTTATTCATAATAGCTATCATAGGGAATCCTTTTTCTTCATAATTATCAACTACAGGATTGCCTGAAAATATATCTCCAGCACAAACAACAATAACAGTTGTTTGTTCTTTTTCTTTATCAATAATATATTTTATTTTAGAAAAATTATCAAGTTTTCCATGTTGGTCATTTATGTGGAAAATGGTTATTTCTTTGCTTTTATTTTGTGGGGTTGAAACAGGAATATTTCCTTTATTTGAACAACTTAAAAAAAAGAATAAAATAAAGTTTATTACTAAATATAGTCTTAATAATTTCATGGGTAATTTATTTGAAATCAAAATTACTTAAAAAGCAGTTAGTTTTTCAAACTTTCTTTGATTTCAATAATATTATCTATTGAAATACTTTTAATATTAAGCCATTCCAAAGCTCGTTTGCTTGTAGAAAAAATTTCTATAGTAACTAATGAATTACTCTCTTGTTGTTTGATTTTATATAAAGTTGCAGAAACTACTTGTTTTGGAGTGCTTGTAAGTACAGCAATATTTCTTCTTTCTCCTTTAGTTAGTAATTCTTTTGCGAAAAAACCGACAGATTTAGTTATATCATTTTTGGTAGTGTTAAAAGTAACATCCTTAAAATCAATCAAATGATTTAAACCTAGGTAAAATTTGGGATCAGATATCTTTTTTTTAACGAATTTAATAAATGATTCAAATTCTAGAATTCCTGAATGGTACTCTATTACAAGATTGTGTTCTTTTAAAATTTTATAGCGACTTATTAAACCTGACATTTATCATATTTTGAAGCTAAAATAATAAAAAAGCCGCAAAATATTTACATTTTGCGGCTTAAAATTTGGGTGTAATTATTTTTTCCTTTTTTGTTTTGCCTGTTGTTCTTGCGCTTGTTTCATAGCGTCATTTAAACGTTTACGAAATTTACCTTCTTTTTTAGGCTTCTTTTTATTTTCTTGAA
Organism: Lutibacter profundi; assembly: GCF_001543325.1. Classification (NCBI taxonomy): domain Bacteria; kingdom Pseudomonadati; phylum Bacteroidota; class Flavobacteriia; order Flavobacteriales; family Flavobacteriaceae; genus Lutibacter; species Lutibacter profundi. The sequence goes on from NZ_CP013355.1 coordinate 89,298, forward strand.
TTTTTGCGTGAATCTTATCTTCATCAATAATGTAATTTTTAATTACCAGCATAATTGTAATGGTTAATAAGTTTGATACAAAATAGTATAAACTTAAACTACTGGCATACATATTAAAGAAAATTAGCATCATCACAGGAGAGAAGTACATCATCATTTTCATCATCTTTTGCATATCAGGCATTCCTTCTTGTGCTGGAGCTTGCATATTCATTTGCTGACTTTGACTCATTCTCATATAGAAGAAAATAGCCACAGATGCTAATATTGGAAATAAGCTAATATGATCTCCATATAGAGGAATTTTAAATGGAAGTTGATATACAGAGTCATAGGCAGATAAATCTGTAGCCCATAAAAAACTTTGTTGCCTTAAGTCAATATTTGCAGGGAAAAATCTGAATAAAGCAAAAAACACAGGCATTTGTAGCAATGCAGGAATACAACCTGCCAATGGACTAACACCAGCTTTACTTTGTAATGCCATAGTTTCTTGTTGGCGTTTCATAGCATTTTCTTTACCAGGAAGGCGTTTGTTTATTTCTTCCATTTCAGGTTTTAAAACCTTCATTTTAGCACTTGATAAATAGGATTTATAAACTAGTGGCGACATAAAAATTCTTACAATAATTGTAAGTAAAATAATAATCAAACCATAACTGCCAATAAATCCTTTTAAGAAGTTAAAAATAGGTATAAATACAGATCTATTAATAAATCCAAAAATTCCCCAACCAAGGTTTATAACCTCTTTGATATTACGATCGTATTTTTTTAGAATTTGATAATCATTTGGTCCAATATACCAATTCATTTTGTAGTTAAATTCTCCGTTTTCTAATTCCAAAGGCGTTTTTAAATAGAATTCTTTAGTAAAAACAGTATCAATTTCTTCGTCTTCTACAAGGTTGTTAGAAGCTAAATTGGCATTGTTAAATCCTTTTTCAGTAATTAATATTGAAGAGAAAAATTGTTGTTTAAAGGCAACCCAATTTACATCATTTTCAATGGCACTATCATCACTTGACATAGATAGGTAATCAATATTCTCATCATCTTTTTCATAATACAATTCGGTGTGTTGATTTTCATATTGAATACTTTTTTCGTGTCTATATCCTTTTAAATTCCAATCTAAACCAACTGTTTGCGCTGTGTTTAATGATGAATTTAAACCTTGAGATTGTATATTGAAATCAACCATGTACTCATTTGGTTTCATTTCATAGCGATATTCTAAGTACTTATCATTGGCAACTTTCAGTTTCATTGAAAGCACTTGGTTTTCACCATTTTTTGAGAGTGTTGGTTCAAAAAATAAATCTTTTGTATTTAAAGTTCTATTATCGTTTGTGCCAAAACTAATATTAAAAGATGCATTATGATTTTTTATTAAATAAAGCGGTAAAGAATCATAAGTGGTGAATTTTTTTAGCAGTGCTTCTTTAATTTGACCACCTTTATTTGATATGACTAATTTTAGTACATCATTTTCAAGAATTGTCTCGTTATCTAGGGCTGAAGGAAGTGTTGCTGAATAAGCAAAATCACCTAACTGCGCTTGTATTTTGGATAAAGATAGAGAGTCTGTTACTTGTAAAATAGGTTCTCTAACATTTTTTATATTTACAGTATCTGTACTAGTTTTTTTTATTTGAACGTCCTCTGTTTTTGCTTTTTCCTGAGCTTTAAGTTCTTCAGGTGTTGGTTGATTGCTATACATCCACCATAGCATTATTGCGCCTAATAATACAAATCCTATAAGTGAATTAAAATCGAATTTCTTTTCTTCCATATGAGTAATTAAAATGTCAGTTTGTCAGTTGTTATTCAACAATACGTTTAAAAAGACCGACAAATGTACTAAATGTATTGTTATAATTGGGTTTTTATTAATGAATCTATGTTAGCTCAAAGAGTGTTCCAAAGAAGCTTTTACAAAATCTACAAATAAGGGGTGTGGATTCAATACTGTACTTCTGTATTCGGGATGATATTGTACACCTATAAACCAAGGGTGAGAAGGAATTTCAATTACCTCAACTAAATTGGTTTTCGGGTTTTTCCCAGTTGCTATCATTCCTGCTTTTTCAATTTGTGATAAAAAATCGTTATTAAATTCATATCTATGCCTATGACGTTCACTAATTAGATTTTTAGTATAAATACTTTTCACCTTACTATTTTTTTCTAATTTACAATCCCAACTACCCAAACGCATTGTACCACCATAATTGGTAATACTTTTTTGCTCTTCCATTAAATCAATAACAGGATAAGGTGTTTTATTGTCCATTTCGGTTGAATTGGCGTTTTTTAAGCCTAAAACATTTCTTGAAAATTCAATAACTGCCATTTGCATTCCTAAACAAATGCCTAAAAAGGGAATGTTGTTTTCACGTGCGTATTTTACAGCTTCAATTTTTCCTTCTATGCCACGTTCACCAAAACCAGGAGCTACTAAAATTCCATTTAAATGGTTTAATTTTTTTTGAACATTATCTTTAGTTAGTTCTTCAGAGTGTATCCAATTAATATTAACTTTTACTTCATTTTTAGCGCCAGCGTGTATAAAAGATTCAGAAATAGATTTATAAGCATCATGTAATTCTACATATTTACCAATAAGTCCAATTTCAATGGTGTTTTTAGGTGTTTTAAAACCCTTTAAAAAATTATTCCATTCTTTTAATTGTGGGTTTTTGCCTAAAGGAAGTTTTAATTTTTTTAAAACAACTTTATCCAACCCTTCTTCAAGCATTAAATTTGGAACGTCATAAATGGTTTCAGCATCAATAGATTCTATAACATCTTCTTTTTTCACATTACAAAATAATGCTAATTTATTTTTTATAGAGTCGGAAATTTTATGTTCAGTTCTACACACTAGAATATCAGGGCTTACACCACTTTGCATTAGCATTTTTACTGAATGTTGCGTTGGTTTTGTTTTTAATTCACCTGCTGCTGCTAAATAAGGAATTAGGGTTAAATGAACAACAATGGCATTTTCATGACCTAATCCCCATAATAATTGGCGAACAGATTCAATATATGGTAAAGATTCAATATCTCCAACAGTACCGCCAATTTCAGTTATTATAATATTAAATTCTCCCGTGTTTCCTAATAGTTGAATTCTACGTTTAATTTCATTAGTTATATGTGGAATTACTTGTACAGTTTTACCTAAATACTCGCCTTTACGTTCTTTATTTATGACAGATTGATAAATTCTACCTGTGGTAACGTTATTGGCTTGTGAGGTAGGAATATTTAAAAAACGCTCATAGTGCCCTAAATCTAAATCGGTTTCAGCTCCGTCATCAGTCACAAAACATTCACCATGTTCGTATGGGTTTAAAGTTCCTGGGTCAATGTTTATGTATGGATCTAATTTCTGAATAGTTACAGAGTAGCCTCTTTCTTGTAAAAGTTTAGCTAAAGAAGCCGCAATTATACCTTTTCCAAGCGAAGAAGTAACACCTCCTGTTACAAAAACGTATTTAGTGTTTTTCATTGTTATTTGGTTTGGGCAAAAGTACTAACTCTATTTTAGTTGGCAAAAAAAGAAACCTCAAATATTTCTAATTATTTAGAACGTAAATCTCCAAATAAATTTAGCAGCACCGTTATTTATTATAGGTCTTATAAAGTTGGCCTGTTTAATAGGTGTGTAACCATTGTTCCAAACAAAATAAAAATCACTACCAATTTTTGGTATCCAATGAATTCTAAAATTAGTAAGTAATTGATCTTCTTCTGAATTGTATTGACTTAGTAAAGTAATATTAAATTTAGTATTGAAGGCATAACTTAATGTTGAAATAAATTGCTGAATATTATCTTTCGCAGTATCTATTTCAATTAAGTTATTTTCATATTGTTGAGTTAGGTTAAAATGTTTATTGATATTTAAACCAAACAAGGCAGTTATTTTTTCAATATTACCATTGTAAAAGGTACCTTTATTATATTGAATTTCAGTAAAAAATTTTCTTCCTTGAAATGAACTGATTTGAAATTCATAGGCATGCATATAATATTTTCCAGTATCGATAGATATATTATCTGATAAATTAAAAGATTCATCAATTCTATCGAAAGATTGTTGGAGATTAAATTCAAAAGTATCACCAGAGTTTAGTATAAACCCAAAAGGCCTTATTTCATTTGAATATGATTCTAGTTCATGAGTGGTTTGTGTACGGTAAATGGTATATTGCCAAGGCTTAAAAACCATTTTTCTAATGCCTAAATTGGTAAACCACCTAGGTGTAAATCTTAGACCCCAAGAGAATGATTCAAAATTGGTACGTGTTAAAAAACCAAGCTCAGGAGAGAAATTATTTTGTACTGAAGAAATACCAATATAATTGTCAATTAAATCATTTGGATAATCTACATACAAACGATAAGCTAAGGAATTATTCTCTACATTTCCATTGTTAGCACTTAAACTAATTAATGCGCCAATTGCTAAATTTTTATCTTTTAAAAAATTAGAAGTAGTATAATTCCCATCTATTCCTAAAACAATATTTTGATGATTGTTTTCTAGTTTTGAAGTTATAATACCTCCAATGTATGATTGAGAACCTACATCATATTTATATCTAAACACACTATTGTTTACTGTGGGTATATTATCTGTAGCTGCCGTTTGTAATGATAAAAAGCCAATATTATTTTTGCCAATTTTCCCAAATAAACGTGCACCTCCCAAAACATTTACACTTTGAAAGTTCTCAATTCCAATATTACGTGAATAAAAAACACTATTTCTATTTCCGATATAAAAATCAAAGTTTCCTGCACCTTCAAGAAAAAACTCTCTTTTTTCAGGGTAATATAAGTTGAAACGTGTTAGGTTTATTTGTAATACATCAGATTCTACCTGAGCAAAATCGGTATTAACAGTTAAGTTTAGTTTTAATGTGGGGGTAATATTATAATTTAAATCAGCGCCAATTTTACCAATACCGCTATAGGAAATTTTATCATTTTCTAAATTCCATCCTCCAAGTAAATATGGTTTGAGTTCAAATCTATCGGTGTATGATATATTTTCTAATCCAATCAATGTACCGGCAGAAGTAAAATTTTCTAAACTTAAGTCTCTAGACCATCCTTGCCAACGATCGGTTTCATTTTTATTTGCAATATTTCGTTCAAAATTAATACCCCAAATTTGCTTTTTATTATTTTTAAATTTTAAAGTATTAAATGGTATTTGTATTTCCACAAACCAGCCTTCATTTGTTATGGTGGCTACTGCGTCCCAAACACCATTCCAATCACTTGAGGTATTATCACTTGATGTTATTAATAAATCTGCTCTTGCACCGTAGGGGTTAACAATAAACTCATACCCGGTACGCTTATCATTAAAAGGGTTTATAACAATTTTAAAATTATCTTCCCCTTCAAAATTAAAATCTCGTTGCAGTGATTTTGCTATAATTTTTGTTGAAGGATGCTGATAGCACCATACAGCAATATATAATGTTGATGAATAATAAGAAATGGCAACTTTTGTTTTTTCAGTAGCAGGTTTTTCAAAATCGGGTTCACGTTGAATAAAATTAGAAATACTGTTTTTTTGTTGCCAAACTAATTCATTCAGTTTACCATCTAAAGTAATTTTGTTGGTTATTGGTGTGGCAATAGCAACATTTGAATCTTTTTTTTGTGCAAAAGAGAAAGAAAAATAGAATAGACTTAAAATTAAGAAAATTTCCCTTTTAAAATTAGAGTATTTCAACATGTCAAAGCAATTGATTAATATTTTCTATATCAGTTGAATAAATTATTGCTTTTGGTACTTGTAATAAATTAGTTACAATCCTTTCTACTTAATTTTATTAACCAAATTAAAATAATTAGATTTTCATTAAAATATTGGTAACCTTTAACAGGTTAAAATTAAATATAATTTTTTAACTAGGTGTAACATAAATATCACAGTTGATAATTTTAAAATTTTTAATGAATAAAATTACTTCTTTTAAGGTTCGTAGATAATTACCGAATACGAATTTATAATTTTCTTTGTTAGTGTTAGGTAAAGCGCAGTCGAGATCTATTTATATTTGATATAATTCTCGGCTGCGCTCGAACAGACAAATTTTAAAATTTAGATACTTAACACTCCATATTTTATCATTTTAAATATAATATGTAGCTATCTACTTACCTCTATAATTTCTTTTTTTTACTTCTTATCATCATTTCAAGCGTATCCCACATTTCTTCAGAAATTTCTTCAAGCATATTAAATTCTCCAGCACCTTTTAACCATTCTCCACCATCAATGGTAATTACCTCCCCGTTAACATAAGCAGAATAATCACTCATTAAATAGGCTGCCAAATTTGCTAATTCCTGATGCACCCCAACTCTACCAACAGGAACTTTCTTTTTCATATCAAATTTTTCTTTTAACTCACCTGGGAGTAATCTATCCCAAGCACCTTTTGTTGGAAAAGGGCCAGGTGCTATTGCGTTAGAACGTATTCCATATTTAGCCCATTCAACAGCTAAAGAACGTGTCATTGCAAGTACACCAGCTTTTGCTGTTGCAGAAGGAACTACATAGGCAGAACCGGTCCAAGCATATGTTGTTACAATATTTAAAATAGTAGATTTTGGTTGTTTTATTTTTATCCAGTGTTTACCAAAAGCTAAGGTGCAGTTTTTACTCCCTTTTAAAACAATATCAATAACGGTGTCAAAGGCATTTGAAGATAGGCGTTCTGTAGGGCTTATAAAATTTCCTGCGGCGTTATTAAGAAGCCCATCAACTTTACCAAACGTATTTAGCGTTTGAGTTAACACATTTTCAACTTCATTATAATTTCTTACATCGCATTGTACGGCCAAAACACTTCCACCTGTTTTTTCTTCTAATTCAATTTTTGCTTTCTCTAATTTTTCAATATTTCTTGAAGTAATAACTACACTTGCTCCAAGTTCTAAAAAATAAGTTGTCATGGCTTTTCCTAAGCCGCTTCCTCCACCGGTTACTACAATAATTTGACCTTTTAAACTATCTTCTTTGAGCATTGGTTTTTGATACATGTTTTATTGTTTTTAATTTGTATAAAAATATGTATTTTTTCTATTCTAAATATGAAAATATTTTTTTTATTTTTTTTTAAAATCTATTTGTCAAAAACAAAACTAATTGTATATTTGCCAACGCTTTTAGGGAGAGTTATTCTTGAAGAAGACAACAATATTAGAAACACGATTTTAAAATATATAAGCAATGCCAAAAAGAACATTTCAGCCATCAAAAAGAAAAAGAAGAAATAAGCACGGTTTTAGAGAACGTATGGCTAGTGCAACAGGAAGAAAAGTGTTGGCAAGAAGAAGAGCGAAAGGTAGAAAAAACTTAAGTGTATCTTCTGCTCCTAGACCTAAAAAATAATGAGATAATAGTTTTAAATATAAGGCGTTACTTTTTAGTAACGCCTTTTTTTATACCCTTTTAATAAGTTTTGAAAACTATTTAACTTAGTAAAACGAATTTTTATAGATATTTACAGTCAATAATATACAATTAATTACCAATGCCTAAAAACACAAACATAAAATCTGTTTTAATAATTGGATCGGGCCCAATTATTATCGGTCAAGCTTGTGAATTTGATTACTCTGGTTCTCAAGCAATTAGATCTCTTAAAGAAGAGGGAATTGAAGTGACTTTGATTAACTCAAATCCGGCTACAATTATGACGGATCCTTCTTTAGCTGATAACGTTTATTTAAAGCCATTAACAACAAAATCTATCATACAAATTCTAGAAATACATCCTGAAATAGATGCTGTACTGCCTACAATGGGTGGACAAACAGCATTAAATTTATGTATTGAAGCTGATGATAAAGGTATTTGGGATGATTTTAATGTAGCGCTTATAGGTGTTGATATAGCAGCTATTAATATTACTGAAGATAGAGAGCAGTTTAGAAAGTTAATGATTCAAATAGGGGTTGGGCAAGCACCATCAACAATAGCCAATTCATTTTTAAAAGGAAAAGAAATTGCACAAGAATATGGATTTCCATTAGTAATACGACCTTCATTTACATTGGGTGGTTTTGGAGCTTCAATAGTTTACGATAAAGAAGATTTTGATGATTTATTAAGTCGAGGGTTAGAAGCTTCCCCAATACATGAAGTAATTATAGATAAAGCTTTGTTAGGTTGGAAAGAATTTGAATTGGAATTGTTACGAGATAACAACGACAATGTAGTTATAATTTGTGCTATTGAAAATATGGATCCAATGGGAATTCATACAGGAGATTCAATTACTGTTGCTCCTGCTATGACTTTAAGTGATACTACATATCAAAGAATGCGTGATATGGCTATTCATATGATGCGTTCAATAGGAGATTTTGCAGGAGGTTGTAATGTACAGTTTGCTGTAAGCCCTGATGAAAAGGAAGATATAATTGCAATTGAGATAAATCCACGTGTTTCACGGTCTTCTGCATTGGCTTCAAAAGCAACGGGTTATCCTATTGCAAAAATTGCCGCAAAATTAGCACTAGGTTACCATTTAGATGAATTAAACAATCAAATAACCAAAACTACATCTGCTCTTTTTGAACCTACATTAGATTATGTAATTGTTAAAATACCACGTTGGAATTTTGATAAGTTTGAAGGCTCAGACAGAACTTTAGGGCTGCAAATGAAATCAGTTGGTGAAGTGATGGGGATTGGGCGTTCTTTTCAAGAAGCACTTCATAAAGCAACACAATCATTAGAAATTAAACGTAATGGTTTAGGCGCAGATGGAAAAGGAGAGAAAGATTACGATACTATTATTCAAAAATTAACCTATGCAAGTTGGGATCGCGTTTTTGTTATTTATGATGCTATTCAAATGGGGATTCCATTAAGTAGAATTTATGAAATAACAAAAATTGATATGTGGTTTTTAAAGCAATATGAAGAATTATTGGTTTTAGAAAATGAAATTTCTACATACAAATTAGGAGAATTAACCTATGAATTGTTACTAGAAGCAAAACAAAAAGGTTTTGCAGATAGGCAAATTGCACATATGTTGGGTTGCTGGGAGAGTGAAGTACACGCAAAAAGAATGAAATTAGGTGTTAATAGAGTTTTTAAACTAGTTGATACCTGTGCCGCAGAATTTGATGCTCAAACACCTTACTATTATTCAACATTTGAGAATAAAATGATTACTTCTAAAGGAAGTTGTGCAGATAATGAAAGTAAAGTTTCAAATAAGAGAAAAGTAGTTGTTTTAGGATCTGGCCCTAATAGAATAGGGCAAGGAATTGAATTTGATTATTGTTGTGTTCATGGGGTTTTAGCAGCTAAAGAAATGGGTTATGAAACTATTATGATAAACTGTAATCCAGAAACAGTTTCAACAGATTTTGATACCGCTGATAAATTGTATTTTGAACCCGTTTTTTGGGAACATATTTATGATATTATAAAACATGAAAAACCTGAAGGAGTTATTGTTCAACTAGGAGGTCAAACCGCTTTGAAATTAGCTGAAAAATTAGATAAATGGGGTGTGAAAATTATTGGTACTAGTTTTGAAGCCCTAGATTTAGCTGAAGATAGAAAGCGTTTTTCAGAATTATTGGTCGATTTAAAAATACCTTTTCCAAAATATGGGACAGCAACAACTGCTGATGAAGCTTCTGAAATAGCTGATAGTTTAGATTTCCCTATTTTGGTACGTCCTTCTTATGTTTTAGGTGGACAAGGAATGAAAATTGTAATTAACAAGGAAGAACTAGAAAAACATGTAGTAGATTTGCTTCGTAAAATTCCAAATAATATGTTGCTGTTAGACCATTATTTAGATGGGGCTATTGAGGCTGAAGCTGATGCTATTTGTGATGGAAAGGATATTTATATAATTGGAATTATGGAGCATATTGAGCCTTGTGGAGTGCATTCTGGAGATTCAAATGCAACATTGCCACCATTTAATTTGGGTGAATTTGTTATGCAACAAATTAAAGATCATACCAAAAATATTGCATTAGCTTTAAAAACTGTTGGGTTAATTAATATTCAGTTTGCTATAAAAGAGGATGTTGTTTATATAATTGAAGCTAACCCAAGAGCTTCACGTACGGTGCCTTTTATTTCAAAAGCATATCAAGAACCGTATGTTAATTATGCGACAAAAATAATGTTAGGAGAAAATAAAATAAAAGATTTTAAATTTAATCCACAATTAGAAGGTTTTGCTATTAAACAACCTGTATTTTCATTTAATAAGTTCCCTAATGTTGATAAAAAATTAGGACCAGAAATGAAATCTACAGGAGAAAGTATTCTATTTATAGATAGCTTAAAAGATGATCAATTTTACGAGTTGTATTCTCGTAGAAAAATGTATTTAAATAAGTAATTTAAAAGTCAAAATCATTTTTTTGTACTAAGCCAACATTAATATTAAAATATTGTTTAAATTTACTCTGGTAGTCCACTTATTTGCCAATCTTTAATCGCTTTTATTTGTGTTGAAGATAATGAGCCATTTAATGGCATAGAACCATCTTCAATCCTGCCAATTAAATTTCTGTTTTGAACCGCCTCTTTAACATTGTCGTATGATATTAAAGGCATAAGAGCTCCATTTATTGGTGGACTTGTATGGCAATTAAGGCAATTAACATCAATAATTGTCTTAACAGTATTCGTATACGTAATATTACTAGCTTCTACAGGTAAATTATTATCTTCACTGGTACATGAAATTAAGAGTAATGTTAATAATAGTATTTTAGAAGATAGTTTTATATATGATTTCATTATAATTTTTTTTTAGTTAGGGTATATACATCATATAATCGTTTTAAATTGTAATAAATTGCATTTACTAATGTGAATGTTTTTATATTCATACATGGAAAAGAAGTAATAATATTTAAATTATTTGTATGAAATATAGAAGATTTAAAAGTCTTTTTTTATGTAAAACTTAATGCTGTTCTTTTTACATTTTATTTTTTTTATTCCTTAATATGCTTATTATTAACTCATTAAATATGTTTTGTTAAAATAATTTTTTAAAATTAGGGTTCCTAATTTGCTGACATATATCATTATAAATATAAGTTTATTACTATAATTTTACTGGGTCAAATCGAATAGTAGAATAATAAAGATTTGTGGAATGATTCCATAGTAGCTATCCATTTTACAAATAATTATAGTTAAATATCAAAGTTAAGATGAAAGAAGAGAAAAAAAAATTAATTTGTGATGCTAATGAAGCAGTTGCTATAATGGCACACAAAACAAATGAAGTTTGTGCAATTTATCCAATTACACCAGCATCACCTATGGGTGAGCATGCTGAAGTTTACAGTGCAAAGGGACAACAAAATATTTGGGGAAATATTCCTCGAATAATTGAAATGCAAAGTGAAGGAGGTGCTTCAGGTGCAGTTCACGGATCATTACAAGGAGGAGCTGTAACTACTACTTTTACGGCATCGCAAGGATTGTTATTAATGATTCCAAATATGTATAAAATGGCAGGTGAATTATTACCTACTGTAATTCATGTAGCTGCAAGAACAATTGCAACACATGCATTGTCAATTTTTGGAGATCATTCTGATGTAATGGCAACAAGAGCTACCGGTTTTGCTATGTTATTTGGTGGTACTGGACAAGAAGCTTATGATTTCGCACTCATTTCTCAAGTGGCTACTTTCAAAAGTAGAATTCCATTTTTAAATATATTTGATGGTTTTAGAACTTCACATGAAATTACTAAAATTGATGCTATTTCAGATGAGGTAATTTCATCAATGATGCCAGAAGAAGAAGTGATGAAACTTAGAAAACGTTCATTAAATTCTGATAATCCTGTTATTAGAGGTACTTCTCAAAACCCTGATGTTTTCTTTCAAGCAAGTGAAGCATCAAATATATATTATCAGAAAGTTCCTGAAATAGTTCAAGAAACTATGGATGAGTTTTACAAACAAACAGGAAGAAGATATAGTTTGTTTTACTATGTTGGTCATCCTGAAGCTGAAAAAGTAATTGTTATTATGGGTTCAGGTGAAGGTCCAGTTGGTGAAGCTGTTGAAGCTATGGTAGCAAATGGAGAAAAAGTAGGAGCTTTGTATGTACGTTTATATCGTCCATTCTCAATTTATCATTTTATAAAAGAATTACCTAAAACTGTAAAAAAAGTAGCTGTTTTAGATAGAACTAAAGAACCAGGAAGTATTGGAGAGCCTTTATACCTTGATGTAGTTAGTGCATTTGTTGAAATGGGAGAAACAATGCCAACAATTATAGGAGGTCGTTACGGTCTTTCTTCAAAAGAATTTACACCTGCAATGGTAAAAGGTATTTATGATGAGTTAGAAAATAATTCTCCAAAAAATCACTTTACAATTGGTATTAATGACGATGTTACTCATACCAGTTTAGATTATAATCCAGAATTTAAAACTACTAGAAATACATTTAACTGCATGTTTTATGGCTTAGGGTCTGATGGTACTGTTGGAGCAAATAAAAATTCAATTAAAATTATTGGTGAAACTACAGATAATTATGTACAAGGTTATTTTGTATATGATTCTAAAAAAGCAGGAGCGCAAACAATATCTCATTTACGTTTTGGACCAGAGCCAATAACAGCATCTTATTTAGTTGATAAAGCGAATTTTATTGCAGTTCATCAATTTAATTTTATATACAAGTATGATGTTTTAGATAATATAAAAGAAGGAGGTACATTTTTATTAAATTCACCTTATTCAAAATATAAAGTTTGGACTGAGCTTCCAAGTATTTTACAACAAAAAATTATTGATAGAAATATAGATTTTTATGTAGTTGATGCCACAAAAGTAGCTCATGAAGTAAATTTAGGAAAACGAACAAATACAGTATTACAAACTTGTTTCTTTGCTATTTCGGGAGTTTTACCTAAAGATGAGGCTATTAAAAAAATTAAAGCAGCCATTGTTAAATCCTATTCTCACAAAGGAGAAAAAGTTGTTAATATGAACTTTAATGCTGTCGACAAATCTTTAGAAAACTTAGAAAAAGTAGAATACCCTCGTCATACTACCAATAATGATGAACTCAAGCCAATGATGCAAGAAGGTGCCGATGAGTTTGTTACAGAAATTTTAGGAACTATTTTAGCAGGAAAAGGAGACTCTTTACCTGTAAGTGCATTTACTGCTGATGGTACTTTCCCTACAGGAACTACCAAATTTGAAAAACGTGGTATTGCAGATTATGTTCCTGTTTGGGACGATGCAGATTTATGTACACAATGTAATAAATGTGTAAGTATTTGTCCACATGCTGCAATTAGAGCCAAAGTAGTACCTAATGATATGCTAACTGATGCTCCAGCAGGATTAAAACATGTACCTGCAAAAGGTAGACCATTTAATAGTGAAACAGAAAGTTATATTTTACAAGTTTCTCCTGAAGACTGTACAGGTTGCGATTTATGTGTAGAAGTTTGCCCAGCAGAGAGTAAAGAAGTAGAAGGTATTTTTGCAATAAACATGTCTAGAAAATTAGACGTTGAAAAGGTTGAAGATGAAAATTGGGATTTCTTTATTGATTTACCTGATTATGATAGAAAAGAATTAAAAATATCTACAGTAAAAGGATCACAATTTTTAGAACCATTGTTTGAATTTTCAGGAGCTTGTCCTGGTTGTGGAGAAACACCATACATAAAATTGGTAACTCAGCTATATGGAGATAATATGATTGTTGCTAATGCAACTGGTTGTTCTTCAATTTATGGAGGAAATTTACCTACAACACCTTATACAACAAATAAGTTTGGAAGAGGACCTGCTTGGGCAAATTCACTATTTGAAGACAATGCTGAATATGGTTTAGGTATGCGTTTAGCATTGACAAAAAAACAAGAGATAACTTTTGAGCTATTAAAATCTTTGGAAAGTAAAATAGGAAGTACTTTAGTCAATAAAATTATTGATAATACTGAAGAAAATGAAGCTCAAAAAGAAGAAAAATTAAAAGATATTGAAGAGCTTAATGCTATTTTAGATACAATTGAAACTAAAGAAGCTAAAAAACTGAGAAACCTTTCAGAATATTTGCGTAAAAAATCGGTTTGGATATTTGGAGGTGATGGTTGGGCTTATGATATAGGTTTTGGTGGTTTAGACCATGTGTTGGCTTCAGGTGAAAATGTAAATATTTTGGTTATGGATACCGAAATATATTCAAATACAGGAGGTCAGGCATCAAAAGCTACCCAAATGGGAGCAAGTGCTAAATTTTCAATAGGAGGTAAAAAAACAGCTAAAAAAAGTTTGAGCTTACAAGCTGTATCTTATGGAAATGTATATGTGGCTCAAATAGCAATAGGAGCTAAAGATAACCAAACTCTAAAAGCAATTCAAGAAGCTGAAGCCTATCCAGGAACATCAATAATTATTGCTTATTCACATTGTGGTGATCACGGATATGATTTAAGATATGGAGCAGAGCATCAAGTAAAAGCCGTTGAAACAGGTTATTGGCCATTGTTTAGATTTAATCCTTTGGCAGAAAAAGGAAAGAAATTTAGATTAGATTCTAAAGCTCCTTCAGCACCATTAGAAGACTTTATGTATTCTGAAACTCGTTTTACAAGAGTTGTTAAAGACAATGCAGAAGTGGCCAAAGAATTACTAAATCAGGCACAAAAAAATGTTGACACTCAGTGGGAACGTTTGGAACTTTATAAAAATTTATAATTTCTAAAATTTAGAAGTGCCAAGTAGAAAATACTTGGCACTTTTTTGTATCTTTAGTTAAAATTACAGTAAAAATTTACTGCATTAAAGGAATCACTTTTATTTTTTTAGAACATAAAATTAAAAAATTAACAGATGAAATCAAGATCAGATGCTTTTTTAAAAGAAGCGACAAAGAAACTTCAAATTGCCAAAGAAGAAATGTTTAAACCTGCTGAAGATATTGTAAGTTATTCAGTATGTAAAAACTCACAATTTGCTATTGAGAACTTTTTAAAAGGATTTTTAACAAAAAATAACGTTAAATTACAGCCAAACGAAACAATTGCCACACTATATAGTAAATGTATTACTATAGATAATAATTTTAAAGCAATTGAAATGAGTGCCATTAGTTGTAAAAATCATACAATTGATTCTCGTTATTGTTCCGAGATTAATACAGTTAGCGCTTGTTATGATACGGCAGATAATATAGATACTTATTTAAGAAAAAATAGTATACTATAATTTTATTTTACGTTTGAGAAAGAAAAAAACTTGCTGTACCTTTGTGTAAATTACAATTAAAATGAATTATATTTTATTTGATGGGGCAACTCGTAATACACTTTTACCTTTAACGTATACAAAACCAGTTGCAGATTTACGAATAGGTATACTTACCATTCGTGAGAAATGGGAAAAACAATTGGGATATACAACATCTACACTTACCGAAGATTATTTAGAAGAAAAGTATCCAATGGTTGAAATGGAGCAAAATATTATGATAAATGCTTCTTTTTTGCCAACAAAATTACTTGTTAATCAAATTCTAGAACTAAAAGAAAATCAGGCTATCTATAAAAATGATGAAATTATAGCATTTTATACAACAAAATCTCAAGATGAGGTTGATTTTAAAAAATACAAACAAATTGAGTTTATAAGTGAGGTATTTCAAATTAAAAATACCTGGGACTTATTTTCATTAAATGATAAAGCCATTAGAAATGATTTTGAATTAATAACTAAAGGAAGAAAATCTCAACCAATACCTGATAGTGTTCAATGTTTAAGTAAAGAGAATATATTTATTGAGAAAGGAGCTAAAATTACCTTTTCAGTTTTAAATGCAAGTAAAGGACCCATTTATATAGGTGAAAATACAGAGGTAATGGAAGGAAGTTTAATTAGAGGCCCTTTTAGTTTAGGAGAAAATGCTGTAGTTAAAATGGGAACTAAAATTTATGGAGCAACCACCGTTGGTCCATATTGTACAGTTGGAGGTGAAGTAAAAAATTCCGTATTAATGGCATATTCAAATAAAGGACATGAAGGTTATTTAGGAGATTCTGTATTAGGTGAATGGTGTAATATTGGAGCAGATTCAAATAACTCTAACCTAAAAAATAACTATGCCCAAGTTAGAATGTGGAACTATGAAACTGAGAGCTTTACTAAAACAGGATTACAATTTTGTGGCCTAATTATGGGCGATCATTCTAAATGCGCTATCAATACAATGTTTAATACGGGAACTGTTGTAGGTATTAGCGCCAATATTTATGGAAGTAATTTCCCTAGAAATTTCATTCCTTCTTTTAGTTGGGGAGGAGCTGCAGGGTTTTCAACATATCAAATTAATAAAGCCAATGAAACAGCTAAATTGGTAATGCAACGAAAAAAGATAGAATTTGATGAAAAAGAGCAGAAAATTTTAACTCATATTTTTGAAATTACTAAAAAGTATAGAAATAATTAAAATAATTGATGCCCCGTATAATTAACTTTTCCTTCATAAAACTTATCCGTAACTTCGCAAACTAAAATAGCATAAAGTGAAACGTGTAATTGTAGGTCTTTCAGGCGGAGTAGATAGTAGTGTTGCTGCATATTTGTTAAAAGAACAAGGGTATGAAGTTATAGGCTTATTTATGAAAAATTGGCATGATGATTCTGTAACCATTTCAAACGAATGCCCTTGGTTAGAAGATAGTAATGATGCAATGCTAGTTGCTGATAAGTTAGGAATCCCTTTTCAAGTGGTAGATTTAAGTGAGCAATACAAAGAGCGTATTGTAGATTATATGTTTAGAGAATATGAAATGGGACGTACACCAAACCCTGATGTACTTTGTAATAGAGAAATTAAATTTGATGTATTTTTAAAAATATCAGAAGAATTAGGAGCAGATTATGTGGCAACAGGTCACTATTGTAGAAAAGGAGAAGAAGAAATTAATGGGAAGCCAGTTTTTCAATTATTAGCAGGTTTAGATAAGAATAAAGATCAATCCTATTTTTTATGCCAATTATCTCAAAAACAATTATCAAAAGCTCTATTTCCAATTGGTGAATTAACAAAACCTGAAGTTCGTAAAATAGCAGCAGAACAAGATTTAATTACAGCAGAAAAAAAAGATTCTCAAGGGTTATGTTTTATTGGAAAAGTTCGATTACCTGAATTTTTACAACAAAAATTACAGCCAAAAGAAGGTGTGATTGTTAAAATTCCAAGTGATTCAAAAATTTATAACAGGGAAATTCCAACCTTTGAGACTAAAGAAAAAGAATTGGCATTTTTTGCAACTAAATACAATTACAATATAGTTGATGGAGATGTTGTTGGGAAACATCAAGGGGCACATTATTTCACAAAAGGTCAGCGTAAAGGACTGGCAGTTGGAGGAATGAAAGAACCTCTATTTGTAATTGAGACTGATGTTGTACAAAATGTTATTTATGTTGGAGAAGGTAAAAGTCATAAAGGATTATACAGAAAAGTATTGTTTATAACCAATGAAGAAATACATTGGATTCGAAAAGATTTAACACTAAAAAATGGCGAGACCATGGAAGTCAAAAGCCGCATTCGTTATCGTCAAAAATTAGAAAGGGCTACATTGTACAAAGTTGAAAAAGGTATGTATGTCCAATTTGAGAGCAATCAATCTGCCATAACCGAAGGACAATTTGTTGCTTGGTATATTGATGATGAATTATTGGGGTCAGGTGTAATAGCTTAACCTTTAACACTTTTAAAGTGAAAAGATTCAATTAAAATCAGTAATTTTGAGTATGTAATCCCAAATAAATTAATGTGAAAATAAAATTACTCTTATTTTTTTTATTTTTTTCACTGGTAAAATTAGTTGCTCAGGTAGAGGATGCTTGGGTTTATTTTAGTGATAAGCCCAGTGAAGTATCATTTGTTTCAGCACCTTTAACAATGCTCACACAGAGAGCTTTAGATAGAAGAACGCGATACAATATACCAATAGATTTTAAAGATATACCAGTTGAAGCATCTTACATTACCCAAGTTCAAAATACTACAGGTATTAGTGTAAAGGCAAAATCTAAATGGCTAAACGCCATACATGTACAAGGGCTTCAAAGTGACATTAATAATCTATTAAATTTAAGTTTTGTTGCACAAATTGAATATGCTAATAAATTATTAAATACTAGTGGTAAAGAAGTTGTAAACAAAATAATTACTCAAAAGAAAAAGAGTTTAGATTTTAAATCAGATTTTAATTATGGGAATGCATCCAATCAAATTCAGATGTTGAAAGGAGATGTGTTACATCAAAATAATTTTACAGGAGAAGGAATACAAATAGCCGTTATTGATGCTGGATTTCCTAATGTAGATAACTTTACTGCTTTTCAACGAATTCGTGATAATAATCAAATTTTAGGCGGATACGATTTTGTAAATAGAAGCACCAATTTTTATACAGGGCATTATCACGGTATGGCAGTACTTTCAACAATTGCTGGCTATATTGACAATGAATTTATAGGTACTGCACCTGATGCTAAATTTTATTTATTTATTTCAGAAGATTATTTAAATGAAACTCCACTTGAAGAAAGTTTGTGGGTTGAAGCTGCAGAAAGAGCTGATAGTTTGGGTGTTGATGTTATAAATACGTCATTAGGATATACAACTTTTGACAATTCGAATTATAATCATTCATATAGCGATATGGATGGGCAAACTACTTTTATTTCTAGAGGAGCAGAAATTGCTTTTTCACGTGGAATGATTGTAGTAAACGCTGCGGGTAATGAGGGAAGTAGTTCATGGAAATATATTAGTGCACCTGCTGATGCCACTTCGGTTTTAAGTATTGGAGCCGTAGATGCTTTAGGTGTAATTGCTAGTTTTAGTTCATTTGGGCCAACACCTGATGGTAGAATAAAACCTGATATTTGTACTCAAGGAGCCAATGTTTATATAATAAATTCTTCAGGTGTTACTGCTACCTCTAACGGAACGTCTTTTGCTTCTCCAATAGCAACCGGAGTTATTGCTTGTTTATGGCAGGCATTTCCAGATAAGACAAATACTGAAATAATTCAGCTTGTTAAAGAATCATCACATTTATATGCAAGCCCTACCGCTCAGGAGGGATATGGTATTCCAAATTTCGAAACAGTATATAATGTTCTTGATATTGATATGAATGAAACTATAGAGTTTACATTGTTTCCCAATCCAACAAATAGTAGCATCAATTTTAAATTTCCAAGAAATATTGAAAAAATTGAAGTTAATATATATAATTTATTAGGGAAAAAAGTATTTCAAAAAAATATTCAACAAAATGCTCCTGTGGTTGATGTGTCTTATTTATCTAGTGGTATTTACCTAGTTCAAATAAAGGGAGATAACAAAATAGAAACACTAAAATTGATAAAAAATTAAATGACAAATCGTATTACGAAACTTTTTGATATTAAATTTCCAATCATTCAAGGAGGAATGATTTGGAATAGTGGTTGGAAACTTGCTTCTGCAGTAAGTAATGCAGGTGGTTTAGGATTAATTGGAGCAGGGTCTATGTATCCTGAGATTTTAAAAGAGCATATTCAAAAGTGCAAAAAAGCAACCAATAAACCTTTTGGAGTTAATGTTCCAATGCTATACCCTAACATTGAGGAAATTATGCAAATTATTATTGATGAAGGAGTTGAAATTGTATTTACTTCAGCAGGAAATCCAAAAACATGGACTTCTTTTTTAAAAGAAAAAGGTATTATTGTTGTACATGTAGTAAGTAGTGTAAAATTTGCTGTAAAATCTGAATTAGCCGGTGTTGATGCAGTTGTTGCTGAAGGTTTTGAAGCCGGTGGGCATAACGGGCGAGAAGAAACCACTACGTTCACATTAATTCCTATGGTAAAAGAGAAACTAAAAATTCCTGTGATTGCAGCAGGTGGTATTGCAACCGGAAGAGGTATGTTGGCTGCTATGGTTTTAGGTGCTGATGGAGTTCAAATAGGAAGTAGATTTGTTGCAAGTAATGAGGCATCTTCTCATATTAATTTTAAAGAAGAAGTTGTTAAAACCCAAGATGGTGATACACAATTAACATTGAAAGAATTAGCACCTGTTAGATTGATTAAAAATCAATTTTACAATGAATTACATGATTTATATCAACAAAACCCAACTGTTGAACAGTTGAAAGAAAAGTTGGGAAGAGCAAGAGCTAAAAAAGGAATGTTTGAGGGAGATATAAAAAATGGTGAACTTGAAATTGGACAGGTTGCAGGGTTAATTCACGAAATTAAACCAGTAAGTGTAATTGTACAAGAAATTGTGAATGAATTTAACGAAGTAAGTTCTTCATTTTCTTCAAAATTTATTTTTTAGCAGGAAGTTGTTTATCTTCTTTTTTTGGCATTGGACCACGTAAATGTATTACCAATCCGTTTAAAAAATTTCGTAATATTTGATCTCCACATTCCATATATTTTGGGTGGTCTTCCTTTCTAAAAAAAGCTCCTAGCTCACTTTTAGAAATTTTAAAATCTACCAAAGCACATATTTTTACAATATCATCATCTCGTAATTTTAGTGCAACACGTAATTTTTTAAAAATATCATTATTTGTTAATCCCATTAGGCAAAGATACTATTTTTTCAATGCTAACTGCATTTGTTTTACTGTTTGTGTACTATTATCATGACTCCAGCCAGGAGGGCCAAAAATATACATAAATTTATGATACCAATTTTTTGATTTTTTAGTGTCATTCCAAATATCTTTGTATTCATGTGTTAGTATTACCCAAGGGTTATATGAATCTGGGGCGTGAGTAACACCATATTCTATAGCAACTGTTTCATCTAATTCTTTCCAAGAACCAAATATTTTATCGAAAATATTCAAAAAACCGCCATGGTTCTTATCCATATACTCCACATTTTTTGCGTGATGAACTTGATGCATTGTGTGTGTATTAAATATTTTTTCAATGAATCCCATTTTTGGAATATACTTTGTATGTAGTTGAAATTGCCATAAAGCTTCTATACCTAAACATACAACAACCATTTCAGGTCTAAAACCTAATGCAGGAATCCACATATAAAACAAAGGTTTATATAAAATTGTAAACCAACCATTTCTAACAGCAGTACCTAAATTATAATTATCGGATGAATGATGAACAATATGAGCAGCCCATAAAAAGCGTACCATATGATTCTGTCTATGGAACCAATAATAGGTAAAATCATCTAAAATTTGACAAGCTATCCAAATATACCAAGCATAGCCGAAAGATTCCCATCCCATAATATTTGTTCTTACACCATTAATTTCTGGATTAAATATTTCAAAAATAAAATTAAATATAACAATTGCTGAAATAGTTTTAATTAGTGGAGCAATTATAGCAGAGCCAACACCCATAAATAGACTTGAGCCTAAGTCTTTCAAATGATATAGTTTTTTATTATTGTGACTTTTACTATAGGTATATTCAAGTAAAATAAGCGCTAAGAAGAAAGGTACTCCGTACACTAAAGGGTTTGTAAAATTCATTTAGTATTTTTAAGATTCGAAAAATAGTAATAAATTATGGAACCTTAATTATTTATTGAAAAAGATATTGCTATTTGTTATTAAATTAAATAATATTTTAAGATTTAAGAGTTTCTATTTTGTAAATATTAATTTAATGGCTACAATTAACATCATAACACCAAAAATCTTTTTTAACATCCTTTGGTCAATTTGTAGCGCAATTTTTGAACCTAAAAAACCACCAATCATAAATAAAACAGCCACAAGTAAAGCTATTCTCCAATCTATATTTCCGCCTTCACCAGCAGTATGATAGTTGTAAACGGCAAAAAAAGTAACAGGAGGCAGCATAACGGCTAAACTTAATCCTTGCGCATTATGCTGTGTTAAACCTAAAAACAAAATAAATAGGGGAACCATAATAATTCCACCACCAATGCCTACCAATCCACTTAAAATTCCTGCTAATAAACCTATGATACTTAAAATAATAATTGTTGTTAACGTCATTTTCATCTATAAATTTTATTTTTTAGGGGTAAACAGTTGCTGTTCGCTATTAATCATTCCTTTGTGTATCAAAATTTGTTATGTTCGTTTCATATTAGTTTTCAATAGGAATTTTTAGTTGATACAATTTTCTTGATTTATTATTTAATTTATTTTCACGTAACCAAGGGTTGTGTAGTTTTAAAACTTTATAATTGATTCCTAATTTTTTAGAAAAAACAGCAATATTAGAAATTACAGTATCAACTTCAATAATTTTTGTAGGAGTTAGTTTATACAAATCCTCTGTATCAAAAAGGAAACCATATTTTGTAGGGTTTGTTAATATTTCTTTTAAAGCAACCATTCTAGGAACATAACGTTGTGTTTCTTCTCCCAGAAGTAAATCGTAATAATCAGTCACTTTTTGTGCTTCAATTTTTTTAGCGACACCTCTTATTCCAGCATTGTAGGCCGCAGCGGCCATTGTCCAACTTCCAAAACGCTCTTTGGCTTTTTTTAGATAATCACAAGCTGCTTGTGTTGCTTTTTCTAAATGGTAACGTTCATCAATATTCTCATTAATTTCTAATCCGTTTTCTCTACCAGTACCTTTCATAATTTGCCAAAATCCTTTGGCACCAGCAGGAGAAGTTACATTTTGTAATCCACTTTCTATAACGGCTAAATATTTAAAGTCATTTGGAATACCATTTTTTGCTAAAATAGGTTCAATAATAGGAAAGTATTTGTGAGTTCTTTTAAAAAGGAGTAATCCATTAGATTGCCAATAGGTATTTACCAATAATTCTCGGTCAATACGTTCTTTAATATCAGCTTTTTCTATAGGTACATGTTCTCCTGCAAATTCAAGATTTAAGGGTACTTTTAAGGCTCTAATTTGATAAGTTTCACTAGTGTTTTTGTCACTTTCATTTATTTTGTTGCTTTCTTTTATCGTTTTTGTTTCTCTTGCAAAAATTAATAATGAACTTATCATTATAATGGCAACTAAACCTAAAATTTTAACTAAATTATTCATAACATAAGGTATTTGTTGATGTAAATTACAATTTATTTTGGATTTTAGATAAAAAAGTATGCTATTTTAACAGCAAAAGAGAATCAGCAATTATTTTACTAATTATTTTTGCTTTGTTAAGTATCATAACATGAGTACCATTTTTGATTTCAACACAATTTTTAATATGTTTGATGGGGAAAATATTGTCGTTAGTACCATGAATATGTAGTAAATTCTCTATGGGTTTAGTTTGGTTCCAATGCAAAACATTGTAAATGGCCCAATTCAAGTAATTACTATTTCTAACAGATAAGTATTTTTTATAGAGTTCAACTTTAGTTTTTGCTTTTTTACCAAAAGCATATATTGTAAATTCTTCAATATTTGTAATTACTTTTGTTGGAAATAGTTTGTATGCCTTCGTTTTTTGAATAATTTTTAATCTTTTAGGCAATTCATTTGAAGTTTTAACACTTGAAATAATAATTACTTTTTTAGGATTTAAATGCTTACTCATTTCTTGTGCAATAATACCTCCAAAAGAAACACCTACAATAACAGGATTACTGTTGGTTATTGAGTCTGTCATTCTTTTAGCATAATCTTGTATAGATTCATGTTCTGAGAGTGGAATTAACCATTCCAAAAAATGGAGTTCAAAGTCAGTTTCAGAGAATTTTAAAAACTCAAAAATTTTAGAGCTTGCAGCTAAACCTGGAACAAAATAAATATGAATTTTAGTTTTTTTCATTAATTAAATTAAGCATAAGTAGGAACGTCTATCCAGTTAAAACGAACAATTCCATCTTCATCAATTTCAGTTAACTTTATATGTTGAAGTGTATTTACCAAGGCTGGATTCCAAGGGGTTTTTACCTTCACATAATTTTCTGTAAACCCATGAATAAACCCTTCTTTATTTTCGTTTTCAAACAGCACTGTTAATTTATTTCCTAACTGACTTTCATAAAAAGCTCTACGTTTTTTTACGGATAAACCACGCAACATTTTACTGCGTTTATTTCTAACTTTTTGAGGAACAATTTCAGCCATTTCAACAGCCTCAGTATTTGGTCTTTCTGAATAGGTAAAAACATGTAAATACGAAATATCCAACTCGTTAAGGTAATTATAGGTTTCTAAAAAAAGTTCGTCTGTTTCACCCGGAAACCCAATGATTACATCAACACCTATACATGCGTTAGGCATTACTTTTTTAATAGTTTCAACCCTGTTATCATAAGTTTCTCTTAGATAACGACGCTTCATTTTCTTTAATAATTTATTGCTACCACTTTGTAAAGGGATATGAAAATGAGGGACAAAACTATTAGATTGTGCAACAAAATTTATAGTTTTGTTAGTAAGTAAATTTGGTTCTATGGAAGAAATTCGTAACCGATGAATGCCCTTAACCTTATCTAACGCTTGTACTAACTCAAAAAAGGTATGTTCGTGTTTTTTATTTCCAAACTCACCCTTGCCATAATCTCCTATGTTTACACCTGTTAGTACAATTTCTTTAATACCTTTTTCTGAAATTTCTTTGGCATTTTTTAGAACATTCTCTAAAGTATCACTACGTGAAATACCTCTAGCTAATGGAATTGTACAGTATGTACATTTATAATCGCATCCATCTTGAACTTTTAAAAAAGCGCGTGTTCTATCTCCAACAGAGTAAGACCCAACGTAAAAATCAGCTTCTTCAATTTCACATGAGTGAACTTCACCCATCTCATTTTTTGAGAGGTCATTTATATAATCAGTTACCTTAAATTTTTCTGTGGCTCCTAACACCATATCTACACCGTCAACAGCTGCTAATTCTTCAGGTTTTAATTGAGCATAACAGCCTATAGCAATTAAAAATGCGTTTTCATTTTGTTTTAAAGCTGACCTTACAATTGTTTTAAAACGTTTGTCCGCATTGTCAGTTACTGAACATGTATTTATAACATAAATATCGGCCTTTTCATCAAATTCAACACGATTAAACCCTTCGCTCTGAAAGTTTCGAGCAATGGTTGAAGTTTCTGAAAAATTTAATTTACATCCCAATGTGTAAAATGCAACTTTTTTTTGTGCGCTCATTCTTGTACATTTATCGGATGCAAAAGTACAGAATTTTATTTTTATAATATGATTGCAAATACGCCAAAACCACCTTATTATGCTGTAATATTTTCGTCAATTAGAGCTAAGGAAGATGTGAGTTATAGCGAAATATCAGATAAAATGATTGAATTAGCCCAACAACAGGAAGGTTTTTTAGGAATGGAATCTGCTAAAAATGAAATAGGGATAACTGTTTCTTACTGGGATAGTTTAGAAGCAATTAAAAATTGGAAAATGAATGTTGACCACGCAGAAGCAAGAGAAAAGGGGAGAAGTATTTGGTATGAAAAATTTAAGGTTAGAATAAGTAAAGTAGAACGAGATTACGGGTTTGACAGCTTTAGTCTAAAGAAATAGCCTAAAAATAGTTGATATTCTAACTGTTTTTAGGCTTGCTTAAATTTTAGTTATTGTTTTCAACAATATAATCTAGCATTTTTTTAACTAAATGAACTCTATCAACTCCACGAACATTGTGTTTGTGCATTGGATAAGTAAAAAAGTCTAGTTGTACTTTATTTTTTACAGCTTCTTGTAATAAAGTCATGCTGTGTTGTGGCACAACAGTTGGATCAACACTTCCAATAATAAGTAATAATTTTCCATCCAAATTTTTGATATAATTATGCACTCTTGCTTTTTTATAACCTTCAGGATTTTCTTGTGGAGTATCCATATAACGTTCACCATACATTACTTCATAATATTTCCAATCTGTAACAGGACCTCCAGCAACAGCAGTTGTAAATACTCCTGGATTGCGTAACATTAGGCTTGTGGTCATAAACCCACCATAACTCCATCCGTTTATAGCAATTCTATTACTATCAACATAATCTAACGATTTCAAATAGTTGATTCCTGTTAACTGATCTTCAATTTCAATATCTCCTAAATGTCGGTGAATAATACTTTCAAAGGCAAATCCTCTATTAGCAGAGCCTCTGTTATCGAGTGTAAACACAATATAGTTTTCTAATGTAGCAAACGCAGGCATCCATAAGCTAGAACCAGCAAGCCAAGAATTAGTAACTAGTTGAGCGTGTGGTCCACCGTAAACGTATATCAAAACTGGGTATTTTTTTGAAGCATCAAAATCTGCAGGTTTTGTTATTTTTGCGTATAAATTGGTTCCATCATCAGCTTTTAAGGTTATAAAATTAGTTGTTCCTAGTTTGTAACCTTTTAGTGGGTTTTTAGCAGAAAAAATAACAGTTATTTTACCATTTTTGGTGTTTGCAATTTCAATATTACGAGGGATATTAATATTGCTGTATGAATTAATTAGGTAATTTCCATCAAAACTAAGTTGCGTTGTGTGTGTGCCTTCTTGTTCAGTTATGCGAGTGTATTTACCTGTTTTTAAGTTTACTTTGAATGTGTGATGTTCTCTTGGGTCAACACCTGTACCTGTTATAAATACATTTTTCCCATTTTTATCAAACCCTAAAATACCCGTAACTACCCATTTAAAGTTGGTAACTTGTTTTTCTAGTTTGCCTTCGGTAGTGTATTGGTATAAATTCATAAAACCATCACGTTCACTAAGCCATAGAAAATTAGTGGTGCTATTGGGTAAAAATACGGCGTCGTGCTCAGGTTCAGTCCACTTTTCATTTGTTTCTTCAAATAAAGTAGTTGTTTTTTTTCCTGTTTCAGCGTTGTAACTATTATACCATACATGGTTCTGAGCTCTGTTTATTTCGGCAACGAGCACATATTTTTCATCAGGAGTCCACGATAAATTGGTTAAATAATGTTCATCAGAAGTGTCAATATCAAGATAAATAGTTTTAGATGTTTTTAGGTTGAAAATACCAATTTTAGCTTTTTCACTCCCTTGTCCTGCCATTGGGTATTTAATATTATTTAATGAAGCAGGGTAAGTAGTAATATCAACTAAAGGATAGTTAGTGACATTACTTTCATCTTTTTGATAAAAGGCTAACAAATTACCTTTCGGGCTCCAAAAGGTGCCTTTTACGATACCAAATTCACTTCTGTGAATTGCTTGTCCTGAAACTATATTTTTATCATTTATTGAAGTTACTGCAATTTTTGATGATGAAGCAGTTTCTATATATAAATTATTGTCTAACGTATAGGCAATTGCCTTGGCTTTTGGGTTGTATTCAGCATTTTTAGCCTCTTTTTCAAAAAGAACAGGTGTTTCTTTTGAATTATTTAAGTAATTAAATAATTCAATAGTATTTTCATTTCTAAATGTAAGTGTTGTGGTTGAAACTTCTTGTAAACGAGGAAGACGCTTTAATGTTGGGTATTCTTTTTGAAGTTGTTTTAAAGAAATAGTAGCAGTAATTTTATTCGATTTTGCATTTGTAAAAATGAATTTATTATTTTCTTGAAATACATAAGTGTTAGCGTTGTTAACCCAATGTAAATTGTTTAATGTTTTAGGATACAAGCCTTTGTAGAAACCTAAAACAGCATTTTCAAGAGTTAATTCTTTTTGTTGAGAGAAACCTAAGAAGTATGCAAATAAAAATAGAAATGGTATTATTTTTTTCATGAGTAAGTTTTTTAATGGTTTACAAAGTTAAAGATTAATCGTTTTTAATCACTGATTATTATCACTTTGGGTATTAAAGTTCAACCGAGCCATAATTGGAAAATGATCGGAATATTTAACATTAAATGTTTTAAAATTATTGACTTTAATTTGTTTACTGGCTAAAATAAAATCGATACGAAAAGGAAAATATTTATAATCAAAAGTTTTTCCAAAACCACTGCCAGCAACTTCAAAAGCATCGTTTTTACCTTTTTTTAGTTGATGGTAAACCCAAGAAAATGCAGTATTGTTAAAATCTCCACATGTAATTGATTTATACCTTGTTTTTTTTTCATGCTGCATTATCAAGTTAGTTTGATTTGCCTGTTTTTTGAAAGCTTCTTCAACCCTAATTTTAAATTTTTTAGATTTTTCCTGATTAAAATAATCTTCTGTAGGACTAATTTTTAATGATTCAAGGTGAATATTATAGATTCTAACTGTGTCTTTATTTATAACTATATCAGCAAAAATGGCATTATTACTACTATTTGAGAAATCTAATGAACCGGCATCAATTATTTTATATTTAGAAAAAATGGCATGTCCAAAACGATTGTTTTTACTACTTACTTTAATGTATTTGAAAGAGTATTCAAATCCTAATTTTACAGTAGGGTTAAATTCTTGGATACATAAAATATCAGGATTTTTAGTATTTATAAAATCGTAAATGTTTTGATCAACATCCTTTTTTTCAATCCAGTTATAAAGGTTAAACATTCTAACGTTATAACTCATTACTTTAACATCAGTACTTAGTAAAACTTTTTTTCCTTAAATCTATATAAGTTGTTAATATGTTGAAAACCAATTAATAAAATAATTGTTGAAATCAAAAATTGCCGTTTTAATTTTAAAATCCAATAACATACAAATAGAAGATTTATAATAATTAAGATAGGTACTGAAAGTCCTATAAATGAAATTAATGAAATAGTATTTGGAGAAATATAATAGCTTAAAAATGAAATTAGCAAGATAGCTGCAAATAATGAGTTAATTGTTGCTATTAATTTGTTTATGAATGATAGTTTTTTCATCCGTTATTTTTTACCAGCCCTAAATAAAAAATCTTTTTCTTCTTTTGTTAAACTTTCGTAACCAGATTTGCTTATTTTATCTAAAATGTCGTCTATTTTACGTTGTTTACTTTTGGAAACTTCATTTGTTGAAGTTCTTTTTTTTGTTTTATATACTGCTTTGAATGGCGATTTCTTTTTAGGTTTTAACAAGTTACTAAAATATTCTACAATATATTCAAACCAACTTCCTATATCATTTCCTTTACTTAGTTGTTTTGTATAAATGTAACCAAAAATTGCACCACTTAAATGTGCAATAGCAGATCCTTTATCAGGGTTTGCTAGTTGTAAAATACTTAGCACTACCCAAATAGCAGCTAACACCCATAATTCTACACTTCCAATAAAACGTAATTGAAGTGAGTATCTAGGTATTTTAGTAGCAATAGCAATAAATAGGGTTGTTACTGCTGCAGAAGCTCCAGCTAAAGGAAGTGCAACAGTTTTAGCTACAAAGTAATAATATCCTAAAAATACAATTCCGCCAAAAATTCCTCCCAAAAAGTAAAAATTAATAAATTGCTTTTTGGTATAAAAATCTAAAAATAAATTACCAATATAATATAAAACTAGCAGGTTTGATAAAATATGAAATAAGTTTTGATGTATAAAAGCGTAAGATAGAAGAGTCCATGGTTTACTTAAAAAACTGTCTAAATTTGAAGGCAATGCAAACCATTCAATAATGTATTTATTGAGTAAAACGGTTATTAAAAATAAAAATACGTTGATGTAAATTGTTTTTTCAACAATGTTTGCTTTGTAATAGGCTTGCTTTATGTCATTAAATATACTCAAAACTAATTCCAACGTTTAAATTGGTTTTGTTTCCAATACCAAACAATAATAAAACCTATTAATGCACCACCAATGTGTGCCCAATGAGCAACATTTGGACCACTACCAATAGAATAGCCAGTTAAACCAAAGAATAAATCTCCTAAAATTATTAAAGGGATAAAATATTTTGCAGCAATAGGGACAGGGAAAAATATCAATGCTAGTTTTGCATTAGGGAATGCAAACCCGAAAGCAACTAGAACGCCATAAATAGCACCAGATGCACCTACCGCAGATGAATGATAAGCACCGTATATGGTAGCAAGACTTTCTTCAGAGATACGGTCTAAAATTTGAGGATTGTAACTTCCTGTAGTTAAAATATGTTGAATTTCAGAAGATGATAATCCTATATTAACCAATTTATCAGAAACAGTATTAAACTGTAAATAGTTTGCCAATGTATAAATTGCTGCAGCACCTAAACCTGCAGAAAAATAGAAAAATAAAAATTTATTTCGCCCCCACATTTGTTCCAAAGGGGTTCCAAAAGCCCAAAGAGCATACATATTAAATAAAATATGCATAAACCCTCCATGCATAAACATATGTGTTAAAATTTGCCACACACCAAAGTTTGGATTCATAGGGAAATGTAATGCAAATAAGTTTTGTAGGCCTAGGTTAGGTAATAATTGTGGAGCAATAAAAAATATTACATTAATAATTATTAAATGTTTAACAGCTTCGGTAATTCTTCCCATAATCTATAATAGTATGATGTTTAATGGTTAAATATTTTATCTATTTCTTCAATATTTATAGTTATAAATGTTGTTTTTCCAAAGGGTGATAAATCAGGTTGTTTACATATAAATAGTTTATTTACAATTTCTTCCTGTTCTTTTAAATTTAATATAGTACCCGTTTTAATGGCTAAACTTTTCGCAAGACTTTTTGCCATAATATCTAGTTGGCTAAAGCTAGCATTTGGGATGTCATTTTTTATATCTTCTAACAATTGTTCAATAATAATTGTAATTTGACTTTCAATAATGCCAGTAGGGATTCCATTTATAATGATAGCATCTCCTAAAATTTCATCAAATTTAAAACCAATATTTTCCAAATCTTCTTTAATTTCTTTTATCAGTTCAATGTCGTTCTTATTAAATGAAATTTCTAAAGGAAATAGTAGTTGTTGACTTACAGCTTCTTTTACAGTAATGTTTTCTAAAAACTCTTCATATAAAATACGTTGATGAGCCAAATTTTGATTGATATATACAATGCCAGATTTTATGCTACTCACAATGTATTTCTTATGAATTTGATATGTTTTATTTGTTGTATTTTCTTCAGAGAATAATGATGCATTTACGGTTTCAGATTCTACTTCAATATTATGAACATTTATATTGGTGTATAAACTCTTCCATTGTTGCTTCTTTTCACTTCTGAAAGGGTTAAAGTCTGGATTAACAGTTATTTTTGGCGTATTAGATTTTTTATCTTTGAAGTTGTAAGGTGTATCTAAGGATGCACTTCTTTCAAAGTCGAGAACAGGTCCAACATTGTATTGTCCTAAGCTGTGTTTAACTGTTGAATGTAAAATGGCATACAGTGTTTTTTCATCATCAAATTTAATTTCTGTTTTTGTAGGATGAATATTAATATCAATACTTTTGGGAGGTACAGTTAAGTATAAGAAATAGGATGGATGATATCCGCTAGAGAGTAGGCTTTCAAAAGCACTTGTAACTGCATGATTTAAATAGGCATTTTTAATGAAACGATTATTTACAAAAAAGAATTGTTCACCTCTTTTTTTCTTAGCGAATTCAGGTTTAGCAACAAATCCATTAATTTCAATAATGTCGGTTACTTCATTTATTGGTACTAGTTTTTCATTGGTTTTTTTACCAAAAACAGTCACAATTCGTTGGCGTAAATTACTTGAACCTAAGTGGTAAATTTCATTATCATTATGATAAAGTGAAAATGAAATAGTTGGATGTGCTAAAACAACTCGTTGAAATTCATTAATAATATGGCGAGTTTCTATGGTATTTGATTTTAAGAAATTTCTTCGAGCAGGAATATTATAAAATAAATGTTTCACGGCTATTGAAGTTCCTTTTGGTGTTGAAATATTTTCTTGAAAGATAATATTACTGCCTTCTATTTTTATATAAGTTCCTAATTCTTGGCCCTCTTGTTTGGATTTTAAATCTACATGAGATATGGCAGCAATAGACGCCAATGCTTCACCTCTAAAACCTTTTGTATGTATATTAAATAAGTCTTCTGCTTTTTTTATTTTTGATGTAGCATGGCGTTCAAAACTAAGTCTGGCATCAGTTCTACTCATTCCATTACCGTTATCAATTACTTGGATAAGTGTTTTTCCTGCTTCCTTAATTAGAAGTTTAATAACAGTTGCTTCTGCATCTATGGCATTTTCTAGCAATTCTTTAACTACTGAAGCAGGTCTTTGTACAACTTCACCTGCTGCAATTTGATTTGCAACATGGTCGGGTAGTAGTTGAATAATATCAGGCATTAGAATAAAGTATGTAAGTCAAGAATATAAGCGGCAATACCAACTAAAATAGCTATTATAATTGCCAATCTCAAGTTAGAAGATTTATTAGTAGCACTTCTTTTACTTTTTACCCAGTCATTTTTTAAATTGTTTTTTGTGAGCGTAATTTTAGAGCTTTGATTTGTTTTATCTTTATTTCCATGATATTTTTCTTCTAAATTCCGCAAACGTTCCTTCCTTTCGTTGTAGAAACGAGGTTTATAATCAAATACATAATGAGCGCGAGGCTTAAATAATTTGCCGAACATAAAATTTAAATTAATCTGTAAAAACCAAAAATACAGAATTATAAAGTGGTGGTCAAGTTTTGTGAATAAGAAGTCTGTTAAAACTCTCTTAAAGCTGCCATTTTAATTGCTGCAATAGCACATTCAATTCCCTTATTTCCCAGTTTTCCTCCAGAGCGATCAATAGATTGTTGTTTAGTATTATCTGTTAAAACACAAAAAATTACAGGAATATCGTATTTAACATTTAAGTCTTTAATGCCTTGTGTAACAGCATCACATACAAAATCAAAATGCTTTGTTTCTCCTTGAATAACATTGCCAATGGCTATAATAGCATCTAATTTTTGAGTTTCTATCATTCGTTTACATCCAAAAATAAGTTCAAAACTTCCAGGCACATCCCAACGCAAGATGTTTTTTTTAGATACACCATTTTCTAAAAATGCTTTTTGAGCCCCTAAAAATAAGTTATCAGTAATATCAGGATTCCATTCTGAAACAACAATCCCAAACCGAAAATTTTTCGCGTTTGGGATTGTTGTTTCATCGTAATAAGATAAATTAGTTGTTGCCATTACATCTTATTTTTTTGATGCATAGGTTGCTTTACTAATATAAATATCAATATTTTTTGCCTCGTCAGAGGTAGGGTAATCTGATTTAATTCTATTAAATAGTTCTAGAGCCTTAGAATATTGTTCTAAATCCATAGCCGTATTTCCTGCTTTAAAAAGAAAGAGAGGTGTAGAAAAATTATTATCTCTTAAATTAGCTGCTTTTAAATAGTAATCTAAAGCATCTTCAGGTTGATCTATGTCTGAAAATGCATCACCAATAGCACCTTTAGCAATAGGAGCTAATAACTCATCTTCTGAAGTGTATTTTTCTAAATAGTCTATAGCTTCTTTATATTTTTTTAATTTTAAATAAGAAATCCCAGCATAATAGTTAGCTATATTACCAGCCTTGGTTCCTTTATATTCATTCGCAATATCAATAAATCCATATTTCCCATCAGCGCCATTTAAGCCTAAATTAAGTAGAGAATCTACCGCTACTAAACTTTTATTCGCTTCTTCAAAATAAACTTTTGGAAAAGCTAACTCGTTTGCAGCTTCTTTTTCTTTAGGAGCTTTTATATATTTTTGATATGGTAAATAACTTAAAATTAAGACGACTATTAAACTCAGAACAATAAAAATTGTTTTTTGATTTTTTATTACCCATTTTTCTGATTTTGAAGCAGTTTCATCTAACGTATTAAATACTTCAGCCGTTGTTGATTTATCTTCAACAGAAGCATGTTTCTTTTTTGCTTTACTTCCAGTCTTTTTATATGTTGCCATTTAATGTAAAATTTGTAGGCGCAAAAATAGCCATTTTAATTGGAAAGTAAAAATGCAATTATATCAAAATTTTCATTTATTTTCAATAATTTTAGAAATTCAAAAATAATACATGTATTTACAAAAAATAACATTGGTGAATTTTAAAAATTTTGAAACTCAAACATTTGATTTTCAGGAAAAAATAAACTGTTTTGTGGGGAACAATGGTGTAGGGAAAACCAACGTTTTAGATGCTATTTATTATTTATCTTTTGCAAAAAGTTATTTTAATCCGGTGGCTACACAAAATATTAGGCATTCTGAAGATTTTTTTATGATTGAAGGAGAATATCAAATAGACAACAAAATTGAGACCGTAATTTGTAGTTTGAAACGAGGAAGCAAAAAAGTAGTTAAACGAAATGGTAAAATTTATGAAAAATTTTCTGATCATATTGGTTATTTACCCTTGGTTATAATTTCACCTGCAGATAGAGATTTAATAACTGACGGAAGTGATACAAGAAGGAAATTTATAGATAGTGTTATTTCACAATCAGATAATAAATATTTACAAACTTTAATAAAATATAATAAAGTATTAGTACAACGTAATTCTTTGTTGAAATATTTTGCCGTTAACAGAACTTTTGATGCATTAAATTTAAAAGTTTATGACGAACAACTGGCTAGGTATGGAAATATAGTTTATGAAAAAAGGAAAATATTTTTAAATGAGTTTATTCCAATTTTTAAAAATAGATATAAAATAATTTCTAATAGCTTAGAAAGTGTTGCTTTAATTTATAAATCACAACTGAATGAAGGAGTTTTTTTAGAATTATTGGCTCAAAGTGTAGCTAGGGATCGCGTTTTACAATATACAAGTACAGGAATTCATAAGGATGATTTAACTTTTGAAATTGATGGACATCCTATTAAAAAATTCGGATCTCAAGGGCAGCAAAAGTCTTATTTAATAGCGTTAAAATTAGCTCAGTTTGATTTTATCAAGGCTCAATCTAATGTAAAACCAATTTTGTTGTTAGATGATATTTTTGATAAACTGGATGATTTAAGAGTAGCTCAAATAATAAGTTTAGTAAATAAAGATGAGTTTGGGCAGTTATTTATAAGTGATACACATAAAGAACGTACTGAAGCTGCTGTAAAAGTAACAAAGCAACCATATAAAATATTTCAATTGTAATGGCAAAACGGCAAAATGAATTTCATTCAATAAAAGATTTAATGAAAGATGTTATTAAAGAAAATAAGTTAACTAAAGGAATGCTTCAACTTTCAGTTAAGGAAGCTTGGACAAAGTTAATGGGTGTTGGAGTTGTTTCGTACACAAATAATATAGAACTGCATGGCAAAACGCTAATTGTAAATTTAAAATCCTCAGTTTTAAGGGAGGAATTAAGCTATGGTAAAGAAAAAATAATTAGAATGATGAATGAAGAATTAGGAACTAATTTAATTTCAAAACTTATTTTGAGCTAAATAAAAAAATCATTGCAAACACAACGATTTTTTTATTTTTTTGAAGATATAGAAAACCTTTAGAATTGTTCTCTTCCTGAAAAATGATAAGCAGCTTCAATTGCAGCATTTTCATCACTATCTGAACCATGAACTGCGTTTTCTCCCATAGAAGCAGCATATAATTTACGAATAGTTCCTTCTGCTGCATCAGCAGGATTGGTAGCACCAATCAGTGCTCTAAAATCTTCAACTGCATTTTCTTTTTCTAATATAGCAGCTATAATTGGACCACGAGTCATATACTCAACTAATTCACCAAAGAAAGGACGTTCATTATGAACGGCATAAAATTCTTCTGCGTTAGCTACTGTCATTTGCGTCATTTTCATTGCTACAATTCTAAAACCCGCAGCATTTATTTTTTCTAATATTGCTCCAATATAT
Source organism: Lutibacter profundi (assembly GCF_001543325.1). Taxonomy (NCBI): domain Bacteria; kingdom Pseudomonadati; phylum Bacteroidota; class Flavobacteriia; order Flavobacteriales; family Flavobacteriaceae; genus Lutibacter; species Lutibacter profundi. Next base: position 125,054 of record NZ_CP013355.1, read on the forward strand.
CCCTTTTCAACTGAATCAGGTTTAAGCATTGTAAATGTTCTGTTTGTTGCCATTATTTTTATAATTAATTTTTTAAAATTGGGGCAAATATACTATTTTAAACTAAAAGTTGTATTTGCTACTAGTAATTTTGAGTTAAGGTTTCGTGAAGTTTATTGTTTTCACCTCTAATTTCCATAATTACGGTATTGGTTTTAAAATTAAACTTTAAAATTCCAAAGTTCTTTTTTGAAACTACATTGCCAACTCTATACTTATTTGGCTCACCACTATAATTTGTATATGAATGCGTTAACCCACTAGAAGTAAAATCTATTAAAGGGTAGTTTAAACCTGCAATGTTTTTTTTAGAAAACTCAGCAATATGTCTATCTCCAGAAAGGATAATTACATTTTTTGATTTTGTTGTTTTTATTAAATTTTCTAGTTTGTCTACTTCATGTGGCATATTTCCCCAGCTTTCGTAACCGTGTTCTGAAGATAAAAATTGAATACTGCTAACAATTATGGTATAAGAAGCTTTAGAGTTTTCTAACTGATTTTTAAGCCAATTCCATTGTACTTTTCCTAACATAGTTCCCTCTCCATATTTATTGGGTTTATATCTTTTTTTGGTGTCGGTATCAGGAGTTAAAGCGCTTCTAAAATAACGAGTATCTAATAAAATAATTTTTATAGTTTTGTTCATTGTGGTGAAATCTTTCGAGAAATAAACACCTTCTTGTTTCCTTCTTTCATCGTTGTTAGGGACATTGAAAAAGTCTAAAAATAATTGTTGTGATGCCGCTTTTTTAGGATACTCGGCACCACCATCATTTATTCCATAATCGTGATCATCCCAAGTAGCAAGAATATCCATGTTTCTACTAAAATTAGAATAACTTTCATTGTTTTTCAGCATTAAGTAATTTTGCTTTAAATATTCCATATCCTCAGTGTCAGAATAAATAACGTCACCTCCCCATATCCAAATATTAGGATTGTTTTTAACAATTTCATCCCATAAAGTATTTGGTGCATGTTGATTGTTACAAGATCCAAATGCAATTACAAAATCGGTTGTAGTGTTTTTTGAATCTGTAATTTTTTTTGACTTTTCTTCAGTTTTACAAGAAATTAGTGTTACAAATAAGAAGAAAAATAATTTAAAATAATTCATTTTTTAAATTTTAATAATGATTTAACAAGTATACAAAGATTCATAAAATAAAATATGGTATTAAATTGTATATTTGCAAACTTATGAATGTAGATGAAATAAAGGAAATAAAAGAACTACTTTCTACACCCAAAAAAGTAGTTATTGTACCACATAAAAACCCTGATGGAGACGCTGTAGGAGCAAGTTTAGCAGTATACCTTTATCTATTAAAAAAAGGACACCAAGTTACTGTTGTAAGCCCCAATGACTATCCAGATTTTTTGAAGTGGTTACCAAAATCAAAAGAGGTATATAAATTTGATATGCAAAATAGGCAGTCAAAAAGAGCTATTGATGAGGCATCAATAATTTTTTTATTAGATTTTAATGCCTTACACAGAATTGGCAGTGATATGCAGCATTATTTAGAACAATTTTCAGGAGATTTTATAATGATTGATCATCATCAACAACCAGATGACGTTGCAAAGTATTTGTATTCAGATACTTCAATCTGTTCAACTTGTCAAATGGTGTACCATTTTTTAGAGAAATTAGATGATTTAGATAAAATTGACACTGATATTTCAACGTGTTTATATACGGGTATTATGACTGATACAGGCTCTTTCAGGTTTCCATCTACAACAAGTACTACTCATAAAATTATAGCAAATTTAATTGATAAAGGAGCAGATAATGCAAAAATTCACAACAATGTTTACGATACAAATTCCTATGGTAGATTACAGCTTTTAGGGAGGGCTTTAAGTAATTTGGTAGTTATTGATAAACTAAAAACGGCTTATATTACGTTAACTCAACAAGATTTAGATGAATTTAATTATCAAAAAGGAGATACCGAAGGAGTTGTAAATTATGCACTTTCACTTAAAGAAATTATTTTTGCAGTTATTTTTATTGAAGATATAGACCAGAAAATTATTAAAATTTCATTGCGGTCAAAAGGTAAGTTTTCTGTTAATAAATTTGCAAGAGAACATTTTGATGGAGGAGGACATGATAATGCAGCAGGAGGGAAATCACTCATTTCTTTAGATGCAACGGTCTCAAAATTTTTGAGTATACTTCCTAATTATAAAAATGAATTATTAAGCTCTTATGAAGAATAAAGTTGTAATTTATATTCTTGTTTTCACCTTGTTTTCTTGTGCGAATTCAATACCTAGAAAACCCATAGTAAGAAAAACTACTTCACTAATGAAGGAGTCAGTTTCATTCAATAAATCTTTAAATAAACTTGAAGAAAATAAGTTTAAAGAGATAATTAAAAATGATTCATTAAATAGTTACAATGCTTCATCAAGTGGTTTTTGGTATAAATTTAACAATAAGAATTCAGCAAGTTATTTACCTCAGAGAGGTGATAATTTGGTTTATACCTATGAAGTTTATGATATAAATAATAACATTATTTACTCTAAAGATGAAATAGGAGAACAAACATATGTTGTAGATAAGCAAGAAATAATAGAAGGTCTTAGAAATGGATTGAAATTGATGAGAGAAGGTGATAATGTAACTTTTTTATTTCCATCTCATAAAGTTTTTGGATATTTGGGAGATCAAAAAAAAATAGGCATAAATCAGCCTTTAATATATAAAGTTCAATTAAATAAAATAAATAAGCAAAATGAAAGTAATTAAGTTTTTAGTAATTATTACGCTAGTTTCAACAGTTTTATCGTGTAATAGTAAAGGAGTTACAAAAAAATCGTTAAAAAATGATATCGATACCGTGAGTTATGCCTTAGGAATGGATATAGCTAAAAAGCTAAAAGTAAATTTCTCAGAAGTAGATAAAGACCTATTTATGCAAGGAGTTATAAGTGGTATTGATTCTACAGATATTTTAATAAACCCAGAGAAGATAGAAGTGATTATAAGATCATTTTTTCAAAAAAAACAAGCTGAAGTTAGAAAGAAAAAACAAGAAGAAGCATTGAAAAAAGTGGAAGCTGAGTTTGGTGATGCAAAAAAAGCAGGTGAAAAGTTTTTAGAAGAAAATAAATCGAAAAAAGGAGTTAATGTTACAGAAAGTGGGCTGCAATATATTATTTTAAAAGAAGGAAAAGGAGATAAACCAAGCGCAACTTCAAGTGTGAAAGTACACTATAAAGGAATGCTTGTAGATGGAACCGTGTTTGATAGTTCGTTAGATAAAGGGATGCCTGCTACATTTGCGGTAAACAGAGTAATTAAAGGGTGGACAGAAGGACTTCAATTAATGAGTGTTGGTTCTAAGTATAAATTTTTTATTCCTCAGGAATTGGCTTATGGTGCTTTTCCGCGCAACGGCGGTAAAATACCACCATTTGCGCCGCTAGTTTTTGAAGTAGAATTATTGGAAATTGTAAAATAGATGAAAACAGTTAAATTTTTTATTCCTATTTTTTTAGTACTTATTGCATCTTGTAAACCAACTAAGTATGCTGATTTAGCTGATGGTTTGTATGCGAATATGGAAACAAATAAAGGCGATATTTTATTAAAACTAGAATTTGAAAAAACACCAATAACAGTTGCTAATTTTGTTTCCTTAGCAGAAGGAACTAATAAACAGTTACCAGATTCATTAAAAGGGAAACCATATTATAATGGTATTACTTTTCATAGAGTTATAAAAGACTTTATGATTCAAGGTGGTGACCCAACAGGTACAGGTGAAGGAGATCCAGGCTATAAGTTTAAAGATGAATTCCCTAAAAACAATAAAGGGGAATTATTGTTGAAACACGATAAATCAGGCGTTTTATCAATGGCTAACTCAGGTTCAGATACAAATGGAAGTCAATTTTTCATCACACATAAAGCAACTCCTTGGTTAGATGGCAAGCATACTGTTTTTGGCAGTGTTATCAAAGGGCAAAATGTAGTAGATTCAATTGTTCAAAATGATACTATAATAAATGTAGATATTATAAAAATAGGAAAAGCTGCACGAAAGTTTAATGCAAAAAAAGTATTTTCAAGTTTTTATAAAAATTATGCTGAGGAGCAAATTAAAAAACAGCAAAAAATTAAAAATGCGATAGATAATACCTTAGCATTAATTGATGAAAATATAGCAAAAGCAACTGAACTTCCTTCAGGGTTGAAAATGACCATTATTGAAACTAAAAATGGAGAAAAACCTAAAAAAGGTGTTGATGTAAAAGTAAATTATGCGGGTTATTTTACGGATGGTAGATTGTTTGACACTAGTTATAAAGAGGTAGCAAAAGCATATCAAGTATATGATCATATACGTGATGATAAAGGTGGTTACGCCTCGTTTAGAACAATTTATAATTCTGAAGCTAGATTGATTCCCGGATTTAGAGAAGGATTATTAAAAATGAGAATAGGAGATAAAGCTATGTTATTTATCCCTTCACATTTGGCTTATGGAACACAAGGAGCAGGAGATGTTATACCTCCAAATACCGATTTAGTTTTTGTAATAGAATTGGTAAAGGTAGTTTCCAATAAACAATAATTAAATATAAGTTAGGGCTTATGTTAGAAACACTTTTGAATAAAGACATAGAGCTACTAATCTATTTAAATAATTTAGGTTCAGTACAATGGGATGGGTTTTGGTTATTTGTTACAAATAAATTTAGCGCCATTCCATTGTATTTATTGTTACTTTATCTTGGGTACAAACAATACGGTATCAAAAAAATAGTGATAGCAGTACTTTTTATTGTTTTGCTAATTACTTTTTCTGATCAAACAAGTAATCTTTTTAAATATGGTTTCAAAAGGTTACGTCCGTGCCACAATGAAAATATTTCTAATTTAATAAGATTTGTTGGAAATAGATGTGGAGGTTTATATTCTTACTTTTCAGGACATGCAACAAACTCAATGGCAATTGCAGTGTTTTTTGGTTTCCTATTAAAAAATAAATACAACTATTTATTTTCTATATTAATTTTTTGGGCTTTACTGGTTGCTTATAGTAGAATTTATGTTGGTGTTCATTTCCCATTAGATGTTTTTACAGGAATTCTTTTTGGTCTTCTATATGGTCTTCTATTTTACAAACTCTTTAATTTATTTTTAAAAAAGTTTATGAAGTAACATTATAAATTTGTTTATTGAGTGGATTTAAAAATATTAAAAAGAAAATTACACCAAAGGCTAATTCATACAGCTCCCATTTTCTATCTGAATTCACAAAAAATATCAATCCGGTTGAAGCTAAAAAAGCTATAGTATGATGCCATTTTACAATTGGGATTGCAAATAAATTTATAAGCTTCTGAATAGATTTAAATTTTCTATAGAGCACAGGAAGAATTAAAATGTAAATTATTAAAATAATAGTTAAAAGCTGACTGAATATAATTTTATTTATTTTTTTACCTTCAACAACCATATTGTGTAAATTAGTTTCACCTTGGGCATTATTTTCTATAAAATACTCTGATGATTGAATATTAAAAATACGCTGACCCCAAGAAATTTCTTCACCAGCACCAAATAAAAACACCAATGCCATACCTAGAACACCTATTTTCCAATAAATATTTTTGTGTTTAAAAAGTTTAAAAAATCTGTAAAATAATAATACACTTGAAAAGAAAATAAATATAAACTGGCTGTTTTCTATAAAGCCATCTTCTTTACTGTAAACAGTATCAAAATATGTAATATTTGTTGAAGCATAATAAATACCAATTGCAAATGCAATAATTAGAAATGCATAACCAAGATAGTCTGTTTTTGTAAGTGTTTTTATATTCATAAGTCAAAAGTACTATTTTTTTGAGATTAAATAAAACTGTCGAATTAAACGTTCTTTGCTTTTGCTTCCTACGTTCAAATTATATGTTTCAATAAGTTTAGTGTTGTAATCATTTTCTAATTGAGCTAAAATTAGTTTAATGTCCTTATTCATTAAAAGTAATCCAAATTGATTTTCATTAGGGATTTTCAACTTTTCATTTTTATAAACATTTTTTAAAATACCATTATAATCCCATAATAATTCAGGAGTAATTTCACCTATTACATACGCTTTAATGTTGTAGCTCCTTTCAAGTTTATGAAGTTTATGAATTGAATTAAAGGCTTTATTTTTAGTTAAACTTTTTGAAATAGGTAATCCAAAGGTAAAAATGGTAACCATAAATAAAATGGTTAAATAAAATACAGACTTTATCTTTTGTTGAAATAATTTTTTAATAATTAGAAGCCCTATTAAAAAGATAGATATTGATGTTAAGACATAACTTACCCAGTGTTGTTGAATAGCTTCATTAAGAAAAAAATAAAGTGCAAATGGTAAAATTAGACCTAATAATGCGATGAGTAAGAAATTAAAATAAACCGGGTAAATTTCAATTTTACGCTTCATTTTAGAAAAATTAGTAATTAAATATTGTATGTAAAAACCAGTATTTAAGGCTAATGGAATTAATACAGGAACTAAATAGCGAGGTTTTTTTTCTGGAATTAGTGAAAGTAAAATTACAGCAATTATAGTCCACCAAAATGTGAATTTATATACTTTGTTATTTTCAACACGATTCCTTAAATAAGGATATAACAAACTTATAAAAGCTGGAATTGCCCATAAACCAGATTGAATAAAAAAGCTCCAGTAGTAATAAAAAGGTTTTACATTGTAACTACTCCAATTTGCGGTTTCTTTACCTGCAATTTCTAAAAACGCCTTAGAATCTGCTAAGCGAACGTATATAAACCACCAACCACCAATAATTATAAATAAAATTACAAAGCTAATTAGCGGAGCAATTTTGGTTTTCAATTTTTTAAATTTATAGGTTATACCATAAGAGATTAAAAAAGGTAATAAAATTGCATAAATTGAAACAGGCCCTTTACTTAAAAATGATAAGCCAACAAAAATAGCAGCAATTAAAGCTTTTTCCCAGCTTACTTTTTCTTCTTCAAAAAATTGAAATATATAATATACGCCAGCTAACATAAATCCGTGTGTAAAAATATCCCAAGGAGCCTCGTTAATAATAGCAATAATATAAAATGAAGTAACTAAAATAAAACCATTTTGAAGACTCTGTTTTTTTGATAGCTCAAGTTTTAACGATAAAAAATAACCAAAAACACCTAAAAATAACACCATAATTGCTGCAGGTAATCGTAAAGCGAATAGATTATCCATTCCAAAAATCAAACCTGAAATTGCTGTAATCCAGGTTGGTAATGGGGGTTTTTGGTAACGTGCTTCACCATTCATTGTAGTTAAAATCCAGTTGTTATCATGTACCATTTCACGTGCAGTGATAAAATTGCGAGCTTCCATAATGGTTACGTTTGGAACATTTAAATGCACTAATAGCATCAATAAAACAACAATTGATAAAGATGCTATTGGATATTTTTCAATGGTTTTTATCATTTAGAAAGAGCTATAATTTTAAATATAAGTTATTTATTTTTTGAAGATATAAATACCTTTTTTGTAATTAGAGTCTATTTTTTTTAATAAACTCATTTCTTGGTTATCAATATTTTTAATTTTTTTAGTTGGAATAATAATTAAAAATGGGTTTTTGGTTTTAAAAGCTTCTTTTAATTTATGAGTATTCTCAATAGTTTTCATGTTACCTTTTGTATAAAACTGTCCAGAATAACTTTTATTTTGCCAATGATAAATAGGAATATTATTATCTGCGGTATTTTCAATTAGGTATTTATCAGTGTTTATGTAAAACTCTTTTTTGTCACTAATAGTTAATCCAATATAAAATAACAAGGCAATAAATGGAAAAAACAAACTCCCAATAATAATTTTTTTTCTATGTAAAATAGTTTTCCACCAATGTGTTATTAGCAAAGCAATAGGCACCATTACAGGTAAAATATAAGGGTGAATTAAACTTTTTGAAACTGTAAAAAATAGAGGAGTCCATAGTAGCCAAAAAAGTAAAAATGTAACCCATTTATTTTTAAATATAACGGTTTTATTTTTCCATAATTTACGAATTGTTATTTGAATCCAAGGAAGTGCAAACAATACTAAAAATATCCAAATCATTCCAAGTGGTTGAGATTTAGGGAAACCATATTTATCACCTTTCCAACTAGAGTCTAAAAACCTTTTAAAATGTTCTCCAACAATAAAGTAATCTATAAAACCAGGTGTTTTTTGTTCTGCCAAATAATACCAAGGAATCGCAATTATTGCTGTTATTAGTATTCCTAAAATCCATGGAAAGAATTTCCATAAGTTTTTAAATTCTTTAAAAACAACAAGCCAAATAAAAATAGGAGGCCCTGTTAAAATAATTATAATAGGACCTTTTGCAAGTAAACCTAAACCTATACCTACAAAAAACAAATATTTCCAAATTTTTTGTTTGTTGTTGATTCCTTCCCAAAAAGAAATCATAACTAGCGTAACACAAAATGCTAAGGCAGTATCTGTTGAAACAACACCAGCATGAATTAAAAACTCAGGAATTGTTAAGAGTATTACCCCTGGAATAAAGAAATCTAACCCTTTTCGTTTAGCGTATTTACCTATAAGAAGCACCATTAAAATGCTTAAAAGTAGATAAGGTAATCTAGCAGCAAACTCATTAACACCAAATAGTTCAAAGCTTATTGCAGATAACCAAGTTGAAAGAGGAGGCTTTGCCCAAAAGGGAACACCATAATCTATTTGTGGTGTAATCCAATTGTTAGTTTCAGCCATAATTCTAGCAATATTAGCGTAACGAGCTTCTGTTTTGTCCATTAAAGGGATAGCATAATTTAAGAAAGCTCTAAATAGAATGAGACCGATTACTATACTCAAATAGGGTGATATTTTTTTTGAAAACAATTTCATTTTTAGTTTAATTGGTTTTACCTATTTGTAATGTTTTTGGATACGATATAAATCTAACCAAAGTTTAAAGAAGTAAGTCATTTTAACTTTAGAATCATCGTAATCTATCCAAGATTTTAAAGGTACTTCCTTGCATATTTTATGCATTTTTTCTTCTCCATAAATTTTAATAATTCTGTGAAAGAGTTCTACATCAAATAACCATTTTGAGATAAATTTTTCGTTAAAAATATTTTTAGAAAGTTTACTATCAAATATTTTACAGCCACATTGCGTATCGTAAACCCCTAATTTTAGCTGTTTTGATATAAACGTAGCAATAACTCTTCCTATTAAAAAACGAGATGTTTTTCGCTGAATATTCGTATCAATTTTTTTTATTCTTGATCCAAATGCAAATACCACTTTATTAGTAACTAATTTACTAATCTCATAGCACTCCTCCAAAGTAGTAGCTAAATCTGCATCTAAATAAGCAATTTTGTTGAATTTTAGATTTTTATTACAGTATGTTATTCCCGTTCTAACGGCTTCAGCCTTTCCTACATTTTTTGGCGTAGAAATAGCTTCAACATTGTTAGGATAAGCAATTTTTATGGAATTTAAGACTTCTAAAGTATTGTCACTAGAGCCATCATTTACAAAGCATAATAAAACATTTTTTTGTGCTTCAAGAAAATTAAGCATCCGTTTTTTGTCTAATCTTTTTTCTTCATTATAGCAGGGTATAACAATACATAGCTCAAATTGTTTAATCATTCTTGTTTTTTTAAAATACTTTCAACTTTTACAAATGTATGGATAATTAGGAAAGTACAATAAGCACTTAATTTAATTTTTATTGTTTTCTTAAAATAAAAATATTTCTTATATATATGATAGACCCCATTAAATGCCCAACTAAAAGTACAGGGTCTTCTCTAAAGATGGCATAAATCAATATCATAATTGAACCAATTAAGCTTAACAACCAAAATCCAAAAGGTAAAGATGATTCTTTTTTCTTTTCAGAGTAAATCCATTGATACACAAATCGAAGTGTAAAAATAACTTGTGCTACACTTCCCCAAATTAACAACCAAAAAGGAATGGCTTCATTTTTAAGAAGTTTATTTAAATCGTAGATATTATTATTAAAAGAATAAATAACTATTAATAAGGGGAAAATCCATAAAAACCACCGTAAAATCTTAGGTGCTTTTTGCCATTCTCCTTGTAATTGTAAGTTTCTAATGTATATAAAATAGGTAAGAGTTTGCCCTAACATAATGGCAAAATCATCACGTAAATATCCATAAACAAATAATAGGAAAGAGGCAAATAGGCTTAGTTTCCAAAAAATGGAAGGGGTTAAAACTTTCTTATTCTTTTCTGATAAAATCCATTGTAAAATTAATCTTCCTGAAAATAAAAGTTGTGCTAAAAAGCCTATGCTATAAATTATCCAACTACTCATTAATTTATTTTAGCAATTTTGTAATTGATATATTTTTTCTTCATCCATAAATAGGCAAAACAATCTATGAGTGGACCTATAAGTCTATTCCATAAACCGTATTTTGCTTCACCGGCAATTCTAGGGAAATGTTGCACAGGTATTTGTTTAATTTTTCCATTTTGCAATAAAATCATAGCTGGTAAAAAACGATGTAAGCCTTTAAACATAGGTATTTTTTTTGCATACTCAGTTTTAATTACTTTTAAAGGGCAGCCAGTATCATCCATTCCGTCATGTGTAAAAGCACGCCTAATTCCATTTGCTATAGTTGATGACATATTTTTCACAAAAGTATCTTTTCTATTTGCTCTTACTCCTGTAACTAAATCATATTCTCCAATTTGAGCCAATAATAAATTAAAATCTTCAGGAGCAGTTTGTAAATCAGAATCTATATAACCAACCAATTCAGTATCAGTATTCTTAAATCCAGCAGTTATTGCAGCACTTAACCCACAGTTTTGTTGAAACTGAATAAAATTAAAATCTGAATTGTTCATACAAATTTCTTCAATTAATTGTTGGCTTTTATCTTTGCTTCCATCATTTACAAAGAGGATTTTTGTTTTTTTTGCAGCTATTTTTAGATAGTTAGAAAGTTCTTGTTCAACTCGTTGTAAATTAGCTTCTTCATTGTAAACAGGAACAATGATAGTAAATTCGTAGTTCATTATTTTTTTGATAGTTTTAGGATTTCTTGAGCAGCTTTAAAAGGTGTTGTTTTGAGGTTTTTTATGTCCTCTTTATATTTTTTTAATCCTTCTTTTACCCTTTTTTTGTTGTAAAAATTGGTAATTAGCTGGTAATTAATAGTTTCTAGAAACCAATAATTATTTTGTTCATTTCTATGCTTTTCAAAATAGCCATTTGACTTTGTTAAGTTAAAATAATCATTAATAATTTTGTAAACGGTGTCAATGCCTTCATTATAAATGGCACTACAAGTTGTTACTTGTGGTTGCCAGCCACTTTCTTTTGGCGGATACAAATGCAATGCGCGTGTAAATTCATTTTTTGCAAGTTCAGCATATTTTTTATTGTCATTGTCAGCTTTGTTAATTACAATTGCATCAGCCATTTCAATTATACCACGTTTAATTCCTTGTAATTCGTCACCAGCACCAGCTAATTTTAATAATAAAAAGAAATCAACCATTGAATGCACTGCTGTTTCACTTTGACCAACACCTACAGTTTCAATAAAAATAACATCAAAACTAGCAGCTTCACATAAAATAATAGTTTCACGTGTTTTTTGTGCAACACCTCCCAAAGAAGAACCACTTGGAGAAGGACGTATATATACATTTTGATCCTTTACCAATTCTTCCATACGAGTTTTATCACCTAAAATACTTCCTTTATTAATAGAACTACTTGGATCAATAGCTAATACAGCAACTTTTTTATTTTGTTTAGTGAAATATTTTCCAAAAGCTTCAATAAAAGTACTTTTCCCTACGCCTGGAACACCAGTTATGCCAATTCTAACAGATTTATTTGCAAAAGGTAAACATTGTTCTAAAATTGCAGTTGCTTTTTTTTGATGATTTGAATTGGTACTTTCAATTAACGTTATTGCACGGCTTAAATAAGAAATATCTCCTTCAATAATTTTCTCAACAAACTCTTCTTCAGTAGGTTGTTTCCTTCGTTGTCGTTTTATTTTTTTTATTGAACTATCATTAGTTGTTGCAGGTTGTTGAATTCCTTCAACCTCATGTAAAGCAGATTTCAATGATTTTTTGTTGGTCATATTTCAAACTCAATAATTGATGTAAATTTAAAATATTTTTTTTGATATAAAATACAAGGTATAAAATAAAGATGTATGAAATTTTATTTAACCGTTTATGCATTCTGTGTAATAGTTTATATTTCTAAGTTACTAAATCCATTGCAGTATTAATTTCTCCATTAGAGATTTGTTTTTATCTTTACATTCTCAAAAATAAGTAACAATTAATGGAATTATACAAAACAAACCAACTTAAAATATACAATTCTTTAAGTAAATCAAAAGAAGTTTTTAAACCAATTGTTGAAGGTAATGTTGGTATGTATGTTTGTGGCCCTACAGTTTATAGTAATGTACACTTAGGAAATGTTAGAACGTTTATGTCGTTTGATATGATTTTTCGTTACTTAAAACACTTGGGGTATAAAGTACGCTATGTACGTAATATTACTGATGCAGGACATTTAACAGATGATGATGCAGAAGATAAAATTGCTACCAAAGCTCGATTGGAAAAAATAGAGCCTATGGAAGTTGTACAACGTTATACAATAGATTTTCACAATACGCTACAAAATATTAATAATTTACCTCCAAGTATTGAGCCAACAGCTACAGGGCATATAGTTGAACAAATTGAAATAATTAAAGATATTTTAGCTAAAGGAATGGCTTATGAAGTTAATGGCTCTGTATATTTTGATGTTTTAAAATACAATGAAACTGAAAACTACGGCATACTTTCAGGTAGAAAAATTGAAGATTCTATACAAAATACACGAGAGTTAGAGGGGCAGTCTGAAAAGAAGAATCCACAAGATTTTGCACTTTGGAAAAAAGCTGATGAACGGCACATTATGCGTTGGCCTTCACCTTGGAGTGATGGTTTTCCAGGTTGGCATTTAGAATGTAGTGCAATGAGTACTAAATATTTAGGGAGTGAATTTGACATTCATGGAGGCGGAATGGATTTAAAGTTTCCACACCATGAATGTGAAATTGCACAGTCTAAGGTTAAAAATGGTGTAAACCCTGTACATTATTGGATGCATGCAAATATGTTGATTTTAAATGGAGAAAAAATGTCTAAATCAACAGGAAATTATATTTTGCCTAATGAGATATTTTCAGGTAAAAATAACATTTTAAGTAAACCATTTTCCCCAAGTGTAACACGATTTTTTATGTTACAAGCAAATTATAGAAGTATATTAGATTTTACAAATGCAGGAATTGAAGCATCTGAAAAAGGCTATATTAAATTAGAAGAAGCCGTAAATAATTTAGATAATATAATAGTATCAAAAGAATCTTCAATAGATATTAAAGGTTGGAAACAAAAATGTTATGATGCTATGAATGATGATTTTAATACACCTATTTTAATTGCAAATTTATTTGAAGCAGTTAAATTTGTGAATTTATTACTCGTTAAAAAAGAAACCATAACAGAAGTAGATTTAAAAGAATTTAAGTTTACGTTAAAAGCATTTTTTTACGACGTGTTAGGTTTAAAAAATGAGATTCAACAAAACAGTTCAGATAAATTAACGGGTGTGGTAGAATTGTTAATTCAAATGAGAAAAGAAGCTAGAGATAATAAAAATTGGGCATTATCTGATCAAATTAGAGATGAACTTTTAGCTTTGGGTATTCAATTAAAAGATGGTAAAGATGGAACTACTTTTTCAATAAATTAATTTTGAAAAGTTTTACTAAAATATTGGCAATTCCATTTATATGGTTAGTTCGTTTTTATCAAGCAGCAATATCTCCTTATACACCATCAAGCTGCAGGTATACACCAACTTGTTCTAGTTATACGTTAGAAGCACTTCAAAAACATGGAATATTTAGAGGTGGTAAATTGGCAATTAAAAGAATCTTTAGTTGTCATCCTTGGGGAGGAAGCGGTTATGATCCGGTACCCGATACAGAAGATAAAAAAAGTAAAAAATAAGTTTAATTATATTAAAAGTTACTACAACTAAACATTTATTATATATTTACAACACTAAAAATAAAATTAATGATACTACTTCAAATTGATTGGAATCCTTCACCAATATTATTCAAATTAGGTCCAGTTGCAATACGATATTATAGTTTAATGTTTGTTTTTGCATTTACATTAGGCTTGTATATAATGAAAAAAATATTTATAAATGATAAAATTCCTTTAGAAAAATTAGATTCATTATTTATGTACGCTGTTATAGCAACATTGATAGGAGCAAGGATAGGGCATTTTTTATTTTATCAGCCAGAATTTCTATTTAAACACCCTCTTGAAGTTTTGTTACCAGTTAAATTTTCTCCAAAATTTGAGTTTATTGGCTATAGAGGCTTGGCAAGTCATGGTGCTGCAATAGGAATAATTTTGGCTATGTATTGGTTTAGTAAAAAAATATTAAAAAAACCATTACTTTATATTTTAGATAGAATTGTAGTTCCAGTTGCGTTAGGTGCAATGTTTGTTAGAATAGGAAATTTAATGAATTCAGAAATTATTGGAAAACCTACAAATTCTAATTATGGATTTGTTTTTAGAAGATTAGGAGAAGATTTTCCTAGGCATCCTGCACAATTATATGAAGCCATTAGTTATTTGGTAATATTTATTATTCTTTGGTACATTTACTGGAAAACAGATAAAAAACAAAAACTAGGTTATATTTTTGGACTCTTTTTTGTGTTACTCTGGTCAGTTAGATTTGTAATTGAGTTTTTCAAAGAAGCACAGGTTGATGATCGTTCTCAATGGGCACTCAATACGGGACAATGGTTGAGTATTCCTCTAATTTTTGTTGGATTTTATTTTATGTTTCGAAAAACAAAATCTTAAATTAAACACCTAAAATAGTATAACTTGTTTTTACGAATAAAGTATCATATAATTATGAGATTTTATTCTTATAATTAGGTAAATCTTTTGCTGTTAAAGTTTTTTTATATCTTTAGAAGATAAATTTAAACTCTTTTCAATGAAAACAAAACTATTATTAATTGTAGCACTGTGTTTTACAATTACAACTTCATTTTCTCAAAAAAAAATAGGCAAAACAAAAAAAGCGATTATAAGTTCTGTGGAAAACCATAAAAAAGATCTTATAAATATTAGTGATGAAATTTGGTCATTGGCAGAAACTGCTTTTGAGGAAAATAAATCTTCAAAATTATTGGCAGATTATGCAGAAAAACAAGGATTTAAGGTTGAGCGTGGTGTAGCTGGTATTCCAACCGCTTTTGTAGCCACTTATGGTTCTGGTAGGCCAGTAATAAGTGTTTTAGGTGAATTTGATGCACTCCCAGGTATTTCACAAAAGGCAAAACCAACAAAAGATCCTATTAATGAAGGAGAGCCTGGTCATGGTTGTGGTCATAACTTATTTGGGTCTGCAAGTTTAGGCGCAGCAATAGCTATTAAAGAATTAATAGAGAGCGGTAAAATTAAAGGAACTGTTAAGTTTTTTGGAACACCAAGTGAAGAAAAATATTTCGGAAAAATTTGGATGGTACGCGCAGGACTTTGGAATGATGTTGATGTTAACATAAGTTGGCATCCTTCTGCTGAAATTAAAGCAGATGTGCAAAGTTCATTAGCATTGGTAGATTTTAAAATTGAATTTTATGGGCAATCAGCTCATGCTTCCGCTGACCCTTGGAATGGTAGAAGTGCATCTGATGCATTAGAATTATATACTACAGGCATTAATTACTATAGAGAACATGTAAAACCTACAGTAAGAATGCACTATCATATACAGGATGCAGGTAAAGTGGTTAATGTAGTTCCTGATTATGCAAGACTTTGGATGCGAGTTAGAGATACAAAAAGATCTGGGTTAATGCCTGTATATGAACAGGCTATGAAAATGGCTGAAGGAGCAGCAATTTTAGCGAATGTAGACTATAAGGTTTCACTAATTTCAGGAATATACGAAGTGTTGGTGAATAGAGAAGGAGGTAAAATAATGCAAAATAATCTTGAATTATTAGGGCCTATTAGTTATACGGATGAAGAAATCTCATTTGGAAAAAAAATACAAGAAGCTACAGGTAAAAAACAAATAGGAATGGATAGTACTATAAAGCCCTTAAAAGAAACAAGAGAAAATCCAGGAGGTGGCTCAACAGATGTAGGAGATGTAAGTTGGAATGTTGCAAACATAAATTTAGGTGTTACTACAGCACCAAAAGATACACCTTGGCATTCGTGGGCAGTAGTGGCTTGTGGAGGTATGAGTATTGGCCATAAAGGAATGCTGTATGCATCAAAAGCAATGGCAATGACTATGCTTGATTTATTTGAAAACCCTGAATTGCTTAAAAAAGTTAAGGATGAATATGTTAAAAGAAAAGGGAGTGAAGTTTATAAGGCAATTATCCCTGATGGGCCTCCTCCAATTCCTGTAAATTAAGGATAATTATATAAAATAATAAAGCCACTCTTTTGAAGTGGCTTTATTTTAACTTTTAATTTGAGTTTTTTTAAATTTTTCAAATTTAGTTTCTTTGTTTTTTGGCCAGCTATTGTTACTTAAATTTACATCAGCGGTTTGTTCATCTGGATCAATAGTAATTTTTTTAATTGCTTTACTAGAAGGAAAAACTTTGGTAACTTCTTTATCATTGTGTCTCCAAATTTGAGCTGGATATTGTTTGCGTTCTTTGGTACCATCTTCATATTCAAATTCAACAATAATAGGCATTACTAAATCTCCTGGTTTTTCAAACACTAGTTCATAAAAATATTTTGGTGCTTTTAGGGATGCTTTTTCTTGTTCATCAAAGTTAGCAGAAATATACTCACTTAATAAATTATAATCTTCGGGTTTTTTATTTTTTAAATCGTTTGTAAATTCATCACTATCTTCAGAAACTAAATAAAGAGCAGGAGGCAGTTGATCAATAGTAATACCGTACCGTTTTGCCATGTTTTTAGCTCTTTCAGTAGGTTTATCGGTTACATAATATTTTTTTACTTCTTTAATACCAATATCGTTATTTCCTGTAGTATAAAACCAACCTCTCCAAAACCAATCTAAATCCATAGCAGAAGCATCTTCCATAGTTCTAAAGAAATCGGCAGGAGTAGGGTGTTTAAATGCCCAACGTTTGGCATAAGTTTTAAATGCTTTGTCAAATAATTTAGGTCCCATAATTGTATTTCTAAGTATGTACAAGCCAGTTGCAGGTTTTGCATAAGCATTGGCTCCAAAACTATAGACGTGGTCACCTTGTGTCATAATTGGAGCTATTTTACTTTGATCTCCTTTCATATATCCAACAATATTCTTTGGTAACCCTCTATTTAAAGGGTAGTTATCTTCATACTCTCTTTGAGCCAACATTTGAACAAAAGAATTTAAACCTTCGTCCATCCAAGTCCATTGACGTTCATCAGAATTAATAATCATTGGAAAAAAATTATGTCCAACTTCATGTATAATTACTCCTAACATTCTATATTTAATTCTGTCATTATAACTTCCATCGGGGTTAGGTCTTCCTCTATTGAAACAAATTTGAGGATATTCCATCCCTATATTTTTTGCATGAACCGAAATAGCCTTATGGTAAGGGTAATCTACAGTATATTTTGAATATGTTTTTAGAGTTTGAGCTACTGCTCTTGTAGAATGTTTTTCCCATAGTGGGTTCCCTTCTTTTGGATAGTATGAATATGCCATAACCGTATTGCCATTAATATCAACAGCCATTCCATCCCAAATATATTTTCGAGAAGAAGCAAATGCATAATCACGTACATTTTTAGCCGAAAACTTCCAAGTTTTAGTTTTTTTAGTATTGTTTTGCTCAGCTTTTATGGCTTCATCTTGTGTGACAATAATTACAGGGTTATCAAAAGATTTTTTAGCCAATTCAAATCTTTTATATTGATTTTTTGAAAGGACTTCTTTAGGGTTTAATAATACACCTGTTGCACCCAAAATATGGTCTTTAGGTGTAGTAATATTCACATCAAAATCACCAAATTCTAGTGCAAATTCACTACGACCCCAAAATTGTAAATTTTGCCAACCATCAACATTGTCGTAAACTGCTAATCTTGGATAAAATTGAGCAATAATATAATCATTATTTCCATCTGGAAAGTGTTCAAAACCTGAACGACCACCATCTTTAACATGATTATTGATGTTATACCACCACTTTATTTTAAATGAATATGTACCACCTGAAGTCAATGGTTTATCTAAATCTAGGCGCATCATTGTGTGGTTTATTTGATAGGGAATATTACTACCATCAATATTTTTAACATATTCAATTTTAAATCCGCCGTCAAAAGGATTTTTAATAAATGTTTTTGAAAATTGAGAAGGAGAATACAATGTATTTGCATCACTCCCTTGTATATCAGGTGTTTCAGAATTAGCAGCACGCATATTTTGATCTAACTGAATCCATAAATATTCTAAATTATCTTTAGAATTATTGTGATATGTTATAGTTTCTTCACCATAAATACGTTGATTTTCATCATCTAAAATAATATCCATTTTATAATCAACTTGTTGTTGGGTATATTCATAACCTGGAGCTCCAGAAGCAGTATGTTGAGTATTTGGTGTTGGTAATTCTTGATGTAATTGTTTAAACTTACTTGTATTGTAATGCCCTTTTTGTTGCTGAGTTTTTTGAGCAGAAGTGACGGTAGTATAAAAAAGTAATAGGATAAGAGAAGTAAAAGTGAATAATTTTTTCATTGAGTAGTTAGATTAGAGTTTAAGAATAGAAATTATAAAATAAATAAAAATAAACTGACTAAAAAGTAGGTTTTCATTATTTGAATTTCAACACTTTTAGTCAGCTTTAGTTATTTTTAACTTTTAATTTGAGTTTTTTTAAATTTTTCAAATTTAGTTTCTTTGTTTTTTGGCCAGCTATTGTTACTTAAATTTACATCAGCGGTTTGTTCATCTGGATCAATAGTAATTTTTTTAATAGCTTTACTAGAAGGAAAAACTTTAGTAACTTCTTTATCATTGTGTCTCCAAATTTGAGCCGGATATTGTTTGCGTTCTTTAGTACCATCTTCATATTCAAATTCAACAATAATAGGCATTACTAAATCTCCTGGTTTTTCAAACACTAGTTCATAAAAATATTTTGGTGCTTTTAGGGATGCTTTTTCTTGTTCATCAAAGTTAGCAGAAATATACTCACTTAATAGGGCATAATCTTCGGGTTTTTTATTTTTTAAATCGTTTGTAAATTCATCACTATCTTCAGAAACTAAATAAAGAGCAGGAGGCAGTTGATCAATAGTAATACCGTACCGTTTTGCCATGTTTTTAGCTCTTTCAGTAGGTTTATCGGTTACATAATATTTTTTTACTTCTTTAATACCAATATCGTTATTTCCTGTAGTATAAAACCAACCTCTCCAAAACCAATCTAAATCCATAGCAGAAGCATCTTCCATAGTTCTAAAGAAATCGGCAGGAGTAGGGTGTTTAAATTTCCATCGTTTGGCATAAGTTTTAAATGCTTTATCAAATAACTCAGGTCCCATAATAGTTTGGCGTAAAATAAATAAACCTGCAGCTGGTTTGGCATAAGCATTTGCTCCAAAGTTAAAAACATTATCGCCTTGCGACATAATTGGTGCTATTTTACTTTGGTCACCTTTCATATAACCAATAACATTTTTTGGATATTTACTAAAAGGAAATAGGTTAGAATCATACTTATTTTCTGCTAAAATTTCAACAAAAGAATTAATACCTTCATCCATCCAAGTCCACTGTCTTTCATCTGAATTTACGATCATTGGGAAAAAGTTATGTCCAACTTCGTGAGTCACCACACCAATCATACCTTTTTTTGTTCTTTCTGTATATTTCCCATCAGGGTTCGGTCTTCCAAAATTCCAACAAATCATAGGGTATTCCATACCTTGACGTTTTGCATTAACAGATGTTGCTTGTGGATAAGGATAATCAAAAGTGTGTTCAGAATAAACTTTTAATGTATTGGCTACTACTTTTGTTGAATGTTCTTCCCATAGAGGATTTCCTTCATTAGGGTATAAAGAATAAGCCATTACTGTTCTTTCATTAAGTTTAACAGCCATAGCATCCCAAATTAATTTACGAGATGAAGCAAAAGCAAAATCACGTACATTTTCAGCTTTCAATTTCCAAGTCTTAGAATCTTTTGCTCTTCCTTTTTCGGCTTCAAGAGCCTCTTCAGGAGTTACAATAAATACAGGGTTATCATAAGAATTTTGAGCTGCTTGATATCTTTTAAATTGTTTTTTATTAAATACTTCTTTAGGGTTTTGTATTACTCCAGTTCCATTTAAAATATGGTCTTTAGGTGTTGTTATAGATACTTCATAATTACCAAATTCCAGTGCAAACTCACTACTTCCCCAAAATTGCATATTTTGCCATCCTTCAACATTGTTGTATACTGCTAAACGAGGAAAAAATTGCGCAATTACATATAATTTATTTCCATCAGGAAAAGGCTCATAACCTGAACGTCCTCTTTCAGAAGTATAGTCATTAATATTATACCACCATTTAATATTAAACACAAATTTTGCTCCCGAAACTATTGGTTTTGGCAAATCAATTCGCATCATTGTTTGGTTTATAGTATAGTTTATTGAATTTCCATTAGTATCAGTTATAGATTGAATGTTGAAACCACCTTGGAATGGTTTTCCCATAAACATTTTTGTGAATTTAGATGGCGAATATAAAGCATCAGGGCCACCACCACTAATGTCAGGTTTTTTCGAATTTGGGGCTCTTATATTTTGATCAAGTTGAATCCATAAATACTCTAAATTATCTTTTGAATTATTGTGATATGTGATAGTTTCTTCACCAAACAATTTTTGATTATAATCGTCTAAAATAATATTCATTTTATAATCTACCTGTTGTTGAGTGTATTCATATCCAGGAGCTCCAGAAGCGGTGTGTTGTTTATTTGGAGTGGGCAACTCTTCCTTTAACTGTTTAAATTTACTTGTATTATAATGCCCTTGTTGTCTCTCTTTTTTCTGTTCAACTTCTTGGCTGTATAATGTTGTTGAAACACAAATAATAGACAATACTAAAATTAATAATTTTTTCATAGATAGTTAGCTTAAAAAAAATGATAATTAAAATTAATTATTTTTATTAAGAAAAAAGTTTAAGTATTAAAACTTTAACAAACCTTTATCATTTTTTCTGTTTAAATAAAATGTTTTGTTAATGTTGTTAGCCTTTATTTTAATAATATTTTCTTGATCTTCAAATGTTTCAAACAAACAATTATTTATCACTTCTATAGAGTTAATACTTTTAATGTTAGTTATTTCTAAGTAAAACCGAACAAGATCACCATCGTATTCTTTTCCAATGTAGTTATATATTTGTAGTTTGTTATTTACAATAATTTTAAAATGTTTATTTAAATAACTTTTGTAGTATTTATCAATATTTTTAACTTCATCAGTTGTAGCTAAATTTAATATTGTATCATTACTCTTGTTCAGTGTAACTTCAAGGTCATCAATAAACATCCCCAATGTTATTTGTATCGATTTTTGTTCTTCAACATATTCAATTTCACATAAACTTATATAGTATTTATGCACAGAAAATGCAAGTAGAGGAATAACTATAAGGAGTGTGAAATATTTTAAATGTTTCATTGTTTTATTTTTTTGCTAATAAACAAAAAGCATTCCAAAAAACAATACGAGGCTATCTTAAAAAATTAATATTTAAGTGAATTAAATTCTCTTGCTTGTTTTATTAAAAAATTTTTGATTGTAATTTCATTACTATTGTAAAAATTTTTGAGACCATTTCCTTCGCAATAGTCTAAAAATAAATTTATTTTATTTTTTGGTATGTGAAGCCATTCAGTAAAGAAATCTTCTTCGTATTGATTTTTGAGTGTTGTAGAAAGATTATCTTTTAATTGTAGAATTCTTTCTTGTTCATCTTTTCTTTTTTTACTTTTTAAGCGTAATTTTTTAGTAAGCATGCCTAATATAGTTATAAAGTCAGCACCTTTAAATTTAGCATTTGGATCTGTAAGTCTTCTTGCATTAGGAGGTTTGCTTCTAGCTATTTTGTCATTGTTTAAAACAGTCCCTTTGATAATAGATAGGTTTCCCCAATTAGTGTTTATTTTTTTTGTTAGCATAACTTCATTTAATAAATTGTAATTTGGTTCTAAATACACTACAATTTCTTTTGTGTTTAAATGTGTATCTGAAATTACAATAATTCGTTTTTTATAAACAATTGATGAAATTAATATAGAATCTCCTTTAGCTGCATAAATTATAAAGAGTCCGTTTTTATCACTAGAAGCGCCATTTTTTGTAGCTTTATTAATAATATTTACGTCTTGAAGGGCTATGGAATCGTACTTTACTGTTCCTAAAAGTTTGGTGCGCTTTTCTTGTGCCTTCAATAGTATTTGAGACAATAAAAATAGGACTAGTATGTAATTTTTAATTTTTAATTGCATTGTAAATTTTGCTTTCTTGCTGTAAAATTTCTATTACCTCTAATAATCTATGGTTATAATATTTATGAATAATAGCTCTATACTCACAATAAGCTATAAAATTATTAATTCTTTCTTTTGGAATTTTTAAATTTATTGTAAAAAAATCTAAACCTAATTCTTTTTTTATTTTGCTGGGGAATTCTTTCTTTTTTAGAAGGTCACTTTTTAATTTTCGTAATTTTATCATACGAAAATCTGGAAGTGTAGCTCCACCATTACTTCTCATTTTAATGGGGTCAGTCATGTTTTGGGCGTTAGGAGCTTTCAAAAAACCATGTATGTCTGGCCCTAATTTTTTACTTAAATCACTTAATTTAAATACAAAGTTATGTTTTGGGAATGTGTCTTTTGGGACACTTTTAATATCAATATCTAAATTACCAGATAAACTTTCCAAAAAAACTTCATTCAAAATATTTACCAATGGGGTTAAATGAACCTTTAATTTTTTAGTTTCAATAATATTTTTTGTTATCAAAATTTTTAATGTTTGATATTGAATGGACGAAAATAATATGGTATCATTTACTGCTACTTTTAGTTCAAATTCTCCAAAATTATTACTAACAGAGCCTAATTTTGTATTTAAATTAAGGATATTAATATTACTTACAACTTTATGAACGCTAATTATTTCTCCCGTAATAGAGGTGCGTTTTTCTTGAGTAAAACAGTTTATGGTACTGAAAATAGCCAAAAATAAAGTGGTTAGTTTAAAATTCATTAACAACAAAGAAAGTTATTGAAATCTTAAAATAGTATTAATACTATGGTAAACTTTTGTTAAAGCGCCTAAATTAGTACATTTGATAAAATGTTTTACAATGAAAAAATTAGTTGTTGCAAGTACCTCAACAGTGCATGGAAAAGGTTATTTAGAATACATTTTACCTTCGCTGTCTGACTTTTTTAAAGGAGTGCACGAAATACTATTTATTCCATACGCTCGCCCAAGTGGACTTACTTATGAAGCTTATACAGAGATTGCAAAAAATGCTTTTGAAAAAATACATATTAAAATAATAGGTATTCATGAATATTTAAATCCTATAGATGCCATAAATAACGCTAAAGGTATATTTATTGGTGGAGGAAATACATTTTTATTAGTTGAGCAGTTGTATAGCCATAAATTAATTTCTGCCATTAAAAATGTAGTTGAAAATGGTGTTCCTTATTTTGGAACCAGTGCAGGAAGTGTTGTTACAGGTATAACAATGCAAAACACCAATGATATGCCCATAATTTACCCGCCAAGTTTTGACACATTTAAACTTTTAAAGTTTAATTTAAATTGCCATTATTTAGATCCAGACGTTAATTCTACTCATATGGGAGAAACAAGAGAAACACGTATTCATGAATTTCATACACTTAATAAAATTCCTGTTTTAGGATTAAGAGAGGGGAGTTGGCTGCAAGTTGAAGGAAGTAAAATAATTTTAAAAGGCAAGCTGAATTCACGATTGTTTCAACAAAATAAACCAACAGTTGAGTTACCTCCTGAAACGGATTTTAGTTTTTTAATGTAAGGCTAAAAATGATGCAATTATTTGAGCATCAGGTGAATTTTTTATTTCGTTTGATAAATTTTGATAAGTTCTTTTTATTCTAAGCGTATCAATGGTAGTAGATTTCAACTGATCTCTTAAAATTATTGGTGCTATGTATGAGTTTTTGTTTTGAAGAATATAATCAAAACTGAAATTTATAAATTCTTTTTCAATTGATTTCATTTTAATTCTTATTTCGTGCAATTCTTTTGCATCATTTTCTAATCGAGCTTTTTGAAATTGGGGAAATAAATAATCTATTTTTTTAAATAGCTGTTTTGATTTTGTTTTGTACTCACTAAGTTTATCATTTAACTTTGATCCTTTAATCAAAGGCTCATTTAGCTGGTTTGAATTTAAAAATATCTCAAAGTTAGTATTTTCAATAATAAGTAATACAACGGTAGAAAAATCTTGAAAAGTTAACGCAAAGCGTTCAGGAAATTCTACCATTCCCTTAAAAGTAAATGTATTGTTGGTTACTTTTGATGAATCTATTGGGTAAAGTGAGTTTTCAATTATCTTATTTAGATAAACTTTTTGGGGATAAAAATTTTCTAAAATCCCTTTTAATTCAAATCCTTTAGTATCAGTTGGTATTGAAACAGTTGGTTGCTTTTCTTGTGAATCATATTCTTTACATGAAAGTAATATCAAACTAAAAATAACAAGTAAAAAAAAGTGTTTCATACCATAAATTTTACATTAATAATTTACATATTCAATTATTTCTAAACCATAACCTGTCATACCAACTCTTTTTCTAAATGTATCAGCATTTGATAAAACGCGTAGTTTTGTAATTCCAATATCATGTAAAATTTGAGCTCCAATCCCAAAATCTTTTTCATCCATTTGAATATTTGGAGTATATGTTTTTTTCTTTAATTGATTTTCTTTTAAAACGGCTAATCTATTCAATAAATTAAATGATTGATTTTCCTGATTAATAAAAACAACAGCACCTTTCCCTTTTGTGTTAATAATATCAAATACACGTTTTAATTTATCGTCAGGGTTATTTGTTAATGTTCCTAATATATCATTATTAACTAATGTTGAATTCACTTTAACTAATATTTTTTCATCTTTTTTAAATTCACCTTTGGTTAATACAATGTGTACTTGATTGTTGGTTGTTTGTTTATAGGCACGTAACCTATATTCACCAAAACGTGTGTTTATTGTAAAATCTTCAGACAATTCTATTAAAGAATCGTGTTGCATACGGTATTCAACCAAATTTTCAATTGAAATTATTTTTAATTGATGTTCTTTAGCAATTTTCATTAATTGAGGAAGCCTAGCCATAGTGCCATCTTCATTCATAATTTCAACAATTACTCCAGCGGGGTTTAAACCAGCAAGTTTTGCTAAATCAATAGCTGCTTCTGTATGCCCTGTTCTACGAAGTACACCACCTTCACGTGCTTTTAATGGGAAAATATGTCCGGGTCTGCTTAAATCATGAGGTTTAATGGTTGCATCTGTCAAAGATTTTACTGTTGTAGCTCTGTCTTTAGCTGAAATTCCAGTAGTTACGCCTTTTCCGTGGTAGTCTATAGATACAGTAAAAGCGGTTCCTAACGGATCTGTATTTAACCCTACCATTAAATCTAAATTTAACTCTTTACACCTACTTTCAGTTAAAGGAGCACAAATAAGCCCTCTACCTTTGGTAGCCATAAAATTTATCATTTCAGGAGTAACTTTATCTGCCGCTGCAACAAAATCACCTTCATTTTCTCTATTTTCATCATCAACAACAATAACAATTTTACCTTTTTTAATATCATCTAAAGCCTCTTCAATAGTATTTAGTTGGATGTTATTTCTATAAGCCCCCATATTTTTTAATTACGTTTTATAATTTTTTTATAAATATTTTGAATTTTATCAAAAACAGCATCAATATTGTAAATGCCCATTCCTTTTGTAGCTCTTCTTGTTAATAGAATTCCAAAGGGTAATAATATTATTGTAGATAACCAACTTCCCAATAGCGTACTAATGGCGCTTTCTTCTGATAAGTTTCCTCCAAGTTTAGAGATAAAGAAGTAAATCACAAAAATTACGATAGCCATAATCATAGGTAATCCAAACCCTCCTTTTCGTATGATTGAACCCAATGGAGCCCCAATAAAAAACAAAACTAAACAAGCCAAAGAAAATGAAATTCTGTAGTAAAACTCATGGTCATATAGGTTTAATAATTTTCTTTTATTTTTAAAACTAGTTTTCTGATTTGAGCTGTGGTCTATTGTACGTTTTAATAATTGCAATGATTCACTAAGTACAATGGTTTTATTATTTAAGTTAAAATTATTAAGTATTTCAGGATCTAATTTTTTATCAATAAGTGAATCAGGGTATTTAATTAATTTATGACCTTCAATCATATCGTAAAAATACTTAGCTCTACTACTAATAAACTTATCGTATTTAATTTTATTTACTTTTGAAATAGAGTCTAATTGAGTTATGCTAAGCATACTATGGTGTTGCTTTATATCTTCCTTATTTAAATTGTCTTCATCATTAAAAGAAGAAATATCAATGTTTATAACATAGGTATCAAATGTAGCATTTGAGAAAGGCATTTTTGCTTTGTCATTTCGTTGAGCAGTTCGTTTTATATAATCTTCATAATAATTACCATCTAACAGGGTCAATGTCATATATTTACTGCCTTCTTCTGTAGAAATTATTCCTTTTTTTGCTGTTATTACTTTTATTTTCCCATTAGCAGCACTTAAATCTGCTATTTGAACATTTTTTAATAAGTTTTTTTCTTCACCATACTTTTCATCAAACTTTATGCTATAACCTGGTATTTCAGTATTAAAAGCACCTGGAACCAACGCTAAAGCAGGTTTTTTCTTTTTAATATTTAAGTATAAATTTTTTTGTTTAAGAGTTGCCCATGGATAAATATTATTTAAGAAAATAAAGTTGAAGACACTTATAAATAAGATAAAAATAATTAAAGGTCTCATAATTCTTTTTAGCGAAATACCGGCAGATTTAAGTGCTGCAAACTCATAGTTTTCAGATAAATTTCCCAGTGCCATAATTGAAGATAGTAGTATTCCAATTGGCAAAGCCATGGGGGTGAGGGTAAGCGCTAAATAGCCAAGAAATTTTAGTATAAAAAAAACGTCTATTCCTTTACCTGCAATTTCATCAAATGCCAACCAAAGAGATTGCATAACCAAAACAAAAAGAACTACAAAAAATGTAGCTAAAAAGGGTTCTAAAAAACTTTTTAAAATATATTTATCTAATATTTTCAACACTATTATTTTGGTTCAGAAATCGTATATCTTTTTTGATCTCTGTATTTTGCTGTGTCAAAGATAAAAAGCTTTTCTGAAATAGGTTGATTTGTTTTGAAAGTTCTTATTTGAAGTGTGGTAACAGTATCATTTTTACCAACTTCAATAATGTTGTAAATATGTTTTGTTTTAACATCAATTCCAATCAATACACTTTTAATTTCTGAATTACTATCAATAGGCGTTAGCTTTACATATTGTATTTTAATACCTTTTGTAGATTTTAATTCACCCATTTTATACGTATAACCATTTTTATAGAATGAAAACATTATGGAAGGTGTTAGTGTTTCACCTTCATCATCTGATGGTTTTTGAATAATTACCTCTTCATCTTCATGAATTATAAGATATACTTTTTTCCCATCAAAAATTTGTTCAGTACCCATATAATTTAAATGGTATAAATCCCCTTTTAGGGTAACATTGCCTCTTGTTTCTTGGTGTACGTCAGCTTCTGTATTGTCAAATTTATGATTAAATTCTATATAGATATTTTTATAGGCTTCAATTTTTTGAGCCACTTCATCTAACAACGTTTTAGCCTTGTTAGTGTTTTGACTGAACCCAGAAAAACTGAGTACAATTATTGCTAGTATTAATGTTGTTTTCCTCATTTTATTTGGTTGTTCTTTATTGCTTAATTTGTTTCGTTATCTAATAATTGATTCAATGCCATTTCATCTGGAATGAGTACTTGCCTTGCTTTACTACCTTCAAACTGCCCTACAATACCAGCAGCTTCTAATTGGTCAATTAGCCTTCCAGCTCTATTGTATCCTAATTTTAATTTTCGTTGTAATAAAGAGGCTGAACCTTGTTGTGCATGTACAATTACTAAGGCGGCATCTCTAAACAAAGCGTCTCTTTCACTAATGTTAATATCAATACTTGTGCCAACTTCTTCACCACTATATTCAGGTAATAAATAAGCTTGAGGGTAAGCTCGTTGTAAGCCAATAAAGTCTGTAATTTTTTCAATTTCAGGTGTGTCAACAAATGCACATTGTAGTCTAATGATATCATTCCCTCCAGAGAAAAGCATATCACCTCTACCAATTAATTGATCGGCACCTTGACCGTCAAGAATTGTTCTAGAATCTATTTTTGAAGTAACTCTAAAAGCGGCTCTTGCAGGGAAGTTTGCTTTTATAATACCAGTTATTACGTTAACAGATGGACGTTGTGTAGCTACAATTAAATGAATACCAATGGCACGTGCTAATTGTGCTAAACGGGCTATTGGAGTTTCAATTTCTTTTCCTGCAGTCATTATTAAATCTGCAAATTCATCAATAACTAAAACTATATAGGGTAAAAACTTATGTCCATCATTTGGGTTTAATTTTCGAGCTTTAAATTTTACATTATACTCTTTTATGTTTCTAACCATTGCAATTTTTAGTAAGTCATAACGCGCATCCATTTCAATACATAGTGAGTTTAGCGTATTAACAACTTTGGTAGTATCTGTTATAATTGCTTCTTCTGTATCTGGTAATTTAGCCAAATAATGTCGTTCAATTTTATTGAATAGTGTAAGCTCTACTTTTTTAGGGTCAACCAATACAAATTTAACTTCGGCAGGATGTTTTTTGTATAATAATGAAGTTAAAACAGCATTTAAACCAACAGATTTACCTTGGCCTGTTGCACCAGCCATTAAAAGGTGAGGCATTTTAGCAAGATCAATTACAAAAGTTTCATTTGAAATTGTTTTCCCCAATGCTATTGGTAATTCCATTTCTGAATTTTGAAACTTTGTTGAAGAGATTACCGATTTCATTGAAACCATAGTTGGGTTTTTATTTGGAACTTCTATACCAATGGTTCCTTTACCAGGAATTGGTGCAATAATACGAATTCCCATTGCTGAAAGAGATAATGCAATATCATCTTCTAGATTTTTAATTTTTGAAATTCTTATACCAGCTACAGGAACTATTTCGTACAAAGTTACCGTTGGTCCAACGGTTGCTTTAATACGATCAATACCAATATTGTAATTATTAAGTGTTGAAACAATTCGATTTTTGTTTGCTTCTAATTCTGCTTGATCTACAGAAATACTTTCATTATAATCTCGTAATAGATTTAATGTTGGAAATTTATAACTACTCAATTCAAGTGTAGGATCAAATTCACCAAAATCTTTCACCAATTTATCAGACAAGTTTTCATTCACGTGATTTTCTTCTACAATTTGATCTACTGCAATTTCAACATTGTTAGTCTCAACATTTTCATCAATTGTATTCTCTAAATTTAGGGTTGATTTTTCTTCTTCAAGAGGGGTGTTGGAATTGGTTGAATAATTTTCTTGAGTAGATTGATTATTATTTAAAGGTAATTCAATAGATTGATTGTCATCTTCTAAGGAGCTTTCGGTTACTTCATTACTGTTCTTTTTTGAGCTTTTAAAGTTGTTTTTTAAGGCTTCAGGTGTTAATTTAAAACGAATTACTAAATAAGAAATACCTAAAAATAATAGTAGTAAAATTAATCCTGTTTTCCCTAAAAATTGTTGTAAATACAAATTAATTTCATACCCTAATACACCAGCTAATAAAGAGTTTTTATAGGCCAAAAATCCAAAGGTGATTGACACCCAAAGAATTCCTAAAACTCCCCAGCCCCAACTTTTTTTAATTTTTTTTAATTTTCCTTTTAAAAAAATAGATATGCCAGAAAAAAATAAAAGGAAAGGTATATAAAGTGCTGCAACTCCAAAACTTTTATAAATAAAAAAATGACTAATGCTTGCTCCAATTTTTCCTAATAAATTTTTTACGGTAATATTTTTATCTGTAAAATTTGAAAGTTGACTTTGATCTTCTTGCCAGTTAAAAAAATAAGATATAAATGAAATTAATAAAAATATAGCAAACAATATTACAAACACACCAATAATAGTTTGTGTTTGCTGGTTTCCAAAAAAAGATTTGGTCTTTTGAAAACGAGGCTTGATTATTTTTTTTGTTGAAGTTTTTTTCTTTTTAGCCATTTACCGTATTATCTCACAAAAATATAAAATTAATATGATTGTGGTTAAATTCCTAGATAAATTTAGGTATATAAATAATTAAACCAATAATAATAGCAAATATTGCAGCAAAAAACGCTGCACCGGCAGAAATATCTTTAACTCTACCAATTTGTTTGTGATATTCAGGGTGAATAAAGTCGGCAATTTTTTCAATAGCAGTATTTAATGCTTCTGCTACCAAAACAAGTCCAATTACAACTAATTGAAACATCCATTCGGTAGCAGAAATATGCATTATAAAGCCCATAATTGTCATGAAAATTACAATTATAACTTGTGCTATGATACTATTTTCAGAAGTAATTAAAATCCAAAAACCCTTAGCAGCATATTTTACTGATTTTAGACGATTTAGAAAAAAATTATTTCTTGAACTCATATTTAATTTATAATGCTTTTAGCGCATCTTCATAATTTGGTTCATCAACAATTTCAGGAACTTGTTGTGTATATGTTACTTCTCCTTCTTCATTAATAATTACAATTGCTCTTGAATGTAAATTGGCAAGAGGACCATCTTTAATTGTTACGCCGTATGCTTTTCCAAATTTTCCTTTTGCAAAGTCAGATAATGTAATAACATTATCCAATCCTTCAGCACCACAAAAGCGTGCCTGAGCAAATGGTAAATCTCTAGAAATACATAGTACTTTTGTATTTTCAAGATTTCCAGCCTCTTTGTTGAACCTTCTAACTGAAGCTGCGCAAGTACCTGTATCTAAACTTGGAAAAATATTTAAAATTAGTTTAGATCCTTTAAAATCTTTTAGTTTTGCTTTGGATAAATCAGATTTTATTAAATTAAATTTTGGTGCTTTCTTACCAACCTTAGGTAATTTTCCTACCGTGTTAATTGGATTACCTTTTAGTGTTATTTTAGTCATAATAATTATATTTTAAACATCAAAGTTAGTTTAAAAAGTAAAAACTCCCGAATTAATTCGGGAGTTTTTAAAATATATTTGATTTTTGTTAGTGTTTAGATAAGTAATCGGCCACACCTTCATGCGTAGCTTTTAATCCTTCTTTTTCTGAACTCCAATTTGCAGGGCAGGCTTCACCGTGTTCTTCTGTAAATTGTAATGCATCAACCATTCTTAAAGCTTCATCAACATTTCTCCCTAAAGGAAGATCATTTACAACTTGGTGACGTACAATTCCATCTTTATCAATTAAAAATAAACCACGATAAGCAATTAATTCTCCGCTAGCCTGTAATTGATCGTTATCATCGTAATAATAATCACCCGCTAATACATCGTAATTTTTTGAAATTGTTTTATTGGTATCAGCAACAATTGGATACGTTACACCTTGAATTCCTCCTTGAGATTTTGGCATTTGTAACCATCCCCAGTGAGATTGTTCAGTATCTGTAGATACAGCAACTAATTGAACATTTCTTTTTTCAAATTCTGCTAATTTCTCTTGAAAAGCAAACAATTCAGTAGGGCAAACAAATGTAAAATCTTTAGGGTAAAAGAATAAAATAACATATTTATTTCCTTCAAATTGTTCTAAAGAGTAATTTTCAACAAATTCCACTCCGTTTACTACCGCTTGTGCGCTAAATTTTGGTGCTTTTTTTCCAACTAATACAGCCATTATTATATTTTTAATTTATGGTTAATAATTTTGTTTTGCAAAGCTACAAATTTATATACAGATTTAAAATGATGTTAATTTTAATATTTTATTACGAAATAGATTTTCTCTATAATAAATAACTTTCTAACATTTCAATACGTATAAAATCTTGTATATTCGCAATCTAAAATTTAAACCTTTTGAAGCTTAAAAATTACACTTCTGAATTTAAAAATAATTTAAAGTTAGCAACTCCAATTATGATGGGTTCATTAGGCCATTTATTAGTTGGTTTAATTGATGATATTATGGTGGGTAGGCTTGGCCCAGTTGAGTTAGCCGCTACTTCACTTGGAAATAGTTTGGTTTTTATTGCACTTTCTATTGGTATTGGATTTTCGTTTGCAATAACACCTTTAATTGCAGAGTCTGATGGAGAAGGAGATGAAGAAAAAGGAAGAAATATTTTTCAGCATGGATTAATTTTGATGACTATTTTAGGCATTGCCGTTTTTGGAATGTTATTGTTTATTAAACCCATTTTGTACCATTTAGACCAACCAGAAGAAGTGGTAGCATTAGCAATTCCTTATTATGAAATTGTTGCAATGTCTATGATTCCACTAATGATTTTTCAAGGTTTTAAACAATTTGCAGATGGCTTGTCCCAAACAAAATATGCTATGTATGCCACAATACTTACCAATGTTGTGAACATTATTTTAAATTTTGCGCTAATTTATGGTATATGGATTTTTCCAAGGTTAGAGTTAGTAGGAGCTGCAATAGGTACCTTAATTTCTAGGATTGTGATGGTGGTTTTT
Source organism: Lutibacter profundi (assembly GCF_001543325.1). Classification (NCBI taxonomy): domain Bacteria; kingdom Pseudomonadati; phylum Bacteroidota; class Flavobacteriia; order Flavobacteriales; family Flavobacteriaceae; genus Lutibacter; species Lutibacter profundi. The sequence continues at coordinate 158,161 of NZ_CP013355.1, forward strand.
TTATATATTGTATTAATGAAAAAACAAAAATTTGTAGTTTATATGAAAAGATTACAATTTCATGAGATTAAAATTAAAACTTTCAAAAAAATAATAAGTATAGGATTTCCAACAGCACTACAAATGTTATTTGAAGTTGGGTTATTCACAGCTTCAGTTTTATTAGCTGGCACTTTAGGAGCCTTGCCTCAGGCTGCAAACCAAATAGCGCTAAAATTAGCTTCAACTACATTTATGATAGCAGTAGGTATTGGCGTTGCCGCAACAATTAGGGTGAGTAATCAAAAAGGACTGAATAATTTTATTGAGTTAAGGCGTATTGCGTTCTCAAACTTTTTGTTAATATTAATAATTATGTTTACCTTTTCAATTGCATTTATGCTATTTAGAAATGTACTACCTTGGATGTTTACAGATAATTTAGAAGTTATTGAAATAGCGTCAAGCTTATTAATAATTGCAGGTTTTTTTCAACTGTCAGATGGGTTGCAGGCCGTTATTTTAGGAGGGCTAAGAGGGTTGCAAGATGTAAATATCCCTTCAGGAATAACATTTATAGCTTATTGGATAATTGGTTTTCCTGTCTGTTATTACTTAGGAAGAGTTGCAGGCCTTGGTACTTTGGGAATTTGGATAGGCTTACTTACTGCATTAACCAGTTCAGCAATTATGCTGTTTTTTAGATTTAACTATTTATCAAAGAAATTAATAAAAGAAAAAAATGGACTTACCTAAATTTTTACTAGGAGATAATACCGATTACTCAGATAATATCTTTATCATTCATACAGAATTCCCACGATTTATTATCAATTTAATTGATGATGAAATAGAGTGGTTAGAAGATTTTCAAGGTGAAGATCAGAAACAATTGGAAAGTGAAGTGGTAACACTTATAGACTTGGCTAGTAAATTTTATGATCGTGAAATGGAGCGGTATAAAGAAGAATAAAAATTAGTTTTTAGATTCATTTATTAATTTAAATGCTTGTCCAACCCAGTCATCTCGTTCAATTCTACCTGCAAAAAATTTAATTAGTTCGGTAATTTTAGCAATATCTCTGCTATTAAAATTACTTATTTGTTCAAAGGTGAAAATTCCAATGGCATTTAGTTTCTTCTCAATTGAAGGTCCAATGCCTTTTATTTTTTTTAAATTGTCTTTATTTTCAATAGATGCAAATCCTATACGATTAAAATTTAAACCTCTGTCATAGGTGTCTATAGGAATTGTTTTTATCATTTTTTTACCACCGCGCTCAAATGTTTTGGTAGCTCTAATTTTGGATAGATCATCTTTTATATTTAAATCAACATACTTATCTGAGTTATGAGGTTTACTATTCTTTTTTCTATATGCTTTAATTTTTCCAAAAAACAAACCAATTAAAAAGGCTCCTAGCATCCAAAAAAAAATTTCTAATAGGTGTATGATACTTGGGTTTGAAAAAATGGATAAGGACATAGTAAATTATAAATGTTAGTTAATTTTAATTTCAATTCTTCTATTTTTTGCTCTTCCTTTTTCAGTCGTTTTTTCGGCAATTGGTTCAGACTCACCTTTAGATTGCGTTAATATCTTATTAGCGTTAATACCGTTATTAATAAAGTATTTTTTAATTATTTTAGCTCTATGGAGTCCAATAATTAAATTGTTGTTAAAATAACCTAAGTTATCGGTATGCCCTGTAACCAGCACTTTTTTAGTAGGGTATTTTTGTAAATATTGTTTTAAAATTTGAGTGTATTCTTTTAAATTTTTAGCAGGTATTAGAACATCATTCTGAAAGTTAGGATAAAGAGTTTTATTGTGAATAATAGCCTCAATACTATCTAAATAATTTTGCGCTATTTTGTCAAAACTCAGCTGAATACCATTGTTGAAAATTTCTTTGTTATTGAATGAGAAATTTTCAACTTTTCCCGAAATTTTAATTCTATTTGTTTTTATACCTAAATGTAGTAGCATATTTTTTACAGTCTCTGCACGTTGAATTCCTATATTTTTGTTGGGGGCAACTTGAATTTCAGTTTTTAAATATTTTCCAATTATATGAAGTTCTTTTGCATAATTGTTTGTTAAAATAAATTTAATACTATCAGCTAAATATGGGATATTAGTTATGTTTGAAACAGATGGTTCATTTTGTTTTATGGTAAATCCAGTTGAGAAATTGTAAATAGTACCATTAGTTTTATCAATAACCGATAACTGGAATTTTTGAGGTGAGGTAACAGTTGTGTTTTTTGATGAAATATTACAATTGTTGAAAAATTTATAGCTAATAAAATAATGAGACGTAAGTGCAATTAAAACCCAAACAAAAAAAACAGTGATGGCTTTAAAATAGTGTAGCATGATTTATTTTTTAGCACGCTAAATTTAAGGATAATTTTTTTTGGTTGCAAATTTATCTTTCTGCAAATGAAAAGATTAGAACTGTAAAACTATTTGTTTTTAAAAGGTTCAACTAACTCAAGTTTGTTTAAAGTAGTTTTTGTTGTAAAAATGCCATAATTAATAAAGACGTTATTTTTTTCAATCTTATCAATAGTTCCACATGAGTTGCTACCAATAATACGAACTTTATCTTTTGCTTGAAAAACATAATTGGCTTTATGTTTTGCAATTTTAGTTGCTTCTATTTTTTTTATTTTTCTAACTTTAACTACTTCAGCTAACACTTCAATTTCAGTAGTTTTTAGTTTCTTTTCAATTTGCCATTTTTTAGCTTTTTCCTTATTTTTTTGAGGCTTAGTTTTAAGTTTAAGAGGGGTATTTTTTAAATGCTTTGTTTTTTCATTGGCTACCCATTTATTAAAATCTGTAATAAGTTGTTTTTTATTATTGGTTTGGAAATATTTATGTACAAATTCATGAACTTTTCTTCCTAAAGAAAGCATTTTTTGATTGTTATCATATAATTCTTGAAAATTTTCTAGTTTCTCTTGAACTTTTTGTTTCTTTTCAATTAAGCTATTGGTTTGTTCTGTAGCTTTAGATTTTATTTTTTCTAAAACTTCTGAAGTTTGCTGCAGTTTATTCCTTTCTTTTTGAAGTTTTGAGATTGTTTTATCTAATCTAATTTTTTCACCTTGAACTCTTTTTTTTGCTTTGTTAATTAAACTAAATGGAATTCCATTTTTTTGAGCAACTTCAAAAGTAAAAGAGCTACCCGCTTGCCCAATAAATAATTTATATAATGGTTCCAACGTTTTTTCGTTAAATTGCATATTAGCATTGGCAACATTTTCCAATTCACTTGCTAATACTTTTAAATTTGCATAGTGTGTAGTAATTATTCCAAAAGCCCCTTTTGTGTAAAACTCTTCTAAAAATATTTCAGCTAAAGCACCTCCTAATTCAGGGTCGCTTCCCGTTCCAAATTCATCAATTAAAAATAGGGTATTACTATTGCATTTTTGTAAAAAATTACGCATATTTTTTAAACGGTAGCTATATGTGCTTAGTTGATTTTCAATAGATTGATTATCTCCAATATCTGTTAATATTTTTTCAAAGAAAAAGGTTTTTGAACGTTCATGAACAGGTATTAATAAGCCACTTTGAAGCATTACTTGTAGTAATCCAATAGTTTTAAGCGCTATACTTTTACCTCCAGCATTTGGTCCAGAAATAACAATAATTTGTTGATTTTTATCAAGTTCAAGTGTTTGTGAAACGGTTTTTTTATTTTGTTCATTATTTTTTACTAATAAAATAGGGTGATATGCATTTTTTAAAAAAATTCTTTTCTCGGAAGTAATTTTAGGCAAACATCCCTTTATTTTTACGGCATATATTGCCTTTGCAGCTGTAACATCAAGTTTTATTAAGTAGTTTTGATAGTCTTTTAAATCTGGGGTGTATTGTCTTAATAAATTTGTTAATTCCTTTAAAATTCTGACTATTTCTTGATGTTCTTCATAAATTAAATTTTGTAATTCTCTACTAAATTGTAAAGTAGTATCTGGTGCAATAAAAACAATACTTCCTGTTTTGGAACTTCCTACTAAGCTACCTTTTATTTTTCTTCGGTGCATTGCTTGAACCGCTAAAACACGTTGATTGTCAATAACTGATTCCCTAATTTCATCTAAGTAACCTGCATTGCTGTATTGGCTTAGAGCTTTGTTAAAACTTCCGCCAATTTTAGAGCGAACCAAATTAATATCTTTTCTCAGTTGTTTTAATAAGGTTGAAGCATTTTCTTGAACTTCTCCAAAAGGAGTAATTATTTTTTCTATATTTAGTACTATTTGCTTTTGGTATGTTATTTTTTGAGAAGCTTCAAAAAGAAAAGGATGGTATTCTCTAAATTTTTTAAAAAATTGCAGTAGTTCAAAAATTGTAGTTGAATTATTTAGTATTTTTAAGAAAGAAGTAGGCTCTAGATAACTATTTTCAATAGATAATAAATGTAATTCTTTTTGAATATCATCAAAATAATGATTGGGTATTTTAGTGTCGTTTTCAAAGGTTGATAAATATTCATTTACTTCTTCTAATTCTGGCTTTAGTTTTTCAAGAGTTTGAAAAGGTTTTATTTGTAAAGTTTCAGCTTTACCTAAATTTGAAATACAGAATTCACTTACAGATTGTAAAACGGTATTAAATTCTAAATCAATTAATGTTTTTTCTGAAATGTTACTCATAAAAAATAGTACTTTTGAAAAGTTAAGCAAAAGTATAAATTTAAGACGAATAGCAACAATGAAAGTTGAAATAGCTGAAAGTTGGGTAAAAGTATTACAACCTGAATTTGAAAAACCATATTTTAAACAACTTGCTCAGTTTGTTAAAGATGAATATATAACAAATAATTGCTTTCCTAAAGGAAATCAAATTTTTGAAGCCTTTAATTTATGCTCTTTTGAGGATTTAAAAGTGGTAATAATTGGTCAGGATCCGTATCACGGTATTGGACAGGCACACGGACTTTGCTTTTCTGTTAATGAAGGTGTTGCTCATCCACCATCATTAATTAATATTTTTAAAGAAATTGAGACAGATTTAAATATTCCTTACCCAAAAAGCGGGAATTTAGAGCGTTGGGCAAAACAAGGGGTACTTTTATTAAATGCCACATTAACTGTGAGAGCTCATAATGCTGGTTCTCATCAAAAAAAAGGCTGGGAAGAATTTACAGATGCCGTTATTGAAAAAATTTCAGAAGAGAAAAAGAATGTAGTTTTTTTACTTTGGGGAGGTTTTGCTAAAAAGAAAGGATCGAAAATTGATAAAAATAAACATCATATTTTAACTTGTGGGCACCCATCACCTTTAAGTGCTAATAGAGGTTATTGGTTTGGTAATAGGCACTTTAGTAAAGTGAATGATTATTTAGAAAGAAAAAAAATAGAAAAAATAAAATGGTAGTTGTTACACAAGGTTGTACAAAAAATAAAAAAGCACTACTAGAGTGCCTTTTTATCTAATTAACTCAAAAAGTTATACAATGAAAACAAAGTTATGCAAGTACTTTGCTGACAGATATATTGCAATTCTTATGCCAAAATTAGGGAGGTGTTGTTAATTAAAAGTTAAAGTAAAAATAAATCTATATTAAGTGTCTTTGTGCTTTGTAAGAAGAACGTACTAATGCACCACTCTCAACATATTTGAAGCCCATTTTTAACCCTAGTTCTTTATATTTATCAAACTGTTCAGGTGTTATGTATTCAATAACTGGTAAATGTTTTTTACTTGGCTGTAAATATTGCCCAATGGTTAAAATATCAACTTTAGCATTTGCTAAATCTTGCATAGTTTCAATAACTTCAGTTTCAGTTTCACCCAATCCAAGCATAATACCAGATTTTGTTCTAAGTTGGCCTTTATCTTTCATATATTTTAAAACTTCTAAACTACGATCATATTTAGCTTGTATTCTAACTTCTCGTGTTAAGCGCCTAACAGTTTCAAGATTATGAGAAATTACTTCGGGAGCAACAGTTAAAATTCTATCAATATTTACTTTATTCCCTTGAAAGTCGGGTATTAATGTTTCAATTGTTATTTTTGGGTTTGCTCTTCTTATGGCGTTAATTGTTTCAGTCCAAATTATAGAGCCACCATCTTTTAAATCATCTCTATCTACAGATGTAATAACAGCGTGTTTAATTTTCATTAATTTAATTGAACGTGCTACTTTTTCAGGTTCTTCCCAATCTACAGTTTCAGGTCTTCCAGTTTTTACACCGCAAAAACCGCATGAACGTGTGCAAATATTTCCTAAAATCATAAAGGTGGCTGTACCTTCAGTCCAGCATTCACCCATATTAGGGCAACTTCCACTAGTACAAATGGTATTTAATTTGTACTTATCTACTAACCCTCTTAGTTCAGTATATTTTTTACCAACAGGTAATTTTACTCTTAACCATTGGGGCTTTTTAATTTTATTAGGTGATGAAATTATTTTTTCTGACATTTTTTATGAAAATTGACTGCAAAAGTACGAAGAATTTATAAACTAAAGAGGTACCAAATACTAAAGCTAATTAAAAATAGTATGCCAAACCAACTCATGATTTTTAAAAAAATGGAAGGTCTCCATTTTTTTGGAGTATGTTTTCCTGAAATTAAAATATAGTTTATAATAGCAAAGAAGGGGGCGGTTAAAAATGATAAGATAGTTGCAATTTTTATAAGCACTCCCATTTCAGACATAAAGAAAACCAATATTGATATGGTTCCAATTGCTAAAAAACTAATCCAAAACCAGTACATGTTTTTGTAATATTTTTTTGTTAGAAGTTCAAATGTTTTGGTCATTGCCCGTGGAGACGCATCTAAAGTAGTAATGGTAGTGCTAAACATAGTTGTAAATGCAGCTGCTGCTATAAAAATAGTTGTTTTACTTCCTAAATTTTCAGTATAAAGGCTAATTAGTTGCTTAGAAAATTGTGTTGCGCTTCCGCTAAAAATTTCACCTGAGTGATTCATTACAATTGCGCCTAAAGAAACAAAACAGATTCCTAAAATTAACGTTGCTACAAAGCCAATATTAAAATCGAAAATAGCCTGTTTTGTGGTAAATTCATTACTCTTATCTTTTTGTTTCTCTATGGCCCAAAGAGATTGCCAAATAGAAATGTCAAGTGGTGCAGGCATCCAACCTAAAAATGCAATTAAAAAACCAATTTCAACACTTCCTTTAGGCAAAACTTGCGTAAAATTATAAGTTGAGGGAGTATTATAAGCTGCAATTATTAAAGCAATTATGGTACTTAGTGTTAATGTTATAATTATAATTTTCATTAAATTATCTAGTAGTTTGTATTTCCCTACAATTAATAATGTAACGCAAATAAGTGTTATTAGAATACTCCAAATAATGGGATTTGTAGTGATTCCAAATAAATTAGCAGCCAAACCAGCTGTAACAATAGTAACAGCAGCCTGTATGGTAAACATGGTTGCTATGTTTAGTATAAAGTAGGTAATAAGTACTCCTTTTCCCAGCCTTTTGTACCCGTCCAACAAGCTTTCACCTGTTGCTGTTGCATATCGAGGGCCAAATTGAAAAAATGGATATTTAACAATATGAATTAATACTAAAGCCCAAATTAATCCAAAACCAAAATCAGCTCCAGCTCTTGTAGATTGTACTAAGTGTGAAACGCCAATTGCTGCACCAGCAAAAAGTAATCCTGGGCCTAATTTTTTTAACCAGTTTATTCTTGCGATATTCAATTTTTAGAAGATTTTTTTATTATTTCAGCTAATAAGTTTTTAGCACGTAATAATTTAACTTTAATGGTATTCATAGGCTCATCTAATGAATTTGCCATTTCTTTATAACTCATTTCTCTAAAATATCGAAGATTTATAACTTCCTGGTAGTGAGGTTTTAGTAGTTTGATGAAATTTTTTAGTTGTATTAAATTTTGTTCAATAATAAGTTGGTCTTCTGGAGATGGAGTTTCGTCAAATATTTTATATGCTTCTGATTCTTTTTTGTTTATTGAAATAGTATCGGTATGTTGCTTTCTTAAATGGTCTAAAAAAATATTTTTCGAAATTGAAATTAGCCAAGTTTTAAAATTATATTTATCATTATATAAATGAATTTTGTCAAATGCTTTTGAAAAAGTTTTTATAGTAATATCTTCTGCTTCATCTTCATTGTCAGTTTTAGAAAATTGAAAGCGGTAAACATCACTCCAATAAGTGTTTAGCAAGGTGTTAAAAGCCTTTCTGTCATTTTTCTTGGCTTTTTCAATTAAATTAAGAATATCAATATTTTTTTTCACCAGTGTGTGGGCTTTGAAATAAGATTTTTGATAAAGATAAACATTTGTACGAAGATTAAAAATATTTCATAAAACGGTATTAGTAATATTAAATCTGTTTCATTTAATTTCTTTGCTGAAAAACCTATAATAACGTACAGAAATAGAAATCTTATAAAAATTAAAAAAATAATTATTGGCCATTTGTATAAATTCAATAAAAGAATAGTTCCTAAAATCCAGAATAGTATTTGTGAACTATAAAAAAAGGCTAATAAAAATTTGTGAAGTGGTTTGTAATAAGCGGCAGTTGAAATATGTCTTCTCTTTTGTTGAATCCAACTTTTAAATGTTGTTTTTGGAGATGATTCAGTATAACTGTCTTTTGAATAGCAAATGGTTGTATTTTTTTTTATAGCAGTTTGATTGATAAATAAATCATCATCACCAGATTTTATTTTTAGATGTTTAGCAAAACCATTAACACTATAAAATAAAGATTTAGTATAGGCTAAATTACGACCAACACCCATATAGGGAATCCCTATTTTGGAGTAAGAAAAATATTGGATGGCTGTTAAAAGAGTTTCAAACCTTATTAATTTATTTAAAATGGATTTTTTAATTTTTTTGTAAGACCCAAATCCAAGTACAATTTTATGTTGGCTGTTAAAATTGCTTGCCATTTCAGTAATCCAATTTTTGGAAAGAGGTTTGCAATCAGAATCAGAGAATAATAAGTGCTCGTATGAAGCATCTTTAATTCCTTGTGCTAAAGCATTTTTTTTACTTTTCGGTGTAATAATATTTATAATTTTAATTGAGACTGAAGCTTCCTCTTTAAATTGCCTCATTATTTTCAAGGTGTTATCACTAGAAGCGTCGTTAATTAAAACCAGCTCAAACAATGGGTAGTTTTGATTTGTAAAAAAAGGAATATTTTTTTTGAGGTTTTCAGCTTCATTTTTTGCACAAATAAGGACTGAGACGGGTTGGTTAAAATAATTTTTGGGTGGTATATTTTTGAACCAAACAAATGAACCAAAAATAAAAATATAGTAAACAAATTGAATACAAATAATTACTATAAAAGCAATAAAAATGTATATAATCATTTTTTATTTATTTTCACATTGGTCAGGTAATTTACCACAATAACCGCATGCTTCACCATTTTTGTTTAAGTGAGGATTTTGACTTGCACAAGTTCCAGCAAATTTACCATCTTTTTTTGCCCAAAGTTTAATTGATAGGCCTGCAATTCCGAGTCCTAGTAACGCTAATGTAATTAATAAAAGTTTCATAAGTAATAAATTTATAGTGCAAATATAATTAATTCTAACTGGAAGAATGTGTAAAATTTAGTACTAAATCACCAAAATTATTTAATTATTAAATACATATTGAATTGTTCTTAAAAATAGATTATTCACACTTAAAATGTTAATTGTTAATAAGTTTACTTATTATTTAAATAAAAAAATGATATATTGCCAATCAATTAATATTTTAAACCTTTTCTTAAAATACCTTTGTTTTAAATACCAACTAAAGCTTTAAGAATTATAAATTGATTGAATTAATAAATATTAATTGATTATTACTAACAAAAAAGACTCGTCATTTCGGCGAGTCTTTTACTGTTTTAAAAGTAGGTTCGCTATTCTTTATTCTTTTTTATAAGTTCTTCTTGAACATTGTTAGGTACCAATTCAAAACTTGAAAATTTAGTGCTAAAACTTCCTCTACCTTGGGTTATAGATCTTAAAGTTGTTGAATATTTATACATTTCTGCCAATGGTGTTTTAGCTTTAATGGTTTGATATTTACCATCACTATCCATACCTAGTATAATTGATCTTCTAGACTGTAGGTCAGTCATAACATTCCCCATTAATTCTTCAGGAACTTTCACAGTAATTTCATGTATAGGTTCTAGTAATTTAGGTTTAGCATTTAAAAAAGCTTCTTTAAAAGCGTGTGCAGCTGCAATTTTAAATGAAATATCATTAGAATCAACAGCATGCATTTTACCATCAAAAAGCATAACCCTAATGTCTCTTGCGTAAGATTTTGTTAAAGGGCCTTCTTCCATAACCTCTAAAATTCCTTTTAAAACTGAAGGTAAGTAGCGTGTGTCAATAACACCTCCAACAATACAATTATAAAATACCAATTTACCTCCCCATTCTAAATCTACTACTTCCTTACCTCTTATGTTAAACCCATCTGGTTCAGGCATTCCTTCAAAATAAGGTTCTATTTTGATATGAACTTCGCCAAATTGACCCGATCCTCCTGATTGTTTTTTGTGTTTGTAACTAGTAGTTGCAGAGCGTTGAATTGTTTCTCTATATGTTATTCGTGGTTGCTCAAAATTGGCTTTTATACCATATATTTTTTGTAAAGTCCAATCTATAGTTGCTAAATGTAACTCACCTTGACAAGATAAAATTTGTTGTTTTAATTCTTTTGAATATTTGATAATAACTGTAGGGTCTTGATTGTGAATTTTTTTAAGAGCATCGTTTAATTTTTCTTCATCATTTTTATCAGCTGCAGTTATCGATTTATTTATTCTTGGTTCTGGAAAATGTATAGGTTTAATTGTAATGTTTGAACCTTTGGTTCTTAAAGTGTCATTTGTTTTAGTATACTTTAGTTTTAATGTAGCCCCAATATCTCCTGCGCATAATTTTTCAACAGGTTCACGATTTTTACCATCCATAATGAACAATTGATTTACTATTTCAATTTCTTCATTTCTAGAGTTTTCCAATTTATCATTTTGTTTAATTTCTCCAGATTTTACTTTAAAGAAGCTAATTTGCCCTAGATTTGGTTCATATAAAGTTTTGAAAATAAATAATGATGTTGGTGCGTCAGACTTACATTCAATGGTTTCACCTTCAACACTTTGCTCTGGTTTTAAATCTGCTGATGATGGCGCAACGTTATCAATAAATCCCATTAATCTACCACTTCCCATATCATTTAGTGCAGAAATACAAAAAACAGGAAATAACTCATGATTTAACATTCCTTTTTTTATTCCTTCTCTCATTTCATCTTCATTTAAGGTACCCTTATCAAAATACAATTCCATTAAATCTTCATCATTTTCGGCAGCTTTTTCAATCAATTCATTTTGTAGTTTATTGGCTAATTCTTTTTGGTCTTCAGGAATTTCTAATTTTTCAGGTTTACCACCGTTAGGTCCAAACTTGTACATTTTCATTTTAAGAACATCAATAATACACTGTGCACCATCAACAATAATAGGGTATTGAATTTTAATTGCGTGTTTTCCTATTAAATTAACAATACTTTTAAAGCTTTCTTCAAAATCAGCATTTGGGCTATCTATTTGGTTTATGGCAAAAACTGTTGGTAAAGAAAATCTATCTACATAATTCCAAATTATTTCAGTACCAACTTCAACACCTTGTTGTGCGTTTACAACTACAATAACCGAATCTGCAACGCGCATTGTTGAAGCAATTTCACCTATAAAATCGTCTAAACCAGGAGTGTCAATAAGATTTATTTTGTAGTTACGCCATTCAGTATGAAGTGGGGTGGCAAATATGGAAGTTTCTCTTTCTTGTTCAATTTCGTGATAGTCTGAAACAGTGTTTTTGTTCTCTACGCTACCACGACGTTTGACTAATCCAGCTTCAAAGAGCATTGTTTCTGCCAGTGTAGTTTTGCCACTTTTATTTGCGCCTACAATAGCAACATTTTTAATGTGTTTGTCATCATATATTTTCATAATATAATTGTTTTTGTGAAAAGTTGTATAAAGTTACAAACTTTTTAATACAAAAATATGACTAATGTTAGTGTTTTTTTGAAAGGGGATATTTTAGTAGTTGTATTGAATTTTCTTATGGTAGATTATATAAAAATAACAACTCATCATTATAAAGTCACAATTCAGTTAATTAAAATTGTGGTTTGTACATTTTTAAAAGACTTTTGAAATGTAAAACAAAAATAATATTAATTAAAAATAAGTAATATGCAACATTTAATTTTAACACTCGTATTAGTCTTTTCATCAATTGGGATGTCATTTGCTCAAGAAAATGATACAAACAAAAAAGGTACAATAGTTACTGCATTTGTGGTAAATGCTTTGAATGATAAAGGAACCATCAAATTTGCTTTTTATACCAAGGAAAATTTTAGAATGAAGCCTCTATTTGCAAAATCGGCAAATATTGAAAATGGAAAAAGCACTGTAACTTTTAACAATGTTCTAAAGGGAGAATATGCAATTATTTGTTATCATGATGAAAATGATAATGGCAGAATGGATTTTCTTGAAAATGGGATGCCTCAAGAGAGTTATGGAACTTCAAACAACCCAATGAATTTTGGCCCTCCAAATTTTGAAAGCTCTAAATTTGAAGTGGCTAATGAAAATTTATTTTTAGAAATTAAGTTTTAAATTGCAATTAATAAAAAGTAAGCCATTATAAAATGAAAACAGACATTAAATATTTATTAAAAATTTCACTAATAATTGCAATCGCAATATTTGTAATAGAACGATTGTTTTTTACAGGAGGTTTTAATCAGCCAATAAATGAGTTGGTTAAAATATTTGGTATTCATTTTATGTATGCTTTTGTTTTAACAGTAATTAATATTTATTTCTTTTCCTTTATTGGGAAAAAAATTTCTTGGAAAGAGAATGCAACTAAGAGATTAATTATTGGAGCTTTAGGTTCTGTAATTTTAACTATGATTGCACTTGTTTTATTAAGATTTGTAACAATAGTTATTGTTTTAGGAAATCCAATTGAGCAATTTTTAACAGACAAATATGCAAGCAGTTATTACACTTTTGGACTAGTTATTACATTGTTTGTATCACTAATTTTTCACGCTATATTTTTTTACAAAGCATTAACAGAAAAAAAAGTTGCTGAACAGCAAATAGTGGCAAAAACAGAAACTGCTAAATATGAATCTTTAAAAAGTCAGATAGATCCACATTTTTTGTTTAACAGTTTAAATGTTTTAACATCATTAATAAGTGAAAATCCAAAACAAGCAGAAAAGTTTACTACCAAACTATCAAAAGTGTATAGGTATGTTTTAGAACAAAAAAATAAAGACTTAATTGAATTGGATGAAGAGCTACATTTTGCAAAAACATATATGGAATTGTTAAAAATGAGATTTGAAAATGCAGTAACATTTGAGATTCCTGAAAAAGCAAGCAATTCTGAATTTAAAATCTTACCATTATCGTTACAATTATTATTAGAGAACACTATTAAACATAATGTGGTTTCAGAAGAAAACCCATTAAAAGTTACTATTAAAGAAGAAAATGGGTATTTGGTAGTTTCTAACAATTTTAGCCCTAAAACTATTTTAGAGAAAGGTACAAAAGTAGGATTGAAAAATATAATTGACAGGTATAATTTAATAACATTAAAGAAGGTAGTAGTTGAAAAAACAACTAATCAATTTATTGTAAAATTACCATTATTAACACAAAAAATAAAAAACATGAGAACATCAGAACATATAGAAAGTAAAAAATATATGCGTGCCGTTGAACGTGTAGAAGAAATAAAAGGATTTTATAGTAGCTTAATAGCTTACTGTATTGTAATTCCGTTTTTAATATTTATAAATATAAAGTACAGCCCGGCTTTTTATTGGTTTTGGTTTCCAATGGTAGGTTGGGGGATAGGGCTCTTATTTCAAGGGTTCAAAGCCTTTTCATATAACCCATTTTTAGGAAAGGATTGGGAAGATCGAAAAATACAGGAATACATGAATGAAGATAAAAAGCAATACTGGGAGTAGCGTTAATTAAAAGTAAAAGATAAAAGTTTAAAAAGGCAAAAAGTTATAAATACTAAAAAAACATTAAAATGAAAACGCACTATACAGAAGAAAATAAATATATAAAAGCAAAGAAAAGAGTTGATAATTTAAAAGGATTTTATTCAAATTTGTTATCTTATTGCCTAGTAATACCTTTTTTAATTTTTATAAATTTAATGACATCTCCAAATCACTTATGGTTTTGGTGGCCAATGTTTGGATGGGGAATAGGGATAGTTTTTCATGCATTTGGAGTATTCAATCATAAAATTGGATTGGGCAAAGAATGGGAAGATCGTAAAATTAGAGAATATATGAATGAAGATAATTATAGTGAATTTTAAGAAGATGGAAAATAACTTTACAGAAGAACAAAAATATATAAGAGCAAAAAAGAAAGTTAAATCAATAAAGGGTTTTTACGTACATTTAACTGTGTATCTTTTGGTAAATGGATTTCTATTATTATCACAGGCATTATCTCATGGAGGATGGAAAATATTTTGGGAATGGCAATCGTATTCAACTATGATATTTTGGGGGATAGGAATTTTATTTCACGCTTTTAATGTGTTTGGAATGGGGATTTTATTAGGTAAAGATTGGGAAAATCGTAAAATAAAAGAACTAATGGATAGAGATAAACAAGATACTTGGGAATAGGTAAATAGTTAAAAAAAGCTAGAAAGTTTGAATACATAAAGGTAGTGAAGCTACACAATTAAACAAATAAACAATTCAGCATTAATAATGAAAGTAGTTATAATTGAAGATGAAAAACCAGCAGCACGAAGATTGAGTAGAATGTTAAATGAAATTGGGTTAGAACCAATTACAATGTTACATTCTGTTGAAGAGGCTGTAAATTGGTTTTATACAAATGAACATCCAGATTTGTTGTTTTTAGATATTCAACTCTCAGATGGTTTGTCCTTTGAAATTTTTGAAGAAGTTGAAGTAAAGAGTGCTATTATTTTCACCACTGCTTATGATGAGTATGCTTTGAAAGCCTTTAAATTAAATAGTATAGATTATTTATTGAAGCCCATTGATACTGATGAGTTAGAAAATGCAGTAAACAAGTATAAAAAAATCCATGCTAATAAAATGAATCAAAGCATTAATTTTGAACAATTAAAAAATTTAATTTCTCCTTCGCAAAAGAATTATAAAAAGCGATTTACTGTAAAAATAGGACAACATTTAAAAATGATTTCAACAGAAGCAATAGCGTGTTTTTACAGTGAAAATAAAGCAACATATATTCATACAATAACCAATAGAACTTATTTGGTAGAAGATACGCTAGAACAGTTAGAAGAAAAATTACAACCAGAGATTTTTTTTAGAGTAAGTCGTAAATTTTTTGTAAATATAAATGCAATAAAAGATATTATTTCGTATACAAATAGTAGGTTGAAAATAGTACTTAATAACTTTAATAACAATGAAATTATAGTAAGTAGAGAGCGAGTGAAAGATTTTAAAAATTGGATTAATTAAGGAGCAATTAACAGTTAAATATTTATAACTAATACTATTTGAATCACAATATTTGAAACTGATACTAATCGCTTCATTTTCTTTTTGTTATACTAAAAAAAATCATTAAATTTGCACTCCTTTTTACGAGAACAGATTTATAAAGGAAATAAATAGGCAATTATATAAATAATCTCTTTGCGTTATTATCGTGTAGTAATCTGAATAACAATAAGATACAAAAATTAAATTGACAATATGTCAAAATTACAAGAAAAAATAGAGCTTTATACAAGTGAAGCAGAAAAGTTAGGTTTAGGTTTAAATGCTGAATTATTAGCAGCTGTAACAAAAGGATTAGGTCCTTCAATCTACAAAGAAGATGCTGAAAAGGTATCAAGTTCAGACAAAAAAGAATTAGAAACTGTTAAGAAAAACTTTTTAATTAAAAAATTAGGTTTAGAAGATGGTGAAAATTTAGACAAGGCTATTGAAGTAGCAATTGAAAAAATTGGTAAATCTAATCGGAATAAATACAGAGCGCTGTTTTATACAATTTTAGTTGAAGAATTAGGAATGCAATCTGTTTATGATGCAAAGCCAGCTGAAGAAAAAGTTGTAGAAGCACCTAAGGAAGAAGTAAAAGAAGAAATAAAAGAAGAAGTGAAAGAAGTGAAAGAAGAAGTGAAAGAAGAAGTGAAAGAGGAAGTTGCAGTTTTAAAGTCAAAAACTAAAGTTGAAAAGGAAGCTAAAGAAGAGGCTAAAGTTGAAGAAGATGTTAAAGAAGAAACACCAGTTGCTGAAGCTGTAGACCCTGAAGAATTTTTAGAAAATTTTGATTGGCACAAATATGAAGAAGGAATTGAAGCAGTTGATGAAGAAAATATAAAAGCTTTTGAGGCAGCTTTAGAAGGTACACTAGGGTTAGTGAATGAGAGAGAAGTAATTGAAGGCTTGGTTGTTAGAAAAACTGATAGAGAAGTAATTATTGATATCAATTCGAAATCTGAAGGGGTTATATCATTAAATGAATTTCGTTATAACCCAGATTTAAAGGTTGGAGATATTGTAGAGGTTTTAGTTGATAAAAGAGAAGATAGTACAGGTCAATTAGTATTATCTCATAAAAAAGCTAGAGTAATTAAAGCTTGGGAGCGTGTTAATAATGCACATGAAACAGGTGAAGTAGTAAATGGTTTTGTTAAATGCAGAACTCGTGGAGGTATGATTGTAGATGTTTTTGGAATTGAAGCATTCTTACCTGGATCTCAAATTGATGTAAAACCAATTAGAGATTACGATCAATACGTAGAAAAAACAATGGAATTTAAAGTGGTGAAAATAAACCATGAGTTTAAAAACGTTGTAGTTTCACACAAAGCACTTATTGAAGCTGATATTGAAATTCAGAAAAAAGAAATTATAGGTAAATTAGAAAAAGGACAGGTATTAGAAGGTGTTGTTAAAAATATTACTTCTTATGGTGTATTTGTAGATTTAGGTGGTGTAGATGGTTTAGTGCATATTACTGATTTATCTTGGTCTAGAATTAATCATCCAAGTGAGGTGGTTGAATTAGATCAAACATTAAATGTTGTAATTCTTGATTTTGATGATGAGAAAACAAGAATTCAATTAGGATTAAAACAATTAAACGCTCATCCTTGGGAAGCTTTAGATGAAAATTTAAAAGTGGGAGACACCGTAAAAGGAAAAGTGGTTGTACTTGCAGATTATGGAGCATTTATTGAAGTAGCTCAAGGTGTTGAAGGTTTAATTCACGTTTCTGAAATGTCTTGGTCAACTCATTTACGTTCTGCTCAAGACTTTGTTAAAGTTGGAGATGAAATTGAAGCACAAATACTAACGCTAGATAGAGAAGATCGCAAGATGTCTTTAGGTATTAAGCAATTACACCCAGATCCTTGGAGTGATATAGCTAAAAAATACCCAATTGGTTCAACACATACAGGTACTGTTCGTAACTATACTAATTTTGGTGTGTTTGTTGAATTAGAAGAAGGAATTGATGGTTTGGTATATATTTCTGATTTGTCTTGGACTAAGAAAATTAAGCACCCATCTGATTTTACTTCTGTTGGAGATAAATTAGAAGTGAAAGTGTTAGAGTTAGATGTTGAAGGCCGTAAATTAAATTTAGGTCATAAGCAAACTACAGAAAATCCTTGGGATGCACACGAAGCTAAATTTACAATTAACTCAGTTCACGAAGGAACCGTTAAAGATAAGAGTGATAAAGGATTAATAGTTACCTTTGAAGATGGAGTTGAAGCATTTGTTCCAAGTCGATTTACGATAAAAGAAGATGGTACAAAATTAGCAAAAGGAGATACTGATAAATTTAAAGTTATTGAGTTTAATAAAGAGTTTAGACGTGTTGTGGCATCACATACTTCAATATTTA
Organism: Lutibacter profundi; assembly: GCF_001543325.1. Taxonomy (NCBI): domain Bacteria; kingdom Pseudomonadati; phylum Bacteroidota; class Flavobacteriia; order Flavobacteriales; family Flavobacteriaceae; genus Lutibacter; species Lutibacter profundi. The sequence continues at coordinate 176,156 of NZ_CP013355.1, forward strand.
AAGCTCAAGAAGAGAAGAATATAAAAGTGGCTCAGAAAAAAGCTGAATCAGCTGATAAAACTACATTGGGTGATTTAGGTGGTGATCTTGCCGCATTGAAGAGAAAAATGGAAGGGAAATAAATTTCTATCCTAATTAAAATTTTAAAAGCTGTATCATTTGATACAGCTTTTTTTTTCATTATTAAATCAATAAGATTTACATTTGCAAACTAAATTAAATCCATGTCATTAATAAAATCGATTTCAGGAATAAGAGGTACTATTGGAGGTAAAGTAGCTAATAATTTAACACCTATAGATGCTGTTAAATTTGCTGCAGCTTACGGAATGTGGCTTAAAAATCAAACAAAAAAAGAAAAACTTACTGTAATTATAGGAAGAGATGCCAGAATTTCAGGTAAAATGGTGAGTAGTTTGGTAGGGAATACGCTGGTTGGAATGGGAATAAACGTAACGGATATAGGTTTGTCTACAACACCAACAGTTGAAATTGCAGTACAATTAGACAATGCAGATGGCGGAATTATAATCACAGCAAGTCATAATCCAAAACAATGGAACGCTCTTAAATTATTAAATAGTAAAGGCGAATTTTTGAATGCGAAAGACGGAGAAATTATTTTAAAAATTGCAGAGAATAATGCGTATATTTTTTCTGAAGTAGATGATTTAGGAACTTTTAGAAAAAAACAACACTATATTAATAAACATATAAAAGAAGTGTTAAATTTAGAATTGGTTGATATTGAATCTATTAAAGAAGCGAAATTTAAAGTAGTAGTTGATGCGGTTAATTCTACAGGAGGTTTGGCAATTCCTGCATTGTTAGAAAAATTAGGTGTTGAATGTATTAAACTGTATTGTGAACCTAACGGAGAATTTCCACATAATCCAGAACCCTTAAAAGAGCATTTAACAGATATTTCAAACTTAGTTGTAAACAAAAATGCAGATTTAGGTATTGTTGTAGATCCTGATGTAGATAGATTGGCCTTAGTATGTGAAGATGGCTCTATGTTTGGTGAAGAATACACCTTAGTAGCTTGTGCAGATTATGTGTTAAGTAAAACTAAAGGGAACACCGTTTCCAATTTATCATCATCAAGAGCATTAAGAGATATTACTCTAAAACATGGAGGGGAATACCAAGCAAGTGCTGTAGGTGAAGTGAATGTAGTTGAATTAATGAAAAAAACACAAGCTATAATAGGAGGAGAAGGTAATGGAGGAATTATTTACCCTGAATCACATTATGGAAGAGATTCATTGGTTGGTGTAGCACTTTTTTTATCACATTTAGCACAATCTAAAATGTCTTGTAAGGAATTGCGAAATAGTTACCCTAACTACTATATGAGTAAAAACAAAATACAATTAACACCACAAATAAATGTAGATGAAATTTTAGCTACAATTACTTCAAATTATAAAAATGAAGATGTAATTACAATTGACGGTGTTAAAATAAATTTTAAAACAGGGTGGGTACATCTTCGAAAATCAAATACAGAGCCTATTATTAGAATTTATACTGAAAGTATTTCACAAAAAAGCGCAGATGAATTGGCAGCACGATTTATAGCAGAAATAAAGTCAATAATTTAAGAAATTATAGAGTACATTGAAAAAATTAATTTTGGCAATTTTCTTGCTAGCTACCGTAATGTCTTTCTCTCAAGGAGTTTTAGATACCAAAAAAGTAAATTTTAATGATAGTGGGAATAACAAAGGAAATATATTTGTTTATTGGGGGTGGAATAGAGGACATTATTCAACATCGGATATTACTTTTAAAGGAGACAATTACAACTTTACATTAAGCAATGTAAAAGCTGATGACAAACCAAAGCCATTTGGAGTTTATTTTTTAAAATTAGATGAGCTAACTATTCCTCAAACCAATTTTAGGGTAGGTTATTTTTTTAAAGAAAATTACACAATTTCAATAGGGTTAGACCATATGAAATATGTAATGCGAAATAATACTACAGTAAAAATCAATGGTGATATAAACACAGGTGGAAATTTTGATGGAAATTATGTAAATGAAAATATTGTTTTGTCAGAAGATTTTTTACTATTTGAACATACCGATGGTTTAAATTACATAAATGCAGAAATTAGTAGATTTGACAACTTAGATAACTGGTTAAAATTTCCAGTAAAAAATATTGATATTAACCTAACAGAAGGCGTTGGAGTAGGTGTGTTATATCCAAAAACAAACACTACATTATTAGGGAAAGAAAGATATGATGAATTTCATGTTTCGGGTTATGGTTTATCAGCTCACGTAGGGTTAAATATTATGTTTTTTAAACACTTTTTTATTCAATCAAATTTTAAAGTTGGTTATATAAACATGCAAAATATACGAACAACCTCTAGCACAACCGACTCGGCTTCTCAGCATTTCAGCTTTGTTGAAAACCTGTATGTATTTGGTGCAAAGTTTAATTTAACCAAGTAGATTAAAGAGTGTTTTTTAGAAAAGTTTGTTTTTAAACACAAATCATTCTGAACTTAACTTGATTCAGAATCTTACTTAGCACAATTCTTAATTAGATATTTGTTCAATTTAGGGATTTTGAATAAGGCGGTTTAACATACTCTCAATTATTCATTATTCAGGTGCTTTATCTCTATGTTTAAAGCGTTTATGAGTCCAAAAGTAATATTCAGGTTGTTTACGGACTTGCTTTTCAACGTTGTCTATAAAAATATCAGTTAATTCATAATCTAAATGTTTAGGAGCATCATTAGTAATTAAACTGAATGTAGTTTCATAATATCCTCGTTTTACTTTTTTTACATTCATATATACAACATTCATATTGTATTTTTTTGCAAGCATTTCTCCACCAGTATGAACAGGTACTTTAATCCCAAAAAAATTTCTCCAATAAAAGGCCTTTTTTAATTGAGGGGATTGATCGCTAAGCAATCCATACATAGATTGAATATTATTTTTTTGATTGTAAATAATTTCAGGAATTAATTTTGAAGTTTGAATTAAATGAGTTCCAAACTTTTCTCTTGATTTTAAAATCTTATTATTAAAATAGGGGTTATTTATTTTAGTGAAAGCAGCATAACCTTTATAGTTAACAAAAGAGTCTACGCTCATTATCCATTCCCAATTTGCATAATGAGGACCAAGTAAAATAACACTTTTTCCATCTTTATATAATTCAGTAAAAAAATCAATATTAGGATATTTGTAGCGCTTATAAACTTCCTTTTTAGAGACGGTAAAGGACTTTATCATTTCTATAAAAACATCGACAAAATGGTGATAAAACTTTTTTTGAATTTCAATAATTTCTTTGGTGGTTTTTTTTGGGAGTACTAATGTTAAATTAGTAAAAACTACTTTTTTACGGTAACCTATTATGTAATAAACAAGTAAATAAAAGCAATCTGAAATAAAATATAAAATGCGAAAAGGGAGTATTGATAACAACCAAATTAAAGGGTAAACTAGTATGTAAACGATTAGATTCATAATTAAGAATGCAAATATCGTATTTAATTTTTAATACTTCATAAACCAGTAAATCAATATCAGTAAATTTTGTATTTTCGTCAAACATTAATTTTTTTAAATGAATATAGATAAAATACTTCTTTTTATAATTTTAGCAAATGTTTTGGCTTCAATAAAAGGATTCAGTGACCGCTTATTTTTTGATAAATATAAATTCCAAATGGGAGCAATACAACGCGGTGAGAAAATTAGAATGTTAACATCTGCATTTTTACATGTAGATTATATGCATTTAATTTTAAATATGTACGTGCTGTATATATTTGCTCCTATAATTATTATAAAATTAGGCATTGTAAAATTTTTGATTCTTTATTTTGGAAGTTTATTAGCAGGAAGTTTATTTACACTATACTTTCATAAAAAAGAGTTGTATTATAGTGCAGTTGGTGCTTCAGGAGCTGTTGCAGGTATAATCTATGCAGCCATATTGTTGAATCCAAATATGCGATTAGTGATGTTTCCTTTACCAATTCCAATTCCTGGGTATATTTTTGGTTTAGGATATTTACTGTATTCAATTTATGGAATGAAAAAGCAATTAGGGAATGTTGGTCATTCTGCGCATTTAGGAGGTGCAATTGGTGGGTACGCTTTATTATTATTGGTGTATCCAGAAGTGTTTTCTAATAGTTTAAATACAGTACTATTATTGGGAGTTCCAATTGTTTTATTACTACTGTTTGGACATAAGCTAAAATAAAAAAAGCCAAACAAAAGTTTAGCTTTTTTTGAGCGAGAGACCGGGCTCGAACCGGCGACAGTCAGCTTGGAAGGCTGAAGCTCTACCAACTGAGCTACTCTCGCATTAACGTTGGCAAATATACAATCCTTTTGCATTAAAGCAAACATTATAATTATAAATTTAAAATATTTAAATTAGTGATAAGCTAATTTTTTAATCTTTTTATTAGCCTTAAAATAATGTGATTTATAACTGTTTAATTTAGTAGCTTTATATCCAATACCTTACAGGTATTCACAAGAGCAATTGAATAATTTTACCAAACCTCTGTTTTGTGATTTAGCTTTTATAACCACGTAGAAATGTTTAATTATTGGTATGAATGCTAATTTAAATCTACTTTTAGACGGAATCAATTTAATTTCAATATGTTGCATATTAATAGTAATTTAGCATAGCCTTTTTAATAGTATGAATATTATTTTAGAAACACAACGGTTGTATTTAAGAGAATTTACAGATTCTGATGGCTTTCATTTCTATCAGTTAAACAATAATCCAGAAGTTATAAAACACACTGGAAATAAGGCCTTTCAATCATTGAATGAAGCAACCAATTTTATTAAAAATTATTCAGACTATAACCAAAATGGTTTTGGTAGGTGGGCAGTTTGTTTAAAAGAAACAAACGAATTTTTAGGATGGTGTGGTTTAAAAAAAGAAAAAGGAGAGATTGATTTAGGTTTTAGATTTTATAAAAAACATTGGAATAAAGGTTTTGCTACAGAAGCAGCCAAAGCATGTGTAAATTACGGGTTTTTAAAGTTAAAACGCCATAAAATTAGAGGAAGAGTATACGCTGAAAATAGGGCCTCTATACAGGTGTTAAAAAAATGTAATTTAAAATTTGAAAAACAATTTATGTATGATAAAAAACCAGCAGTTTTATATACCATAAAAAATGATACAAATTAAAAAAATAGAAGCTTTTGAAACATATCCTATTCGTTTAGAAATATTGCGTAAAAATATTCCTTTACCATATAAGTTTGAAGGAGATTTAGATAATGAAACGTTTCATTTAGGAGTTTTTAAAAATGAGGTATTAATTGCTGTTTCTAGTTATATGAAAGTAAAAAATAAAAGATTTACAGGAAATCAGTATCAATTACGTGGAATGGCAACCTTAAGTGAATACAGAGGGTTTGGTGCGGGAAAATTTATGTTGCAAGAGGCATTTTCTATATTAAAAGATTTTGAGATTGATTATTTATGGTGTAATGCACGTATTGTTGCTGTAGATTTTTATAAAAAACAGGGATTTCAAATATATGGAGATGAATTTGAAGTTCCAATTGTTGGAAAACACTATGTAATGTTTAAAAAAATATCAAATGATTAAATTTTCCTTATCTTATTTTTTAATTTTTTTACTGTTATTGAGTAGAATTAATACTTTTTCACAGACTAATTATTCTGAACGAGCTTTAACAGGAAGAGGTGATTTGGAACTGGTAGGAATACAAGATAAATTGCAAAAAGAAGTATTTGAAGCCTTTAAAAGGATGCAACAAGATGCGTTAAAAGACAGTATTTCAATTAAAATAGCTTCAGCCTATAGAAGTTTTGATAGGCAAATGGAAATATGGAACAGAAAATATGACACCTATATTTCAGAAGGATTAACACCTCAAGAAGCTATTGAGAAAATAATAGCATATTCTACCATACCAGGCACGTCAAGGCATCACTGGGGAACAGATATAGATTTATTTGAAGAAGTTGTAAAACTTCCTGAAAGTTTACTTACAGAAGAAAATTACATACGTAATGGGGTTTTCTCAAATTTAAAAATTTGGATGGATAAAAATTCAGAAGAATATGGGTTTTATTTGGTGTACGATAACAATATTGTTAGAAAAGGATTTAAATATGAACCATGGCATTATAGTTACAAAAAATTGTCACATCCCATGCTAAAAGAGTTTTTAAAGGTAGATTTGATAAAACTACTTCAATCTATTAATTTAAAAGGAAACAAGTTTATTACGCCAGTGTTTCTTCAAAAATACACCAATGAAAATATACTAGACATTAACCCTAAATTAAAATAAGAGCATTCTATTTTAATTATTGTAAAAATAATGGTAGATTTGTTACTATAAATCATTTAAAATCAATTGATAAATCTAATATTTTAATATGTTTTTAGAACCCCAATAATTTTAATTAATGAGAAAAAGGTTTTTTATTTTATTTTGCATTGGATTTTCTTTTTTTGTCAGCGGACAAGAAATTTCAGATTTAAAAGAAAAACTTCAACTTGAATTGTCGGATACTACTAGAGTATCTCTAAATTTAAAAATTGCAAACTTACATTCAAATAATAGTAGTGACTCCGCTTCATTTTACTACAATAAAGCTTTAGATATCGCTGTTAAAATAGATTCAAAACCACAGGTTTCAGAAATTTATTATACAATAGGTAGATATAATCAAAATAGAAGTAACTATAATGTTGCCATTGAAAATTATTTAGCCGCTGCTCAAATTTTTAAAAATATAGAAAACATTAAAAAAGAAGCAAGAATGTATAATAATATTGCTTCGTGTTATTTACGCCTTTATGCTGAAGATAAATCAATTGAAAATTATTTAAAATCTCTTAGTTTAAATAGAAGTATTGAATATAAGGAAGGTATAGCAAAGAATTATTTGGGAATAGGAGATTTATTTTATAATCAAGAAAATTATCAACATGCAAAACGGTATTTTCAAGACGCATTAGAAATTTATAAAAAACTAGAAGATAAAAATGGTATATCAACAAGTTATACCAATTTAGGAAATGCAACTGCTGATGCTGGAGATAATATTGCTGGACTTACGCTTTATAAGAAATCTATTGAAATTAAAAAAGAAATTGGCGATCAACTAGGTGTTGCTATAAATTATAATAATATTGGTGATTGTTATATTCAATTAAAACAATACCCTGAAGCATTGAATTATTTTTTTAAAGCTCTGAAAATTTCAAAAAATTTAAAAAGAAATGATTTGGCTTCTGTTTTATTAATGAATATTTCTAATGTTCAAATTAAAACTAAAAATTATCATGAAGGAATTGTTAACGCTAATAAAAGCTTAATAATAGCAAAGAAAATGGGTAATTTAGGCTACCAAGCAGAAAACTTTGAACTACTTTCAAATGCTTATGAAAGTTTAGGAAATATGCGTAGAGCCTTTAGTTATAATAAAAAATATATTACAATTAAAGATAGTTTATTGAAAATAGATAAAACGAATAAGGTAAAATTATTTCAAGCACTTAATGAGTTAGATGAAACACAAGATACTATAAATGAGTTATCAATTAAAAATGAAATAGCAGAATTAAGATATGAAACAGGAAGAAAGTTTGTTTATTTTTTAACAGGATCTATGGTATTATTTGGTCTTTTTGTTATAATACTAATTCAACAACAAACATCAAAGAAAAAGGCTTATAATTTATTAGAGTACAAAAATTATCAAATAAATAAGATGAATAATGAGATTCAAACTCAACGTGATAATTTAAAATTGATAAATAAAACTAAGGATAAATTTTTCTCAATTATAGCGCATGATTTAAAAAATCCATTCAACTCTATAAAAGGATTTACGGAGCTTTTAATAGAAAACTCGAAAGATTATGATGAAGAGAAAAAATTAAAATTTTTAAAAATAATTAAGGGTTCAACGTTAAAAGCTGCAAGTTTGCTTAACAATCTATTAATTTGGGCTAATTCTCAATCGGGGAATTTAAAGTTCAATCCACAGAAAGTTGAACTAAATCAAATAGTTTCTAATGTAATTTCATTATTAGAAATTCAAGCTATTAATAAAGATATTAAAATTATTAATAACATTGATAAACACCTTTTTGTATTGGCAGACAAGAATATGTTAGCAACAATACTTCGTAATTTAATTTCAAATGCAATAAAATTTACCCATCAAAACGGTAAAATTGAAATTTTAGCAACAAAAAAAGGAAGTTTTGTTGAAATTACAGTAAAAGATAATGGAGTTGGAATTTCAAAATCAGAAATAAAAAATCTATTTAGTATTGAAGTTAAAAATTCGAATGTTGGTACAGCAAATGAACAAGGCTCAGGATTAGGATTGATTTTATGTAAAGATTTTGTTGAAAAGCACGGTGGGAAAATTTGGGTAGAAAGTGAAGTGAATAAAGGAACTGAATTTAAGTTTACAATTCCGTTTATTACCAATTAACTTGATACAAAATGAAAACAAAAAAACTAAGAAAACCTTGGTTTTTTTTTAGCGTAATGTAGAATTGAACTGCAAATCTCCGAGTTATGAAACTCAACACTGATTAAAATTTCAAGTATTTTACGGGGGTCACACGCTATATATACAACATTGTATTCCAAAATGTGTTCATTTTTGGTATTCAAAGATAAGCAATTCAATTAATTTAGACATAAAAAAACGGTTTAGCGAACACTAAACCGTTAATTTCTAATCCTATAAATTTGTAGCGTGATGCAGAATTGAACTGCAGACCTCCGGGTTATGAATCCGACGCTCTAACCAACTGAGCTACCACGCCATTTATTAATGGCTGCAAATATAAAAAATAAAATAGTTATTGCTACAAATTTATTCCCATATTTTTAATAATTTAAATTTTTTTTAAAAAGAATATTTATATATATTGTGCATTTAAAAAGAGAAAGATGTCGAAAAAAATAAAATTTGAAATTGAATTTCCCATACATGCTTCACCTCACATGTTATATCAATACTTTGGAACACCTTCAGGTCTGTCAGAATGGTTTGCAGATAACGTAAATTCACGAGGTGAAATATTTACTTTTATTTGGGATGGTTCTGAAGAACAGGCTAAAGTTCTTCAAGAGCGCCCTGATGAAAAAATAAAATTCAGGTGGTTAGAAGGAGAAGATGATAAATCATATTTTGAATTTAGAATTCAGGTAGATGAAATAACAAAAGATGTTTCTTTAATTATCACTGATTTTGCAGAAGAAGATGAGGTAGAAGAATCTAAAATGTTTTGGGAAAATCAAATAGATGAATTAAAACACACTATTGGAGCATAATTTAACATATAAATTTTATAAAAAAACCTTGAAATTTTTTCAAGGTTTTTTTATGTAGTTTTGTGAATCAAATTTAAAAGATGATAAATTTAAATGGTATAATTAACAAGAAGTCTAAGTTACTCTTTGATTATAACAATAGAGCATTTAAATATGGAGATGCCTTATTTGAGACGTTAAAAGTTAAAAACTTACAAGTTTATTTTTTAGAAGATCATTATTTTAGGTTAATGGCTTCAATGAGAATGCTTAGGATGAAGATACCTATGCGTTTTACATTAGAATATTTTGAAAATGAAATTATCAACCTTGTTAAGCAAAATAATTTAGATAGTGCAAGAGTACGATTTACTATTTTTAGAAAATCGGGTGGTTTTTATGAGCCAAAAACCAACGAAATTAATTATTTAATTGAAGCTACTCAACTTATTTCGGTGCAACAACTAAATTATAAGGTTGATTTGTTTAAAGATTATTTTGTGTACTCAGGATTGTTATCAACTATAAAAACTACGAATAAAATAACCAATGTATTGGCAAGTATCTTTGCTTCTGAAAACGAATTAGATAATTGCATTTTACTCAATGAAAAAAAGCACATTGTTGAAGTAATAAATGGGAATATTTTTTTAGTTAAAGGAAATGTAATTAAAACACCCCCAATTTCAGAGGGCTGTATTAAAGGTGTTTGCAGAAAAAAAATTATTGAAATTATAGCAACAACGCATAAATATAAATTGGAAGAAACAGCAATTTCTCCTTTTGAACTTTTAAAAGCTGATGAAGTTTTTATTACAAATGCAATTATTGGAATACAGCCTGTAACAGTTTACAAAAAATGTAATTTTACAACGCAAGTTTCAAAAGAATTGGCAATTGAGTTCGCTAAATTAATTTAGTTCAGGATTTTTAGGCGCATTCGCCCAAATTTGGTATTCGCCTCCAAACTTTAATAATTGATTTTTCCACAAATCATTACTTTTCACAGTAAATAAATTGGGGTATTTATTATCAACAACAATCCATGTAGATTCCTTAAGTTCATCGTTTAATTGAGAAACGGACCAGCCTGAGTAACCTAAGAAAAACCGTATATCAGTAGATTTTATAGTTTTATCATTTAATAATTTAGAGAGTATGTCAAAGTCACCACCCCAGTAAATATCTTTGTCTATTTTTATACTGTTTGGAATTAGATGTGGTAGTTTATGAATAAAATATAAATTTTCCTGTTCAACAGGACCACCACTATAAATAGTAAAATCACACTTAATTGTTGGAATTAAATCACTTAAAACAAATTCAGTAACTTTATTTAAAATAAACCCAACGTATCCATCTTCATTGTGTTCAGTTAAATAAACAACCGACCTATTAAACGCTCTATCGTTTAATATTGATGGTTCTGACACTAGTAATCTTCCTTTTGAGGGATTCAATTCTATCATAAATTTTCACTTATTTATCTAAATATAGTAGAAATATATCAAAAAAAAAAACTCTCTAAAATTTTAGAGAGTTTTAAGGTAATAAGAAGTTATTCTTATATGGTTAATTTACAGCGTTGCTGAATCCAGCACCAGCTTTAAATTTAACAACATTTTTTGCTGCAATTTCAATACTTTTTCCAGTTTGAGGGTTTCTTCCAGTTCTAGCTGCTCTTTTAGAGATAGACCAAGTTCCCCATCCTACTAATGCAACTTTACCACCTTTTTTAAGAGTTTCAGTTACATTTTCTGTTAATGATTCTAGAGCTGCTTTTGCTGCTGCTTTTGTGATACCAGCATCAGCTGCCATTGCATCAATTAAATCTGATTTGTTCATAATCTAAATTTTTAAATTAATTGGTTAAACATATTTTGCTATTAAAAGCTTAACAAAGTTATACGGAATAAGGGCTTATGCAAGTTTTAACAAGGAAAAATGACTTTTTTGTTGATAAATGATACTAAATGTTAATAACCTCGTGTGTTTTTATTAAAAAAAGCTTGAAGCCCTTTAAAATATTGGCTTTATTGTAATATTGCATTTTTATGAAATGTAAAACCGTTTAGTAGGCTTTTAGTATCCATTTTCCGTTTGCCAGATAGTTGTAAACTTTTAATAATAATAAATCCTTTTTCTACGGCAACCTTAATTTCACTCTTTGTACTTAGTATTGTTCCAAATTTGTAATCATGTGTGGCAACTTCTTTTTCTATATCATAAATTTTTACTTTAATTTTTTCGTTGTTATTTATAAGCATTGTCCAAGCTGTTGGGTATGGGTTTAAACCTCTTATCAAGTTGTAAATTGTAGTTAATGGTTCAGCCCAATTAATTTTACAAGTTTCCGTATATATTTTTGGTGCTAATTTGCTTTCAATTTTTAATTGTTTTTGTGTATTCACTTTATTTTGTTGAATTTGAGAAACTGTTTCAACTACCAATTTACTTCCAATGTGCATTAATTTATTGTGTAGTTGCCCAACTGTTTCATCATTATCAATGGCAACTTCTTTCTGTAAAATAATATTTCCAGTATCAATATTTTCATCGATAAAAAATGTGGTGACACCTGTTTTTGTTTCTCCATTAATTATAGCCCAGTGAATTGGGGCTGCACCTCTGTAATTAGGCAGTAATGATGCATGCAAGTTAAATGTTCCATATTTAGGTAATTGCCAAACTACTTTTGGTAACATTCTAAATGCTACTACTATTTGTAAATTAGCATTTAAACGTTGTAGTTTATCTATAAACTCTTCACTTTTAAGGTTTGTAGGTTGTAAAATTGTGAGGTTTTGCTTTAAAGCATACTTTTTTACAGCAGATTCTTGTATTTTTCTCCCTCTACCAGCAGGTTTATCTGCAGCGGTTATAACTCCAACAATATTAAACTTTGCAATAATTAACGCTTCCAAAATTGCAACAGCAAAATCGGGTGTTCCCATAAATACAATTCTCAAATCTCTCATTAAACGTTTAATTTAAATTTATTTTGCGAAGTTATTGTTATTTTATTTTTTTCTAATAGTATTTTTAATGAATCTAAAATATTACTTTCTGGATGGTTTAAAAAAGTTGCTAGTTCTTGAGAAGAGTATGGTTGTTTTTTTAAAGCGGTTATAATATGTTCAAGTATAATTGGAGAGAGGTTGCCAGTTTCTTCTTTTGCTAAACAGTTATCACAAGTTCCGCAAGGTTTTATTAGAGTTTCATTAAAATAGGAAAGTAATTGGATATTTCTACAAGTTTTAGAGTCTTCTATATAAGAAATTACAGCTTTAAGTTTCTCAAGTTTTAAATTATTTTGTTGCTCAATATTTTTTGAAATAGCATTTATGGTATGTTTATCATCTCTTGGAACTAAAAATGATAATTTAGAAGTTGTATTTTTATAGTTATAATTTACAATACCATTTGTGTGCAATTCATTTAATTGTTTAACAATGTTATTTTTTGTACAATTTAATTTCTTTGAAAGCGTATATTCGTTAATTATGGTGTAATGGTCAAAAATACCACCGTAACTTCTTAAAATTAATTTAATCAATTTACTTTTAGATGGTTTTAGGTTTATGTAATCAAAAACTTTTGAATTACTTACCAAGAATTTAAGAGTAGACTTTTTGTTGTAATTTTCATCTAAAAGTAAAATGTTTTCTCTTTCTAAAACCTTAATAGCATTGTAGGTTTGCAATAATTTTAATGTATAGGTATGACAAAATTCTTGTAACGAAAAATCAAAAAGTTTAGAAGGTGTTTCTCCTATTGCAATTGCATAATATTGATTTAGATGGTGGTATATGTTTTTTACAATTTTTGTTGAAGCTAAATTTGCTATAAATCTTGTTGAAGTATCAAATAAATTAGATTTGTTTGTTAGAAGTATTGAATAGGCTGTTTTATCATCTCTTCCTGCTCTCCCGGCTTCCTGAATAAAGTTTTCTAGACTATTAGGAATGTTAATATGAATTACGGCTCTTACATTGGGTTTGTCAATACCCATTCCAAATGCATTAGTGGCAACCATTATTGGAGTTTCATTTTTCATCCATTTTGTATAAGCAATATTCTTTTGTGTAGATGATAAGCCTCCATGGTAAAAGCTACTTTTAAAATTGTTTTTCAATAAAAAATCACAAACTTCTTTTGTTTGTTTTCTGCTATTTGTATAAATGATTAGAGATGCATTTATTTTGCGTACTATTTGAAGTGTTTTACCATAAATATCTTCGGTGGTTATTACATTATAATGTAAATTATTTCGCTGAAAAGATTTTTTGAATAATAATGCATTGTCAATTTCTAAGTTTTGCTGAATATCATCTAATACCTTTTGTGTAGCAGTAGCAGTTAAGGCCATAAAAATGGCATTGGGTTGTAACTCCTTTAAAATTTTTAATTGTAGGTATGAAGGTCTAAAATCGTGTCCCCACTCCGAAATACAATGCGCTTCATCTATAGCAATAATAGCAACTTTTAACTGCTTTATTTTTTCCTGAATTAATGCTGATTGTAATTTTTCGGGTGATAAATATAAAAATTTAAAATCTCCAAAGCGTAAATTATCAAAAGCAGTAATAATTTGATCTTGGTTTAATTGAGAAGTCAATGCAATGGCTTTAATATTTTTCTTTTTTAAGCTGTTAACTTGATCTTGAATTAATGCGATTAAAGGAGAAATTACAATGCAAACACCATCTAAAAGCATTGTAGGAATTTGATAACAAAGAGATTTTCCACCACCTGTTGGTAATAATACGATGCTATTTCTTCTAGCTAATGTTGATTCAATAATTTTCTTTTGAGGATACTTAAACTGAGAATAACCCCAATAATTTTTTAGTATTTTAAGAGGTGTACTCATTATTTAATACACGCTAAAATAAAATTTGTTCTATCTTCAATACTACCAGTAGGTACTTCAATAATGTTATAGTTTAATTCGCTATATGTACGTTCCAAATGATTGTGAATAGCTAAAGCTTGTTCAAAATTTTCATAACGCACGTTGTCTGAAATATAAATTTCTTCCCAAGGAGGCATTAAAAAAATATAATTATATCTATAAAGGTTACTTTTAGTAACATATGAACTAGGATAATCAACACTCATATAATTCATATATGCGTGAACATCTGGGATTCCTCTGTCAAAAAAAACAAATTTTTCATTTTTTTTCTCAGCCTCAATATATTGGTTTACACGCCCTTCCAATAATAATTCACTAAATATCAAAGGATTTGTTAAAAATAGTTGTTCGGTTCCTTTTCTCCTAGCATTTAGGGTAACCTCTCTAGAAATTTCTGTCATACACATAAAATTGCGTTTAATTAACTCTTCAATAACGGTAGTTTTTCCAGTTCCAGGTCCTCCTGTGATAACTATTTTTTGTTGCATAGTGCAAAAATAAATTATTCAGTAAATTATACTAGAAATATTGATGTAATTTTGTCATATTAATATTAACAATGCTAAGATGGTATTATATTTGAACAGATAATTTAAAAAGTAATATGGATAAAAAAGATCAATTTTATAAAAAATTAAAAAAAAAATTAAAGGAAGACACTACATTTCCAACAAAATATCTCTTTAAATTTATAGTTCCTGCTAAAGAGGATTTAATTAAAGAAGTTGAAGATATTTTTGATTATACGGGTGCTGTAATTACAAAAAAATCTTCTAAAACCGGAAAATACACAAGTTTATCAGTACTTGTAATTATGAAAAAAGCAGATGATATTATTATAAAATACAAAGAGGCTGAAAAAGTGGAAGGCATTATTTCTTTGTGATTACTTTAACACGATTAAAAAAAATATAAAATATATTGCATCGTTTTAGAATAAATAGGAATTTAGCACTTTTTATTATTTTAGCAACAAAATAAGTATTTTATGAAGCCCAAATATGTACTTGTAACATTACTTTTTATAGTTCTTAAAACTTTTTCACAGGAAAGTAAAAAAGTGTTATTTACTATTGATAATGAACCTTTTTACACACAAGAATTTTTAAATGTTTATAAAAAAAATTTAAAGATAGTTGATAATTCTAAAACAGATATTCAAAAATATTTACAGCTATTTATCAACTATAAACTAAAAGTTAAAGAAGCTAAATTTTTAGGCCTTGATACAATTCAAGCGTTTAAAAATGAATTGAAAAAATATAAAGAGACTTTAATTTTACCGTATTTAAAGGACAAGGATGTTACAAAAAAATTAGTAAAAGAGGCTTATAGTAGGTTAAAAAAAGAGGTAAACGTTAGTCATATCTTAATTCCTTTAAAACCTTCGGCTTTACCTAAAGATACTGTAGAAGTTTATAACACTTTAATAGAAGCTCGAAATTTAATTATTGAAGGAAATGACTTTGCTAAAATAGCAAAGCGTTACTCAAAAGACCCAACAGTTCAACAAAATGGAGGGGAAATAGGCTATTTTACTGTATTACAAATGGTTTATCCATTTGAAAATAAAGCATTTTTGACTCCTGTAGGGCAAGTTTCAATGCCTTTTAAAACAAAGTTTGGATATCATATTTTAAAAGTAAACGCTATTAGAGACTCTAGAGGAGAGGTTGAAGTTGCACATATAATGTTTAAAAAAAATAATGTTAATGCAAAAAAATTAATAGACTCAATTTATAATGAATTGTTAAATAAAAATGGCAGTTTTTCTGAAATAGCTAAAAAGGTATCTGAAGATAGAACAAGTGCAATGAATGGAGGGAAACTAAATAAATTTGGTTCAGGAAAAATGATTAAAAATTTTGCCAATGTTGCTTTTTCTATAAAAAATGAAGGTGATATATCAAAGCCATTTCAAACTCAATTTGGATGGCATATTATAAAGTTATTGAAGAAATATCCACTTAAAAATTTTGAAGAACTAAAAGATAAATTAACAAAAGAAGTTGAGAAAGATGAACGCTCAAATTTAATAGATAAATCGGTTGTCAAGAAACTTTTTGAACAGTACAATGTGGTTGTTAATAATAAAGCACTTCAACAGTTTGAAGTAGATGATTGGAAAACCAATTCAGAAAAATTTAAACAAATAATTTTATCAATAAATGGGAAAAATATTTTTCAACAAAAATTTATAAATTACTTAAAATCATACATCTTTAAGTCTCCTAAAGAGGTATTTATAAACTTTGAAGAACAAGAAGTACTTAATTATTACAA
The DNA here is from genome assembly GCF_001543325.1 of Lutibacter profundi. Classification (NCBI taxonomy): domain Bacteria; kingdom Pseudomonadati; phylum Bacteroidota; class Flavobacteriia; order Flavobacteriales; family Flavobacteriaceae; genus Lutibacter; species Lutibacter profundi. The sequence goes on from NZ_CP013355.1 coordinate 192,699, forward strand.
AGAACATTTAGAGTTCTCTAATCCTGATTTTGCGAATACATATAAAGAATTTAAAGAAGGATTGCTTATTTTCGATTTATTGGATAAACAAGTTTGGGAAAAGGCAAAAGACAGTACAGGTCTTTTGCGCTATTTTAATTTAAATAAAAGTACAAAATACAATCATAAAAAACTAAGTAACATAAAAAGTACTGTAATTTCAGATTATCAAAATTATTTAGAAATTGCAATGGTAAAAAAACTTCATAAAAAATATGAGGTTAAAATTAATAAATTAGAAAAAAAAGATTAAAAAATTAAATTTTTAAAATTTGGAAAAATATAAATATAGCTTTTTAATAGCAATTGTTTTAGTATTGCAATCATGTAATTATTTTACAATTAAAAATGATACACGCCAACCTGTTGCTCGTGTAAATAACACATATTTATATAAAGATGATTTAAAAAATATTATTGCTACGAAAGATCTTAGTAAACAGGATAGTACTTTATTAATTAATAATTTTATTAATAATTGGATTAAACAACAATTATTATTGTCTAAAGCTCAAATAAATTTAGAAAATAAAACTGATAAATTTGAAGAACTTGTTAAAAAATATAGAGAAGATTTATTTATAAATTCATACAAAGAAGCAGTTGTAAAACAATATTTAAATACTAAAATAACAGATGATGATATTGATAAATTCTATACTAAAAATAATCAAAATTTTAAACTTAATGAAGAATTGCTAAGACTTAAGTATATTAAAATTGGAAAAAATATTCTAAATAAAAAAGAGTTGATAAAATTATTTAAGTCCACAAAAAAAGAAGATTTAGACAGCTTAAAATCAAAAGAACTTTTTTTCAAATCATATCATTTAAACGATTCAATATGGGTAAAATATAGTGACCTGATTACCAAAGTACCAATTTTGAAAACGGAACAAAAAAACCAATTGTTAAAAAAAGGTAATTTTATTCAAAAAGAAGATTCATTAAGCCTATATTTGGTGACTATTAAAAAGGTGTTAAAAAGAAATGAAACAGCACCTAAAAGTTATGTAACACCTACAATTAAACAAATGATTTTACATCAAAGAAAACTATTATTATTGAGAAACATTGAAGAAACACTGATTGATGATGCAACAAAAAAACAACAATTTGAAATTTATTAAAATGAAACAACACCTAACTATAATTACTTTTTTGCTATTTTTTATAGGATTGAATGCACAAGATAGCTTAAAAGTAGAAAGTAATATAAATAAGAGGATAAAAATAGATGGAGTAGCTGTAGTTGTTGGTAAAAATATAGTGTTAGATTCTGACATTGATAAATTTAAAAAAGAGTTACAACAGCGTACTGAAGGAAAGATAGACATTTCAAATTGTGAAATGCTTGAAGAACTTATGATACAAAAATTAATAGCACACCATGCGGTGGTTGATAGTATTGTAGCTTCTGATGTTGAAGTAAATTCTGAAGTTGAACGTAATATTTCATATTTTAAACAGCAATTAGGTTCTATTGAAAAAGTAGTTAAAATGTACGGTTTTAATGATGAAGAAGATTTGAGGAAAGAATTATTTGATATTCAAAAAGAGCAAATTTTAATTAGAAAAGAGCGCGAAAGTATTACTGAAAAAGTTGATGTAACTCCTGAAGAAGTTAGAACGTATTATAGTAATTTAGAAAAAGATAATAGCTTGCCTGAATTTAGTGCAGAAATTGAATTGGCACAAATTGTTAAAATAATAAAACCATCTGAAGAAGAAACCAATAGAGTTATAAATAAATTAAAGCAAATAAAAAAAGAAATAGAAGATGGTTATAGCTTTAGGCTTAAAGCTATTATAAACTCTGACGACCCTGCTGTTTCAGGAAATGGACCAGGCGCTGGAGGGAAATATACTATAACACGTGAGGCTAATTTTATAAAAGAGTTTAAAGAAGTTGCGTTTAGTTTAGATGAAGGTGAAATTTCTGACCCTTTTGAGTCGGGTTTTGGATTTCATATTATTCAAGTTGAAAAAATTAAAGGTCAAGAGCGAGACGTGCGGCATATATTAATTCAGCCAAAAATTAGTGAAGCGGAATTAAAATCCTCTAAAGATGAATTAGAAAAAATTAGAGAACAAATTTTAAAAGGAGAAATTACTTTTGAGGAAGCAGTATTAAAATATTCTGAGGATACAGAAACTAAAAACAATAAAGGGCTTATTTTAAACCCTCAAACGAATGACACTAAATTTAATTTAACACGTATGGATCCTACTTTATACGGTAGGGTTAGTAATTTAAAAGAAGGAGAAATTACACATGCTTTTTATGATGAAATTAGAGGTGAATCAAAAATGTTTAAAATAATTTTACTAAAGAGTAAAGAAGAAGCTCACAAAGCAAGCTTTACGAAGGATTACGAAAAAATTCAACAATTAACATTGCAGAAAAAGAAAGAAGAAACTGTTGAAAAATGGGCGAAAGATAAAATTGTTGATACCTATATTAAAATAAATAAGGACTTTAAAAAATGCGATTTTAAAAATAATTGGAAAAAAGAATAATGATGTCTGACGTTGCTGCATTAAAAGAACTGGTTATAAAATACAAATCTTTAAAGCAAGAAATTGCCAAAGTGATTATTGGTCAAGATGAAGCTATAAACCATATTTTATTATCAATTTTAAGTGGAGGTCATTCTCTTTTAATAGGTGTACCTGGTTTGGCTAAAACCTTAATTGTTCATACAATTTCTGAAGCATTAGGGCTTGATTTTAAAAGAATACAATTTACACCAGATTTAATGCCTTCAGATATTTTAGGAAGTGAAATTTTAGACGAATCCAATCATTTTAAATTTATAAAAGGGCCTATATTTAGTAATATTATTTTAGCCGATGAAATTAATAGGACTCCACCAAAAACACAAGCAGCTTTATTAGAAGCTATGCAAGAACGCACTGTTACAATTGCGGGGCATCATTATAAATTAGCACAACCTTTTTTTGTGTTGGCAACTCAAAATCCAATTGAACAAGAAGGAACATATCCTTTACCAGAAGCTCAATTAGATAGGTTTATGTTTTCAATAAATTTAGAATATCCAAGTTTTATTGAAGAAGTAAATGTAGTTAAAAGCACCACAAATGATGAAACACCAGTTATAAATGCTCTATTATCGGCACAAGAAATTTCAAATTTCCAACATTTAATTAGGAGAATACCTGTAGCAGATAATGTGATAGAATATGCTGTAAAATTAGTGTCTAAAACTCGTCCAAATTCTGAAAATTCACCTGAAATTGTGAATAACTATATAGATTGGGGAGCAGGGCCAAGAGCTTCTCAAAATCTAATTTTAGGAGCAAAAGCAAATGCGGCAGTAAACGGCAAATTTTCACCAGATATTGAGGATGTACAAGCAATTGCTTTTTCTATTTTAAAACATAGAATTGTTAAAAATTACAAAGCAGAAGCTGAAGGTATTTCAGAAAAGCAACTCATTGAAGCTTTGTTTTAATATTTATTTTATATTTCAAAAAAACTAAACATATTTCCTCCGTACCTTTTTGAATAACTAAAAAGACTGTGATTTTCTAATGAGGTTTGCTTAGAGTGTTCAATTATTAAAACACCATTTTCGTTCAATAAATTATTATCAAAAACTAAATCAATAATTTTTTCAAATAAATGATCTTCAAACTTATAAGGAGGATCAGCAAAAATAATATCAAACGTTGTATTTGTGTTTTCTAAAAATTTATAAGCATCACTTTTGAAAGTATTGATATTTAAATCTAGTTCCTTAGAAATCAAATTAATATATTTTATACAACCGTAGTGAGCATCAACTGCTGTAATGTTTTTTGTTCCTCTTGAGCCAAATTCAAAGCTTATATTTCCAGTTCCAGAAAATAAATCTAAAACCACTACCTCATTTAGGTAATAAGAGTTATTTAAAATGTTAAATAAAGCCTCTTTTGCCATGTCTGTTGTTGGTCTTACCGGTAAATTTTTAGGGGCGTGTAAACGCTTACTTTTATGTATTCCAGAAATAATGCGCATTGGCTATATTTGATTTAGTATTGTAAAATGTGAGTGGGGAGAGATATCTTTAAGTATTGAAGGAAAATTAGCAGGTGAATAAAAGGTTATATTTCTGATATATTGATATAAAATATTGTAAATATCAGAGTTCTTTTCAATATCACCCAATAGTACTAATTTAAATTCTTCAGGGTTAAAGTTTAATTGCTCTGCAATAAATAGGATGTAGTATATAAAATCTTCTTTGGTTTTAAAATAAAATGAATTAAATAATTCTAATTTTTTATTATTAAAAATAATTACATCAAAGTTGGATTTGGTAACATTTATAAAAAAAATGACTTCTTCTGTATTTTTATAAACATTTAGTAACTTTTCGATAAGAATTGTTGAAGCGTGTTTATAAATAAATGTCCCATATTTATCTAGCAAAAAATTATTGATATTAACAAAGGGGATATATACATTTATAATTTCAGAATTAGTTATTTTGTCATAAGTAACAAAATCATTTTCAAGTACTTTAATTGTATGTTGTAAATAACTTTCTAATTTATTTTTATCGAAAAAAGGCTGAGGAACTTGGGTAACTAAATTGTTGTGGTGTGTAACACTTACAGAATGATATTTTTCTTGAAGTAGAGTTTCTTGCTCAAATATTTCTTCAATTAATGCTAAATGCTTGTATGGAGAAATAGATGTATCATCAAATTCGTAGGTATTAAAAGCACCTATTTCTTTTTGAATTTTGTTGTAAATACAAAAAGAAAATCCATCCAAACTAAGTTGGATGGATAAATGATTTTCTTGTAGATTTTTTAAATCTATCTTGTTATTCTTTATTTTGATTATCTTCTTTATCATAAAAAGGAGGCCAGTTTCCGTCTTCACTTACTTCATTTAAAGAGCCAATTCTAATAAATGCACCCCTAATTTCTTCACCACCAATTGCTTCTCTTTCTTGTGCAATTAAATTTTTGTCCATTCCTTTTAAAATTAAAGCTTTGTCAACTTTCACTTCAAATACTGGGGCTTTAATACCTGCTATTTTTTCAACTTCACCAACTTCAATTTTAAATTTTTGGTCAGTGCCAGGTATTTGGAGCATATTTTTGTAATCTCTTCCTGTAAACTGAATTTTCACATCTTCATATCCAATAGTGTCAACAACTCTTTCTTCTATTTCTTTAGTTATTCCTCCACTAAGGTGAATGGTTTTAGGCACGTTTTTAGTTTGTGTTAAGGCAAATTTTGCAGTATCAATAAACTTAATTAATCCTTCACCATCAGCAGTGTATTTGCCAGTTACTTTTTTATAAGCAACTTCAGCATCACGGATAATTTTTAAGTTTTTAATCACTTTAGCATACCTAATTTTTTTAGCTTTGTTAAACTGAACAGGTTTTTGAATTTCAAAATTAATTTTATAAACTAAAAGTGCTGCCAAGGCAATTAGTATGATTGAAATAATCCAATGAAGTTTTCTTGGAATATAATTAACAATGGCATAAGCTAAAAAACCAGTAACAATAATACCAGCTATTATAATTAAAAATGTTATCATTTGTATTTTATTTATGTGTGTACGCAAATCTACAAATTTTTTTTAATGAGAAAAATTTTTCTGCATAAATCAATTTGTATATTTGAATTTTATTTAAAATATGATAAAAACGGCACTAGAATTTTATAATGATATTATTGACAAGTTTCCATTTGAACCTACAATTTCACAAGATGTATTACTTGAAAAACTCTCAAAATTTATTTTTGAAGACAAAAAGGGTACGTTATTTTTAATTAAAGGATATGCTGGAACTGGTAAAACAACTTCAATTAGTACTGTAGTTAATAATTTATGGAGAGCCAATAAAAAAGCAGTATTACTCGCCCCTACAGGTAGAGCTGCTAAAGTTATTTCAGGATATTCTAACAGGCAAGCTTTTACAATCCATAAAAAAATATATCATCCACGAAAAAATAAATCTGGTGGAGTAGACTTTGTATTGCAAACAAATAAGCATACAAACACAATATTTATTGTTGATGAAGCCTCTATGATTCCAGATTCTCCTTCAGGAACTAAACTTTTTGAAAATAACTCATTATTAGATGATTTAATCTCTTACGTATACTCTGGGGTACATTGTAAACTAATATTAATAGGTGATACGGCACAATTACCACCAGTAAAACTTGATATTAGTCCGGCTTTAGATGTACATAAATTGACATTAAATTACCAGAAAGATGTCACAGAAATTGAATTGGATGAAGTTATGCGCCAGCATAAAGACTCAGGAATTTTGATTAATGCAACTCAACTTCGTTTAATTTTGAAGAATAACGGATTTAGTAATTTTCAATTTCAATTAGGTTTTCCAGATATAATTAGACTTATTGATGGTTATGAAATTGAAGACGCTATAAATACAGCTTATGATAATATTGGAGTGGAAGACACCACTTTTATAGTACGATCAAATAAACGAGCGAATCTGTACAACCAACAAATTAGAAGTAAAATTAGAGGACAAGAAAATGAAATTTCAACAGGAGATTATATTATGGTTGTTAAAAACAATTATTATTGGCTAAAAGATACAAGTGAAGCAGGCTTTATTGCCAATGGAGATATTTGTGAAATTTTAGAAATTTTTAATATAAAGGAGTTGTATGGTTTTAGATTTGCTGAAGTTAAAATTCGTATGATTGATTATCCCAATCAAAAACCTTTTGAAACGGTACTTTTATTAGATACTATAAATTCAGAATCTCCATCGCTTTCTTATAATGATTCTAATAGACTGTACCAAGAAGTAGCAAAAGATTTTGCTCATGAAAAATCAAAATACAAACAATTACTAGCAATTAAAAAAAGTAAGTACTTTAACGCACTACAAGTTAAATTCTCGTATGCAGTTACTTGCCATAAATCACAGGGAGGACAATGGAAAAATGTTTTTATAGAGCAACCGTATTTGCCTGAAGGTCAGAATATTGAATATTTAAGGTGGCTATATACAGCCATTACAAGAGCACAAGAAAAAGTATTTTTAATAGGTTTTAAAGATGATTTTTTTGTAGATTAGTTTAAAACTAGTCAAGTAAATCTAACCCAGGAATATTTGGCATTCCATTTTTAGCGGCTTGAGCAAGTTCATTTTCACGTATTTCACTTGCTTTTTGTAACGATTTATTGAGCGCAATAATCAAATAATCTTCAATTTCCTCCCTATCTTTTAGGTTTTCAGAAATTGAAATATTTTTAATAATTCCATTGGCAGTAACAGTAACTTTTATGTTGCCGTTACCAGCTTCATCATCAATTAAAACCGTATCTAAGCGTTTTTTAGTTTCTTCAATTTTTACCTGAGCTTCTTTAAGCTTTGTCATCATTTCCGATAAGTCTCCAAACATTTTAGTATAAATTTAATCTAATTCAATGGCAAATATAGTACTTTTGCCGACTAGAGAAATTATTTAAAATGATAGAGAATAATATTGAGCCACCAAAAGCTGAAAAGATTGAAAAAAGGTTGAAGATTCATGGTGATGTAAGAATTGATAATTATTATTGGTTAAACGAAAGAGAAAACCCTAAAGTTATTGATTATTTAAAGGCTGAAAATTCATATTATGATACAATAACTGCGAATACAAAGCAATTTCAGGAAGAGTTATATAAAGAAATGAAATCTCGTATTAAAGAAGACGATGAGTCAGTTCCTTATAAGAAAAATGGATTTTATTACCTAACGCGATTTAAAAAGGGGAAACAGTATCCTATTTATGCTCGTAAAAAGAAAACCTTAAAAGCTAAGGAAGAAATTATGTTTGACGTTAATGAAATGGCTAAAAAACATAGCTATTACAGGCTTTCAGGCTTGTCTGTAAGTCCAAATAATGAATTAATTTCTTTTGGGGTTGACACAGTTAGTCGAAGACAATTTACATTGCAGTTTAAGAATTTAACGACAGGAGAATTATATCCTGAAAAAATTGAAAACACTACGGGTAATGCAGCTTGGGCAAGCGATAATAAAACGGTTTTTTATACACAAAAAAATTCAGAAACTTTACGCAGTGAAAAAGTATTTAAACATATTTTAGGTACAGATCCTTCTACAGATGTTGAAGTGTATTTTGAAGAAGATGAGGCATTTAGCACCTATGTTTATAGAACTAAATCTGATAAGTATATTATCATTGGTTCGCATAGTACGGTTTCTACAGAATATCGTATTTTAGAAGCTGAAAACCCAACAGGAGAATTTAGGGTATTTCAACCTAGAGAACGTAATTTAGAATATAATATAGCACATTATGGAGATTATTTTTATATACTTACCAATAAAGATGGAGCAACAAATTTTAAATTAATGAAAACTCCTGAAAAGGAAACCTTCAAAAAAAATTGGATTGATGTTATCTCGCATAGAGAAGATGTTTTACTAGAAGACATTTCTATTTTTAAAAACTTTTTAGTACTTGAAGAGCGTATAAATGGGTTAAATAAGATTCGAGTTATACGTTGGGATGATTCTGAAGATTATTACTTACCATTTGAAGAAGAAACATATTCTGCAGGCGTATATTTCAATCCAGAATTTGATACAAACGTAATCCGTTATGGATACAATTCAATGACTACTCCAAGTTCTGTGATAGATTTTAACATGGTAACTAAAACAAAAGAAATCAAAAAAGAACAGCAGGTTTTAGGAGGAAAATTCGATAAAAATAATTATAAAAGTGAACGTTTGTGGGCAACAGCCATTGATGGAACTAAAATTCCAATATCGTTAGTTTATCATAAAAATACACCATTAACAACAAATACACCCTTACTTTTATACGGTTATGGCTCATATGGGCACACTATAGATGCAGGGTTTAGTTCAACTCGCTTAAGTTTGTTAGATAGAGGGTTTGTTTTTGCAATTGCACATGTAAGAGGAAGTGAATATTTAGGTAGAAAGTGGTATGAAGACGGCAAACTATTAAAGAAAAAAAACACATTCTCCGATTTTATTGCTAGTGCAAAATTTTTAATAAAAATACAATATACATCAAAAGAACATTTGTATGCAAGTGGAGGTTCAGCAGGTGGGTTATTAATGGGGGCTATTATTAATATGAATCCTGAATTGTTTCATGGAGTTTTGGCTTCTGTTCCTTTTGTTGATGTTCTTACTACAATGTTAGATGATAGTATTCCTTTAACTACAGGAGAATACGATGAATGGGGAAATCCAAATGAAAAAGAGTATTATGATTATATAAAATCTTACTCACCATATGATAATGTTTCTAAACAAAAATATCCAAATTTATTAATTACTACAGGTTTAAATGATTCTCAAGTGCAGTATTTTGAGCCTGCAAAGTGGATAGCTAAATTACGCGAATTAAAAACTGATAAAAATATTTTAGTAATGCATACAAATATGGAAGCCGGTCATGGTGGAGCCTCAGGAAGATTTGAAGCGTTAAAAGAGGTAGCTAGAGATTATAGTTTTATTCTAGATTTAGAAGGTTACATAAGTTTTAAAAAAAATTATTAAATTTGCATGTTATTGATTTTTATAGATAACAAATTTACGGAATTACTATAGTTAGAATTAAACTCTAAAAAATGACACAAAATACAGGTATAAGTAACAATATTTTAGACCTTATTGGTAACACTCCTCTAATCAAATTAAATAAAATCACAAAAAATCTTATTGGTAACTTTTATGTAAAGTATGAAGGTTTTAACCCTGGTCATTCTATGAAAGATAGAATTGCTATACATATCATAGAAGAAGCAGAAAGGCAGGGATTATTAAAAAAAGGGAGTACTATTATTGAAACAACTTCAGGTAATACAGGTTTTAGTATTGCATTAGTAAGTATAATTAAAGGATATAAATGCATACTTGCAGTTAACTCTAAAGCTTCAGCAGGCAAAATTAATATGCTTAAAGCTATGGGAGCAAAAGTATATGTTTGTCCGGCGCATGTGAATGCAGATGACCCTCGTTCATATTACGAAGTCGCAAAAAGACTTCATAGAGAAACGGCAAATTCAGTATATATTAATCAATATTTCAATAAGTTAAATGGAGATGCGCATTATCATTCAACAGGTCCAGAAATATGGAATCAAACTAATGGAGAAGTAACACATATAGTTGCAGCAAGTGGTACGGGAGGAACAATTTCAGGTGTATCTAAATATTTAAAAGAACAAAATCCAGCCATTAAAACTTTAGGTGTTGATGCCTTTGGTTCAATTTTAAAGAAATTTCATGAAACAAGAGAATTTGATAAAAATGAAATATATCCATACAGAATTGAAGGTTTAGGTAAAAATTTAATTCCTACGGCAACCGATTTTGATGTAATTGATGTTTTTGAAAAAGTGACAGATGAAGCTGCAGCCCATAGAGCCAGGGAATTAGCATTAACAGAAGGCTTATTTACAGGGTATACAAGTGGAGCAGTGGTGCAAGCAACATTACAATATGCTGAAAAGGGATATTTTGATAAAAACTCAAAAGTAGTTTTAATTTTACCAGACCATGGATCGCGTTATATGGAAAAAATTTATAGTGATGACTGGATGCGAGACCAAGGATTTTTTGATACTCAAAAACAGGCCCATGAAGTTGTTGAATATATTAAATAGGAAATCATAAAAATAATTATAAAGAGGCTAAAATTTATTTTTAGTCTTTTTTTTTGTTCAACTATCATTTGAATAGCAAAAAAAAATTACCGTACTTTGCAATCTCATTGAATGTAAGTAAAATATTACATTTTGCCCAAAATAATTAATAATGAAAGATTTATTTGAAAGAATAGTAAAAGATAAAGGTCCACTTGGAAAATGGGCAAAACAAGCTGAAGGATATTATGTTTTTCCAAAATTAGAAGGAGAAATTTCAAACAGAATGAAGTTCAATGGGAAAGAGGTTATCACATGGAGCATTAATGATTATTTAGGGTTGGCAAATCATCCTGAGGTAAGAAAAGTAGATGCAGAAGCGGCTAAAGAATATGGTATGGCATATCCTATGGGTGCTAGAATGATGTCGGGTCACACAAAATTTCATGAACAACTTGAGCAAGAATTAGCAGATTTTGAAGAAAAAGAGGCTGCTTATTTGGTGAATTTCGGATACCAAGGAATGGTATCAGCTATTGATGCTTTGGTAAGTAAAAATGATGTTATTGTTTATGATATGGATGCACATGCCTGTATTATTGATGGTGTTAGATTACATCCAGGAAAGCGTTTTACTTTTAAGCATAATGATATTGACAGTTTAGAAAAAAATCTACAAAGAGCAACCAAAATAGCCGAGGAACACAATGGAGGAATTTTAGTTATTTCTGAAGGTGTTTTTGGTATGCGTGGCGAGCAAGGAAAACTAAAAGAGATTATTGATTTAAAAAAAGAATATAACTTTAGATTATTAGTTGATGATGCACACGGTTTTGGAACACTAGGAAAAGAGGGTAGAGGTACGGGGTTTGAACAGGGAGTTCAAGACGGAATAGATGTTTATTTTGCAACATTTGCAAAATCGATGGCAGGAATAGGTGCTTTTTTTGCTGCAGATAAAGATATAATTCAATATTTACAATATAATATGCGTTCTCAAATGTTTGCAAAATCTCTACCAATGCCAATGGTAAAAGGAGCTTTAAAGCGTTTGGATATGCTAAGAACAATGCCAGAATTAAAAGAAAAGCTTTGGGAAAACGTGAATGCACTTCAAAATGGATTAAAAGATAATGGATTTGATATTGGGAAAACAAATACCTGTGTTACTCCAGTATTTTTAGAAGGTGATATTCCAGAAGCAATGGCAATGGTAAATGATTTAAGGGAAAACCATGGCATATTTTGCTCAATTGTTGTTTATCCTGTAATCCCAAAAGGAATGATTCTTTTAAGACTAATACCAACAACATCACATACATTGGAAGATGTAGAGATAACTATTGAATCCTTTTCAGCAATTAGAACTAAACTTGAAAAAGGTATATATAAACGTATTGCAGCCACTATGGTTTAGTTGCTATAAAATATAAAAAGAGGTCGTCTAAAAAGTAATTTTTAGGCGATTTTTTTTTATAATATGTACCATTCGTCTTTTAAGAATTTCCTTGAAATGGATCCTGAACAAGGAGTGATCAATGCTAGTTTGTTAACAAAATTCAGAAAGTTACGTTTAACAGATTCGTATCTGTTAAACCTTTAAATAGGAAAAACGGTTGTAATTGCTATTGACAATGGTATTGTTCGTTCAAGATCCATCATAGTTGATGCCGCACATTCATTATCTAGAATCAAATCCATTTTCAGCAGTTCAGGTATTAAAAGAGCGTTCAAAACTACTGCGCAAAGCAATTTATGATGCATATGGAATTGAAAATATGCAAATGTAAGGAGCAATCGCATTATTTACAGTAAACTTAAAAAGAATTCTGAAATTACAAGTATAGCATAGAAACTAAACTAAACTAAATGATGGCTTAATAGAACCTGTAATCACTCCTTAACGTTGCTAAAAGACATCATAATTTAAAAAATAAAAAGTCTTGAATAACAAAAGCGATTAAATAAAAGTTAATTTTATTTAATCGCTTTTGTTAAATGTTGAAAAAGAATTGCTTTTTCAGTGTCCTCCTTTTCAGACAGCCTCTTTTATTCTTATTGTAAACCATATTTCTTAGAATATTTTTCCCATAATTTGGTTTGATGTGTTTCAAGGTTAATTTTTCTACCTTGAATAAAGGCATTTGTAAGCACATTTGTCCTCATATCCAATGCATCACCTTCAGAAATAAATAGTGTAGCATCTTTGCCAACTTCTAGAGATCCAACAATAGCATCAATTCCTAAAATCTTGGCAGCATTTAAGGTAATTAGCTTTAATGCTTCTTCTTTATTTAATCCATAAGCAGCGTAGGTTCCTGCGTAAAAAGGTAAATTTCTAGCGCTCATTCGTTCCATACTTCCTTCCATGCCAATAGCAACGGTAATTCCTTTATCAACTAAAAGTTTTGCAGATCTATAGGGTAAATCATAATCAGAATCATTGCTCTTTGGCACTCTATGGGCTCTTTCTAAAATTACAGGAATATTATTTTTAACTAGTAAATCTGCAATTTTGTAGGCGTCATTTCCATGAACAATTACAATATTATTGATTCCTGCTTTTTTTATAAAATGTATAGCATCTGTAATTTCTTGAACGCCACTTGCATGTATGTACATTTTTTTTTCTCCATTGAATAGCCCTTCCATAGCTTCAAAAGGAATATTTTTAGGGTTTCTTTTGGTTTTTAAATACCTTTTAGAATTTGCAATAAACGAAGTTATTTTTTTTACATTAGTTGCATATTCTTTATCAGGTTTGGCTCCAGGATCTTCACCAAGCCACCATTTTCCATAGGTAAAACTTTGCGGCCAGTTGATATGGATTCCATCATTAACCTTTAGGGCAGCATCTTCCCAGTTCCAAGCGTCAAACTGAACAATTGAAGAAGTCCCAGACATAGTACCACCTCTAGGTGTAATTTGCCCCATCAATACACCGTTTGGTCGCATACTTTCAACTACTTTAGATTCGCTGTTGTATGCTATTAAACTTCTTATATGAGGATTCATAGCGCCTACTTCATCATAATCTAACGTGGCTCTAACAGCATCAATTTCTCCTAAACCTAACGACGTATTTGCAACAATAAAACCAGGGTAAACATGTTTTCCCTTAGCATTTATAATGTTTCCTAAACGAGTAATTTTTGTGTTTGCGCTTCCTACAAATTGTAGCTTTCCATTAGAAAACATGATAAGTGAATTTTCAATTACTTCTCCATTTCCTATATGTGCTGTAGCGCCCTCTATGCTATAATCTGTAGTTTGTTTAGGAGCTGGTGTTTGTTGTGCTATAATTTTTCCAATTATAAATAAGAAAATGAAACTATATATATATTGTTTTTTCATAATTTTAGTTTTTAGTATTCTAATACGGTGTCACAGTGAAAATTAATGGTTGCTTTCTTTTTAGGTGATTGAACGGGGTTTCCATTAATTTTTTCATTAAGCATCATATTAATTAATGTATTGCGTTCTTTTTGGATAGATTTTCTCAATGCTAAATCTTTTTGAATATCAAAATATATTGTACCATTAATAATTGTTTTTTCAGCTTTGGCATAAATGGATAATGGGTTATCACTCCATAAAACCAAATCAGCATCTTTTCCAACTTTTATACTTCCAACTTTATCATCAATATGTAATAGTTTAGCAGGGTTTAAGGTTACAAATTTCCATGCTTCTTGTTCGCTTACACCTCCGTATTTAATAGTTTTGGCGGCTTCTTGATTTAATCTTCTAGACATTTCGGCATCATCAGAATTAATTGCTACTGTAATTCCCATGTTGTGTAATATAGCAGCATTGTATGGTATTGCGTCATTCACTTCATATTTATAAGCCCACCAATCTGAGAATGTTGAAGCGCCTACACCGTGTTGCCTCATTTTGTCAGCTACTTTATAACCTTCTAAAATGTGTGTAAAAGTATTTATTTTGAAATTGAATTTTTCGGCAACTTTCATTAACATATTAATTTCACTTTGTACGTAAGAATGACAAGAAATAAAGCGTTCTTTATTTAAAATTTCTGCTAATGTTTCTAGTTCTACGTCTTTTCTATAAGGTTTCCCCGTTTTTTTTAAATCATCGTACTCTTTTGCTCTTTGGAAATAATCTAGATACACTTGTTCAACACCCATTCTAGTTTGAGGAAATCTAACGGTATTATTACTTCCCCAATTAGATTGTTTAACGTTTTCACCCAATGCAAATTTGATAAATTTAGGACTATTTTTATAAAGCATATTGCTAGCAGTTTCGCCCCATTTTAATTTAATAATAGCTGAACGGCCACCAATAGGATTTGCTGAACCATGTAATATTTGAACGGTAGTTACTCCACCTGCTAAATTTCTGTAAATTTTAATATCATCAGGGTTTATAACATCTTCAATAGTTACTTCAGCAGAAGAATTTTGCCCAGCTTCATTAATAGCAACAGCTGCAATATGTGTATGTTCATCTATAATTCCAGCAGTTAAATATTTTCCAGTACCATCAATAATTTTTGCGCTTCCTGCATGTAACTTTTTACCTATTTTAGAAATTTTACCGTTTTTTATTAAAACATCTGTATTCTGTAATATCCCTTCCTTTTCACTTGTCCAAACGGTTGCATTCTTAATTAATATAGTTTCTTGTTTCGCTCTTTTTGCAAAACCAAAAGCAGTGTTTGGAAAGGTTATAGGCATTAAAGAAAGTTTAGAAGCTTCTTTTTCTTTTTCTTTTTTCTTCTTTTCTGAAGGTTGTTTTATAGCTTTCCATTTGAATTCTTTGCCGCTAACATCAACACTTGTTCCATTTAAATCATTAGATGCATTATTAATTCTGCCAACCAGCCTAGTAAATTTTGGAGAGTCTTTGGTTTCATTAATTGTGATAGTTAACCAATTATTAGTATAAGATATTTTAGATTTTATTTTTAGACTATCTTTTTTTATTGAGCTTGTTAACTTCCTCTCTTTACCTGTAATAGATAAAAGATATTTTTCATTATTTAAAGATAAGGTATAGTTTCCTGTAATATCTTTAATATTCATATCATTTATTACATTTTTACTTCCTTGAACCCAATTTTCATAAGTTATAGTTTTAGGTTCAAATATTTCTCCTGAAGTAATTAAAAAATTAGCATAGCGTCCTTTTTGTAGCGTTCCTATTTCATTAGATTTTCTTAAAATTGTGGCAGGAACTGTAGTTAATGCTTCTAAAGCAACGGTTTTATCTAAGCCAAATTTAATGGCTTTTTGAAGATTTTTATTAAAATTAGCAATTGATTTCAATTTATGAGTGGTGATTGAAAAACGAACACCATTTTTTTGCAATACACTTAAGTTTGCAGGTTCCTGATTCCATTTACGCATATCACTTACATCAATTTTACTTGCAAAATATGGATTGCTAACATCGTATGCTTTACGAAAGTTGATGGGGATTATAAAAGTAGCATTTGTAGCTTTTATTTCTTCAATATCTTCATATTCATTACCTCCTCCAACAATTACGTATTGAACACCAAATTGGTCACCAATTTTATCAGCTCTTAAATCATTTTGTTTCCCGCCGGCATCAAAAATTTGAACTAATTTTTTATTTCTATTAAAGGCATCTAATGCTAAATCGTTGTTTTTTGAAAGTCCCTTAGCATACCATTCAGCATCTAAATATACTTGACGAAGTAAAGCCATAGCACCCATTAAAGAATTAGGATATACCTGTTTTGATTTAGAGCTTTTTTGAAAAGATAAGTATTGGGCAGACTTATTGTCTATAATTATGTTACTACTAGAAGGATTTGAATTTAAAGAAATTAAAAGTCCGTTTCCTCTTACAATACCATCTTGTAAATGAGTATTTACAACACCAAACCCAGCTTTTAAAAGTTCTTTAGCTTTGCTTTTATCAAATTTAAAAATAGTAATAGGGTTCGTATCTGGTCTAATGTGGTCGTTCCAATAATAACCTTTTCTTTGGGCATCGTACTGAGGTTTACTGTTTCGTGAATTAGGCTTCCTTTTAGGTTTAGAAATTCCAAAACTTGCATAAACATCAATAAATGAAGGATAAATATACTTACCGTTTAAATTTATAATTTCTGCTCCTTTAGGTATTGTAACAGCTAATCCTACATGGAGAACTTTACCGTCTTTTATAAGTAGCGTTCCTTTGTTTATAATTTGTGAAGGAGTAACATAAATTGTGGCATTTGTAAAAGCAATAGTTGTATTAGCTTTGGTTTTAACACCCGTATTATTGGGAAAATATTCCTGAGAATTGATAACAATAGAAAATAGGAAAATTATTAAAATAATTGATTTTTTCATTCTAATTAGTTTGGTTTATAATGGTAAATATAATTTTTTGTTTAAAGTATTTTAACTTTTATATTTTTTTAACAAAAAATTAAGAAACTTATAAGCTCAAATTAGCTGGGTAAGTGTTTTTTTTAGCTTTGTAGTAATTTATTAAAAGAGATACCATTTTATTGTATTCTTTCATTCCGGCTTTTTGTTTATTGGCTTTCAAAAAGGAATCGTAAAAACCTTTAAAATATTTTTCAGACCAGTTTTGATATGCTATCCAAAAATCCTGACTCTGCTTTATATCTTTCAATATTCCTTTATTAATTCCTTTTTTTAGCATTTCATACTGTTCAGGATTCGTTCTGTAAATTTCAGATAAGCAATAACGTAATGCCATTAAGTAACCCGAGTAATTATAAAAAGAATCATTAGAATAAATTGCAGCTAAATAACCTATAAAATTAGCTTCACTTTCTGAGGCAAAACCTATTTGATGTGCAACCTCATGGCATACAGTTGCAGGATAGTTGTTTTTTGGAATTAAAGCATTTATTTGAGCTTCATTTGTAAATGGATTTATATAGCCAGCGAATCCCATATAAGTTAGGGGTAAGCTAAATAAAGAGTGTTTTAAAGATGGGTTTTCAAATTTGAATTGTGGATATTTTATTTGTAATTTATGATAAGCTAATGGTGATTTTTCTTCAATTTTTTGTTTATTTAAAGGGTTCTGCACTATAACAGTATCGTTATTGGTAATTAAAATTTGCGCTTTATTTGTTTTTAAAATTAGTGTTTTAGTAAAATGGATTAGTTCATTTGTAGTGTAATTGGTTTTTTCTAAATTCAACGTTTTAAATAAAGGCTGTCTAAAATAGTTTAAAGCCCAATTGAAATGAAAAAAGAAAAATAGAACTGAAATAAGCGCACCTGTTTTAAATAAAGTATTTTTGAAATTAATTTTTTTTGTTTTTAATGTTATAAAAATACTTTTTAACACAAAAATACCAAGCGTTAAATATAAAATATCACCAATTGAAATAGGAACCCATCCAAAAATAATTCTTAAAAATTTAGAGATGTATATGTATAAACCATTTGAATAATATTTTTCAATTACACTAGGGTATTGCGCTATAATTTGAATAAAAGCCCACTGCATAATAAGTAAAATGGTAAGTATTTTATATACCTTTAGTTGTTTCATAATTCAAAAATAGGAAATATATAATGAGAAAGAGTCGTTTAAATAGTTATTAACAAAATTGATACTTGTGAACAAAACATGTGTAAAAATAAAATTGTAATTTAAAGAGACAATTAAGTTTAAAAAATTACATTTGTTTAATCAAGAACTTTCATAGTTTTCCTTAAATAAAATATCGATTTAAATTCAAAACAAAGTAGTAGTAGCGTGAAAAATTTACAACCAATTCAATCCAGAAAAATCAAAAAAAACACAGTAATTAGTCTTGAAAAAGGTAAAATACCTCCACAAGCCATTGATTTAGAGGAAGCTGTATTGGGAGCGATGATGATTGATAAAAAAGGTGTTGATGACGTAATTGATATTTTGCATTCTGAAGTTTTTTACAAAGAATCACATCAGTTAATTTACGAAGCTATACATACATTATTTAATAATACAGAACCTATAGATTTATTATCGGTAGCAAATCAATTGCGAAAAACAGAAAATTTAGATGCCGCTGGAGGTGATTTCTATTTAGTAGGATTAACACAAAAAGTAGCTTCTTCTGCGCATATAGAATTTCATGCACGTATTATTCTCCAAAAATTTATTCAACGAAAATTAATTACAATTTCTTCTGAAATTATTGAAGAAGCTTATGATGAAACCATTGATGTTTTTGATTTGTTAGATGATGCTGAATCAAAACTGTTTGAAGTAACTCAGGGGAACTTAAAAAAAGGTTCTGAAGCTGCAGAAGGATTGGTAAAACAAGCTCTTGATAAAATTCAGGAAATTTCTAATAAAGAAGGTATGAGTGGTGTAGCAACAGGTTTTACTCGTTTAGATGAGTTAACCTCAGGTTGGCAACCTTCAGATTTAGTAATTATAGCCGCTCGTCCAGGTATGGGTAAAACTGCTTTTGTGATGTCAATGGCAAAGAATATGGCAATAGACTTTGAGATTCCTGTTGCTATTTTTTCATTAGAAATGTCTTCTGTACAGTTAATAACACGTATGATTTCAAGTGAAACCGGAATTTCATCAGGAAAATTAAGAAAAGGAAATTTAGAACCACATGAATGGGAGCAATTAAATGTGAAGGTTAAAAACTTAACAAAAGCACCTATTTTTATTGATGATACACCTTCTTTATCTATTTTTGATTTAAGAGCAAAATCGCGCCGTTTAGCTTCACAACATGGAATTAAAATTATTATTATAGATTATTTGCAATTAATGACAACAGGAACTTCTCAAAAAGGAGGAGGAAATCGCGAACAAGAAATTTCTATGATTTCAAGAAATTTAAAAGCCTTAGCAAAAGAATTGGCTATACCAGTTATAGCACTTTCCCAATTGTCGCGTGCTGTAGAAACTCGTGGAGGAAATAAACGGCCACTTTTATCAGATTTACGTGAGTCAGGTGCTATTGAGCAAGATGCAGATATTGTTTCATTTATATATCGTCCAGAATATTATGGGCTTACAGAATGGGATGATGAAGAAAGAACACCCTGCGAAGGACAAGCCGAATTTATAGTTGCGAAACACAGAAATGGAGGTTTAGAAAATGTAAAATTGAAATTTACAGGTCATTTAGCTCAATTTAGTAACTTAGATGAGGATTTTGGTAGTGAATTTCAATCGAAAATGAATGTTTCAACTTCAGAGACTGTTTTGCCAAGTGCAGAAGAAGCTTTTGGATCGCATGATAATTTAGAAAATGATGGAGTTCCATTCTAAAAGCTAAAAATGCAAACATTGATAAAAATAATAATTGCTTATTTAATTTTTTTCACACATTCAGTATATGCATCGTTCATATTAATACCTATGGATGCCGTAACACAAACCAATCATTTAAAAGCTTACGGTATCACTTATTGGTCTTTACAACAGGGAAATAAAGTTCAATGGTTATTAAATTATGAAGGAGGCTCTTTTTTATTAGAAGATAATGAAGCTACAAGAAATGAATGTAAAATTAGAGGAGTAACTTTTCAAGTAATTTCAGATACACAAGCAATACAAATTTTAGAAAAAATAAGTAGTCCTTCACAAAATATGGATGCTATTATTTTAGAAAAAGCACCAAAAATTGCCGTGTACTCCCCCAAAAGTAAATTACCTTGGGATGATGCTGTTACTTTAGTTTTAACCTATGCTGAAATTCCTTTTGATGTAATTTATGATGAAGATGTTTTAGATGAGAAGCTATTGTTCTATGAATGGTTACATTTGCATCACGAAGACTTTACGGGTCAATACGGTCGTTTTTATGGAGCATACAGAAGAGCTCCTTGGTATATTGAACAAAAGAAAGAGGCTGAAGAACTAGCGTTTAAACTTGGTTATTCTAAGGTGTCACAAGAAAAATTAGCTGTAGCTCTAAAAATTAGAGATTTTGTTGTGGGCGGTGGTTTTATGTTTGCAATGTGTTCAGCAACAGATAGTTTTGATATTGCATTGGCAGCGGAAGGAGTTGATATTTGTGAGAGTATGTTTGATGGAGATCCTTCAGAGTTAGATTATCAACAAAAAATAAATTTCAATAAAACATTTGCCTTTAAAAATTTTAAATTAGTTAGAAACCCTGTGGTGTACGAGTTTTCATCAATTGATATGACTAGTAAGAGAAAAATTAAAAGAACGAATGATTATTTTTCATTACAAGAATATTCTGCTAAATGGGATCCAATTCCTACAATGTTATGCCAAAATCATACGCAACTCATAAAAGGTTTTATGGGGCAAACAACGTCTTTTGATAGAATAACTGTAAAATCAAATGTTCTTGTTATGGGCGAAAATAAATCAAATAAAGAGGCTCGTTATATTCATGGCGTAAAAGGAAAAGGAATGTTTACCTTTTATGGAGGTCATGACCCAGAAGATTATCAACATAGAATAGGTGATTTAAAAACGGAACTAGATTTACATCCTAATTCACCGGGTTATAGATTAATTCTAAATAATGTTCTATTCCCAGCAGCCAAAAAGAAAAAACAAAAAACATAATTTTACTGATATATACTTCAAAAATTTTATTTAAAAATTTTATTGTTTCAAACTTCAAAAACACTATTTTTGCTTTCATAAAATAAAAAAAGAAATGTCAAACACACAACAATTACAAGATTTTGTACAACAAGTAAGAAGAGATATTGTGAGAATGGTACACGCTGTACAATCAGGTCATCCAGGTGGCTCACTGGGATGTGCAGAATTTCTTACGGTTCTTTACCAAGATGTTATGGATTATTCAACGAATTTTAAAATGGACGGTAAAAATGAGGATTTGTTCTTTTTATCTAATGGACATATTTCACCTGTTTATTATAGTGTTTTGGCTAGAAGTGGTTTTTTTCCAGTAAAAGAATTGGCAACGTTTAGAAAAATAGGAACACGTTTACAAGGACACCCAACTACACATGAAGGTTTGCCAGGTATAAGAATTGCTTCAGGTTCATTAGGACAAGGAATGAGTGTTGCAATTGGAGCTGCTCAAGCAAAGAAATTAAATGGAGATAATAAGTTGATATATTCATTGCACGGAGATGGTGAATTAGAAGAAGGTCAAATTTGGGAAGCTGTAATGTATGCTGCAGGGAAAAATGTAGATAATTTTATTGCAACAATAGATTATAACCATCAACAAATAGACGGTTCTACTGATGATGTTATGCCTTTAGGTGATTTAAGAGCTAAATTTGAAGCTTTTGGATGGATAGTGTTAGAAGTAAAAAAAGGAAATGATGTAGAAAGTATTAAAAATGGATTAGCAGAAGCTAAATCACTCACCGGTAATGGGAAACCAGTTTGCGTGTTATTATACACAGAAATGGGAAATGGAATAGATTTTATGATGCATACCCATGCTTGGCACGGAAAACCACCTAGTGATGCTCAGTTAGAAGACGCTTTAAGTCAAAACCCAGAGACTTTGGGAGACTATTAAAATACGAATCCTGCTATCTGCAGGATTTTTTTTGTGAATTAATTATGAATTTTGATTCTAAAAAGTGTTAGATTCCTTTTATATTTGTGTTCGTTCAAAAAAATATTAAATGAAAATAGGTATTGTTTGTTACCCAACATTTGGAGGTAGTGGAGTTGTTGCAACTGAATTAGGGATGGCTTTAGCAGAAAGAGGCCATCATGTACATTTTATAACCTATAAGCAACCTGTTCGACTAGATTTTATTTCTAAAGACATTCATTTTCATGAAGTTTTTGTTGAAGAATATTCTTTATTTCATTTTCAACCTTATGAATTGGCTTTATCAAGTAAAATGGTTGAAGTTGTAAAAGAGTATGATTTAGAAATTTTACATGTACATTATGCAATTCCACATGCATATGCTGCTTATATGGCAAAGCAAATGTTAAAACAAAAAGGGATTGACGTTAAAGTAGTAACAACGTTGCATGGTACTGATATTACACTTGTTGGAAGCCATCCAAACTATAAGTCAGCTGTAGAATTTAGTATTAATAATTCTGATGTAGTAACCACAGTATCAAATAGTTTACGAGAAGATACATTGCGTTTGTTTAATATTACAAAAGAAATTAAAGTAATCTATAATTTTATAGATTTTGAGCAATATCCGGAAATAGGTGATGAAGAATGTTTAAGACATACCATAGCAAATGATAATGAACGGATTATAACCCATATTAGTAATTTGCGCCCCGTAAAAAGAGCTTCAGATGTTATAAAAATATTTTATAAAATTCAGAAGGAAATTCCTTCAAAATTATTAATTGTAGGAGAAGGACCAGATAGAGAAAGTATTGAATGTCAAGCCAAAGAGTTGGGAATACTAGAAAAAATACTTTTTATGGGAAATAGTAACGAAGTAAATAAATTACTTTGTTATTCTGATTTGTTCTTATTACCCTCAGAAACAGAAAGTTTTGGTTTAGCGGCTTTAGAAGCAATGGCTGCCAGAACACCAGTTATTTCTACAAATTCAGGTGGTTTACCAGAAGTAAATATTAATGGGGTTACAGGATTTTTGAGTGATGTTGGTGATACAGATGATATGGCTAAAAATGGTATATATATATTAAAAGATTTTGACAGGCTTCAACAATTTAAACAAAATGCATTAAACCAAGCCAAAAAGTTTAGTTTAGAGAATATTTTACCAGATTATAAAGAGGTTTATAGAGAAGTAATAGCAGGTTGTTGTTAAAAATGGAAATATTCAGCATTTAAACAGAAATGGTTATACCAATATAGAAGAGACTGATTTTGGTGTAATGGATAATTTGAGCTATAATTATTTACCTAATAGTAATCAATTACTTAGCGTAGATGAAAATGATTCATTTGCCAAAGATGTTGGGTTTAAAGAAACAACTACAGGAAATGATTATTCCTACGATGACAATGGCAACTTGATAACAGACGCCAACAAAGGCATTATTAATATAAGCTACAACCATTTAAATTTACCAAGCCAAGTTACTTTTGCAGCAGAAAAATATATTGATTACATTTACGATGCAACTGGAGTAAAATTACAAAAAATTGTGACCGATACTGGAAATAGCACAAAAACCAACTACGCAGGTAATTATATATATGAAGAGGCAGCTGGAATAGAAGAACTAAAGTTCTTTAACCAACCCGAAGGATATGTGGAACCTGATGGAAATGGTGGTTTTGAATACATCTACCAATACAAAGACCACTTAGGAAATATCAGATTGTCATACTCCGATGCTGATGGCAATGGATCTATTAACGCTGCTACTGAAATTGTAGAAGAAAATAATTACTATCCTTTTGGTTTAAAGCACAAAGGGTACAATAATGTTGTGAATGGTACGGAAAACATGTATAAAACATTTCAAGGACAAGAGATAAATGAAGAACTTGGTTTAAATTGGTTATCATTTAAATGGAGAAATCACGACCCAGCAATTGGAAGATTTATGTCTGTTGACCCACTTGCAGAACAGTACAGTTATCAATTTCCGTATAATTTTGCTGAAAATAGAGTTATTGATGGTTTTGAATTAGAAGGATTAGAATGGGTTGATGTTGATGGAGCTTGGGAATATCAAGGTTATACTCAAGTTGAAGCAGGAAGTCCATTATTTTTTGCTCCTGAAGGTTCTTCTCCTGTTGCATCTTGGACGAGTCAAGAGGTAGCTGAAGGTTATCCAGTTGGAATAGGTGCTTTAGTTGAAACTTTAAATATTGGCGGTCCTGATGGCACAATCGAACAATTTCAAGCAAATACTAGTGGAATGGTAGAACTTCCGTATAGTGGAACCGAACAAACAGGATTAGGATCTTCGGGTACATACTCGATAGACGGTCATACAGTTTACGGTTATTATAACAGAAATGATGTGACTGGAGTTGTTAATGACCAATGGGGAACTGTTGAGAGTGTATCAAATATGATTAATGCAATTACTGAATTTGACATACAAACTTTGCTAAGTAATCCAATACAAATTGGAGATATGAGGTCGCCTACTAATGGTAGGGTAAATTTAAGTCCAGGGGCTATGCATCACGGAGATAACGGCGCTTTTGACATTAGATTGCTTGGAGTTAATGGAGGGCTTCCAGGCGGCTCATTAATAAACGATGCTGCTTTTAGTACACAAAACACACAACTTTTTATTAATGCTTTGGGTAATAATGGTTTTAGTCGTTTCTTAATTGGTCCGAATGCTGTTCCTAATTTAAATAATAGTGGAGGAATTAATGTTAGAAATGGAGGAAATGGACATAATAATCATCATCACGTAGATAATAGAAATTAAGAAAAAATGAAATATTTATATATAATTACTTTGCTTACAATGTTTTCTTGTGCAAACAAAAAAGAGAAAACAGTAAATGAAATAGGAGGTAACGATGAGTTAAAAACAATTTTAGAAAAAAAGCAAGAGCCACAAAGTACTTTTTATAACAATGACAAAAATTTAAAGACTTTTGACTTTAATCAATTGCCTTTATCAAAAACATCAATAAATGATAACTTAAAATTTAGAATTGAAGATAATTTAAAAAATGAGGTGTTAAAAAAAGATTACTATTATAATCTCATTAATTACAGTAATCTCATCGAGAACAAAGAATTTAAAGTGTTTACAGTTTTAGGAGGCTATGACTACTATACAAATGTCATATTACTAACTACGAACATAGAAAGAGATTCCTTGATTGATTATAAAATTATTGCATCAGTTATGGGTGATGCAGATAATATAACTGAAATTAGTACAATATTTTTAGACTCAATTACTTTTGAAGTCACTAATAATAAAAAAAGATTGACTAAAAATGACGGTTTTAAAATTTTAGATACAAGTAGTAAAATATATAAAATAACTACTAACGGACAAATAAAATAATGAATAAGAACCACCTTTAAAGAGATAGTTTTTTATGCCCTAAAGCGAAGCAACATTTTTAGAAAAGAAATCCTTAAACTTGGTTTTGGTAAGTATACGATCAATATATAGCTGTGCATCGTAACACAATTTCCGCCGAAAAATACTTGCAATACGATTTAGAAAACCTGTACGAAATCGGCAACAACTTTCACCTGATTAGTTAAATATATAATAAAAAGTACTTAATCAAGTGCTTTTTATTATATTTGCAATATGGAAACAGTTAATTATACAGACTTTCGTTCAAATCTAAAGCATTGGTTTGATAAAGTAGTCAATGATGTAAGCGATATCATTATCAAGCGTAAAAGCGGTAAAGACCTTGTTTTAATATCATTAGATGAATACAACTCATTAAAGGAAACTACATATTTACTAACAGGAAAAAATAGAGATATTTTATTAAACTCTATCAAAGAACTGGAAGCAGATAAAGGTGTTCAAAAAGACTTAATAGAATAAATGAAATTAACTTGGTCTACTTCTTCTTGGGAAGATTATTTGTATTGGCAGAAAGTCGATAAGAAAATAGTAATACGAATTAACGAACTCATTAAAAGCTGTATACGAACACCTTTTGAAGGTATAGGAAAACCAGAAGCTTTAAAGGGAGATTTACGAGGTTATTGGTCAAGGCGAATAACATCAGAACATCGATTGGTTTACAAATACGATAATGAACAAATCTTGATAGCAGCTTGTCGTTATCATTATGGAAAATAAATCCCTCCCCGCTCCCGAACGATTGCATTGTGTTCTAAATTACTTAAATTAAAAAGCCGTATTTTTATCTTATGAGTAGAAACTATAAATTTCATAATCCTGAAGGGCTTTATTTTGTAAATTTTGCTGTGGTAGATTGGTTAAATGTTTTTACGGACCACACAAAAGGATTTGTGCGGCAGCATTGTGGAATAAAAGGTGTAGCTAAAAGTTCTTTCAAAGCTAGTGATGCCTTTTCTAGAGGTGGAGCAGGTAAAGTTGCTAATTTATTCGTTAGGCTTATTCAAAATTTAATGACATCTACACAAAAAGTTTAGCTTAGAGAATATTTCACCAGATTATAAAGAGGTTTTATAGAAAATTAATATGGGTTTTTGTTAAGAATTATAATAATCTAATGCTTTAACTATTAACTCTTTTTCAACATTACAATCGAGTTTAAATTTCTCAAAATTAGTTAGTAGCACAAAATTTACCTGTCCGTTAATATTTTTTTTATCGTGTATTAATAGTTCTATAATTGCATCATAATCAGAAGGATTTATACTAACCTTATTATAAATTGAAAGCAATATTTTTTTAATATTTTCTAATTCTTTAGAAGGAAAATTTAATAAAATCTTAGAAATATAAGTTTCTGTTATCATTCCAATAGCAATAGCTTCTCCATGTGTTAAGTTTTCTTTGTCTTTACATTCTAAAAAGTATGATTCAATGGCATGACCTAAAGTATGTCCGAAATTTAAAACTTTACGCAATCCAGCTTCTTTAGGATCTTTAATGGTTATTTCGTTTTTAATTTGGATAGAACGGTAAATCAATGTATTTAAATCGTTTAAATTAAAGTCTTTACGTGTTTTTATAGTATTCCAAACCTTAATATCGTAGGTAAGTCCGTATTTGATAATTTCTGCCAATCCTGAACGTAATTCACGCTTAGGAAGTGTTTCTAAATAACGGAAATCTATAAGTACCATTTCCGGATTAGAAAACAACCCAATTTGGTTTTTTAAAACACCAAGATCTACACCTGTTTTTCCTCCAACAGAAGCATCAACCATACTTAATAAAGTTGTAGGAATATTAATAAAAGCAATACCTCGTTTAAAAGTTGAGGCTACAAAACCACCTAAATCTGTTATTACACCTCCGCCTAAATTTATCATTAAACTTTTTCGGTCCGCACCTAATTCGGTTAATGCATTCCAAACGCCAGAACAAGTCTCTAAGTTCTTATTTTCTTCACCAGATTCAATTTCAATTATCTCAATAGTTATAGATGTGCTAAGTTCTTGTAACAAAATAGGTAAACAATGAGTATTTGTATTTTCATCAACTAAAACAAATACCGTAGAAGGTTTATAAGTTAAGATATACTCATTCAATTTAGAGTAAGCATCATTTTGAAAATTTACGTAATAATTATTGGATAAAATAGGTTTCATTTTGGTTAAAATTTGGTGCAAAATAAGAAGAAAATAGTGAATAAATAAACTCTTTGTAAGTATCTTTGTAAAAATGAATTTATCATGGAAAAATTATTTGATAATACGGAAGTAGCATTTGCCTTAAAATCTAATTCAGAACTAGATAGAGCTTTTTATTTATTTGAAATGATAAAGAGAGAACCTCTTGTAAAAATAGGTACTGCTGTAACTAAATTTGCAATTAAAACACATTTACCTGTTGAAGGAATTATTAGAGCAACTGTATTTGATCATTTTTGTGGAGGTGTAACTGAAAAAGATTGTATGCCAACAATTGATAAAATGTTTACCAAAAACGTACACTCTGTATTAGATTATTCAGCAGAAGGAAAAGAGGTTGAAGAACAATTTGATTTGGCAATGGAAAAAACCCTAAATACAATTAAATTTGGTAAAGAAAAAGAGAGTTTGCCTTTTGCAGTTTTTAAGCCAACAGGTTTTGGTAAATTTAAACTTTATCAAAAAATTACAGAAGGAATTGATTTAGATGCTCATGAAATAGTAGAGTGGAAGCGCATTAAAGAAAGATATGATACAGTGAGTAAAGCCGCTTATGAAGCAGATATACCTTTATTAATTGATGCTGAAGAAACTTGGATGCAAACAGCAGCTGATGATTTGATAGAAGAAATGATGAAAAAATACAATAGAAAAAAAGCTATTGTATTTGGAACGTTACAGTTATATCGCTGGGATAGATTAGATTATCTTAAAAAACTACACAAAAGAGCTAAAGAACAAGGTTTTTATATAGGAATGAAGTTAGTTCGTGGCGCTTATATGGAAAAAGAGCGAGAACGTGCTGCTAAATATGGTTATAAAGATCCTATTTGTGTTGATAAAGCTGCAACCGATAAAATGTATAATGATGTTTTAAACTATATGATTGAAAATATTGACGATATGTCCATTTTTTCAGGATCACATAATGAAGAAAGTGCTTATTTATTAATGGATTTAATTAAAAAACATCAATTAGCCAAAGATGATAAAAGAATATGGTTTGGGCAATTGTACGGAATGAGCGATCATATTAGTTATAATTTAGCAAAAGAAGGATATAATGTAGCAAAATACTTACCTTTTGGTCCCGTTAGAGATGTTATGCCATACTTAATTAGGCGTGCAGAAGAAAATACTTCTGTTGCAGGGCAAACAAATAGAGAACTTGAGTTATTGAAACGAGAGCGTGAGAGACGTAAAATATAATTTAACTAAAAGGAGGTCGTCTAAAAAGTAATTTTTAGGCGATTTTTTTTTTGTACTATTTATCATTCAATTTTTTATATTAATTTTAAATTTAAAACTGAAATAAGAAAAAAAGCAAGCCCTCTTTTCAAACAGCCTCTTTTTTATTGATAAATAATACTAATATCCTTGAGATAAATTTTTAAGAGCATTTTTATTCAAGACTTTAATTTTTTTGCCAATCAAATCAATAATTCCATCTTTTTTTAAGTTAGATAATAATCTAATAGCCGATTCAGTAGCTGTTCCAATTGTATTTGCAATTTCTTCTCTAGTTAAAACAACATCAATACAACCCTCATTATCTTGTCCAAAAATTTCTTCTAAATTAAGTAATGTTTCTGCTAATCTATCTTTTACAGGTTTTTGAGCCATTTGAGAAACCAAGGTATTGGCTTCATTTAATTGGTGAGATATGTTTTTCATTAAATTTAAAGAAAATTGAGGATTTTCTCTAATAGTTTCTAAAATATCACCTTTCGGAATAAAACAAACACGCATGTCTTCCAATGCTGTACAATTTAATCCTACAGGTTCATCACTTAAAATAGATCGTTGTCCTAAAATATCTCCTCCTTTAATAAATTTTATAATTTGTTCTTTACCATTTGTATTTAATTTAGTCAGCTTACATTTGCCATCTCTAATGCAATACAATCCGTTTATGGCATTTCCTTCGGTCATTAAATTTTCACCTTTTTTAATCATCAAGGAAGTTTTATGTTCTGAAAACCTCTGTAATTCTTCTTGTGTTAGTGTTTTTATAGCATTAAAACTCTTAATAATACAATGTGAACAGTCCGCCATGTTAAATTAATTTATACTTAGTAGTAAATAAGTGCAAATGTACAAAATTTAATGATATTTGTAATTTCATTCATAATAAATGAATAGTTTTGTGATGATTTTTTTTAAAAGAATATGAGTTTAAATAGTTGTTATCATTGTGGAACAGATTGCGGTAAAAAACCAATACTTTTTAACGATAAAAAATTTTGTTGCAATGGTTGTAAAACGGTTTATGAAATATTAAATGTAAACGAGTTAAATTGTTATTACGATTTACAATCTACACCAGGAACAGTTCCTGCTGAAATTAAAGGGAAATATAATTATTTAGAAAATGATGATATTATTGAAAAACTTTTAGAATTTAATGATGGAGAAACATCAGTTGTTGAGTTTTATATACCAAGTATACATTGTAGTTCTTGTATTTGGGTATTAGAAAATTTAGATAAGTTAAATGATGGGGTTTCTAATTCTATGGTAAATTTCCCTGAAAAAACACTACGAATTACTTTTAAAAATAGAGAAACAAATTTAAAACAACTTGTTGAATTAATAACTTCCATAGGTTATGAACCTT
The DNA here is from genome assembly GCF_001543325.1 of Lutibacter profundi. Lineage (NCBI taxonomy): Bacteria > Pseudomonadati > Bacteroidota > Flavobacteriia > Flavobacteriales > Flavobacteriaceae > Lutibacter > Lutibacter profundi. The sequence continues at coordinate 223,160 of NZ_CP013355.1, forward strand.
ATATAAGTTTAGAAGATGCAGAGGCTAAAAAGAGTAAAGTTGATAAAAAATTAATTTATCAAGTATCAATTGCCGCATTTGCTTTTGGAAATATTATGTTGTTATCATTTCCAGAGTATTTTGCAGTACAAGAGTTTTGGTTAAATAAATACAAACCAATGTTTAGATGGTTAATGTTTATAATGTCAATTCCAGTTGTATTTTATTCAGCAAAAGATTATTTCATATCTGCCTATAAAGGAATTAAGCATAGAATTTTAAATATAGATGTTCCTATTGCATTAGGAATTTCGGTGTTATTTTTAAGGAGCTCTATTGAAATTATATTTGATATAGGCTCTGGTTTTTTTGATAGTTTAACAGGGTTGATTTTCTTTTTATTATTAGGAAAAGTTTTTCAACAAAAAACCTATAATTTTTTATCTTTTGAACGAGATTATAAATCATATTTTCCAATAGCCGTTACTAAAATTATAGATGGTATAGAAAAAAATATTCCAGTAAAAGATATTGAGAAAGGAGATAGGCTTTTAATTAGAAATGAAGAATTAATTCCAGTTGATGGAATACTAATTAATGGAAATGCATCAATTGATTATAGTTTTGTAACTGGGGAATCAATCCCTGTAATGAAAAAATCTGGAGATAAGTTATTTGCAGGAGGAAAGCAAACGGCAGGAGCTATTGAAATGGAAGTTATCAGTACAATGTCTCAAAGCTATTTAACACAATTATGGAGTAATGATATATTTAATAAGAAGAATGAAATAAGCATAAAAAATATTACAGATTCTATCAGCAAATATTTTACAATAGCCATATTAACAATCGCTTTTTTTGCAGGCATTTTTTGGTATTATTATAATTCATCTATGGCTTTTAATGTTGTAACTGCAGTGTTAATTATTGCTTGCCCCTGTGCATTGGCATTATCGGCACCTTTTGCAATTGGCAATATGTTGAGAATTTTTGGTTATAACAAATTCTATTTAAAAAATGCTGAAACCATTGAGAACATATCAAAAATAACAACCATCATTTTTGATAAAACAGGTACAATTACATCTAATGATAAAGCTCAAATTATTTATGAAGGCGATAAATTGAAGACTGCAGAAGTAAGAGCAATTAAAAGTGTATTAAGAGCTTCAAATCACCCATTGAGTAGGTTATTGTATGAACATATAAAAGAAGAAACCTTAGAAAAAGAGTTGATAAATTTTGAAGAAGTATTAGGTAGTGGAATAAAAGCCACAATTAACAATATGAGTATAAAATTAGGTTCAGCTAATTTTGTTGGGGAAAAATCACTAAAAATAAATGAAACGGCTATATATATAACAATTAATAACAAATTTAAAGGATATTTCATATTTAAGAATAGTTATAGAAAAGGGATGAAAGAGGTTTTTGAAACACTTTCAAAAACATATAAATTAATTATTCTATCAGGAGATAATGAGGGTGAAAAATCTTATTTAGAAAAATTATTACCTAAAAACACCCAATTTGAATTTAACCAAAAACCTGAAAATAAATTAGAATATATTAAGATACTTCAAGAAAAAGGAGAAAAAGTAATGATGATAGGAGACGGGCTTAATGATGCAGGGGCATTAGCACAAAGTAATGTTGGAATTGCTATTTCTGAGGATGTAAATGTGTTTTCTCCAGCTTGTGATGCAATTTTAGATGCAAAACTTTTCAACAAATTACCTGAGTTTTTAACACTTTCTATTCAAACAATTTCAGTAATAAAAGTAAGTTTTATAATATCATTCTTTTATAATACTGTAGGTATGTACTTTGCTTTAACAGGGCAATTAGAACCCGTTGTAGCTGCAATTTTAATGCCTTTAAGTTCAATATCTATAGTTGTTTTTGTAACCATTATTACCAATTGGATTTCAAGAAAGTTATAAATTGGCAGACTAATATTAGAGTTGAGAATTTTATAAAGTGATAAATGTCATATTATATGTTTAATTTTAGATTTATATTTGACCCAAATCAAAAAGAAAACTAGTAACTAAAAAATGGAAGTAGTCTACATAACAATAGGCGTTAGTATTGTTGTCGCTATATTGTTTTTCATTGCATTTATTAAATCGGTTAAATCTGGGCAGTATGAAGATACTTATACCCCTTCAGTACGTATGTTATTTGATGATGAATTAGTTTCAGAAAAAAAGAGAAAGAACAAAGTGAATATAAAAATAAATAATTTAAACAATTAATCAAACAAGTATGGAAAAAGAACAGTTTTATTATGATAATAAAATCGTAAAAATGTTTCTTTGGGCTACAATTCTATGGGGAATTGTAGGGATGTTAGTAGGGCTTACAGTAGCCTTACTTTTTGTTTACCCGGGACTATTAGAATTTGCTGGAGCCGATAATGCAATCTCTTGGTTAAGTTTTGGGCGTTTACGCCCATTGCACACCAATGCAGTTATTTTTGCTTTTGTTGGTAATGGAATCTTTCTAGGAGTATATTATTCAACCCAAAGATTATTAAAAGCAAGAATGTTTAATGATGTTTTAAGTCGAATTCATTTTTGGGGATGGCAGGCCATTATTGTAGCTGCAGCAATAACATTACCACTAGGGTTTACCTCAACTAAAGAATATGCAGAGTTAGAATGGCCAATTGATATAGCAGTTGTTTTAATATGGGTTATTTTTGGTATTAACTTAATTGGAACTATTTTAAAAAGAAGACAACGCCATATTTATGTCGCAATATGGTTTTATATAGCTACAGTGGTAACAATTGCTGTTCTTTATATTTTCAATAATTTAGAATTGCCAGTAACTGCATTTAAAAGTTACTCAGTGTATGCAGGTGTTCAAGATGCAATGGTACAATGGTGGTATGGACATAATGCTGTAGCATTTTTCCTAACTACTCCAATTTTAGGATTAATGTACTATTTTGTTCCTAAAGTAGCTAATAGACCTGTTTATTCTTATAGATTATCTATAATTCACTTTTGGACATTAATATTTCTATATATTTGGGCAGGCCCTCACCATTTACTTTATACAGCATTACCTGAATGGGCACAAAATTTAGGTACAGTATTTTCCGTAATGTTAATTTTCCCATCCTGGGGAGGAATGATTAATGGTTTGTTGACCTTACGTGGAGCTTGGGATAAGGTTCGTGAGGATCCAGTATTAAAATTCTTTGTGGTAGCAATTACAGGTTATGGTATGGCTACATTTGAAGGGCCAATGTTATCCTTTAAAAATGTAAATGCTATAGGTCACTATACTGATTGGATTGTTGGTCATGTTCATATAGGAGCTTTAGCTTGGAATGGATTTATGATTGCTGGGATTGTTTATTGGCTGGCAACTAAATTATGGAAAACAGAATTATACTCTACCAAATTAGCCAATATTCACTTTTGGATTGGCACACTTGGAATTTTATTTTACGCTATTCCATTGTATGTAGCTGGATTTACACAAGCATTTATGTGGAAACAATTCAATCCTGATGGCACCTTAGTTTATGGTAACTTTTTAGAAACAGTAACTCAAGTAATTCCAATGTATGCAATGCGTGCCATTGGTGGTACATTGTATTTAACAGGTTTTATTTTATTAGCATATAATGTTATTAAAACAGCCAAAGCAGGTTCAACAGTTGAAGATGAGTTGGCAGAAGCTATGCCTTTGAAAAAAATTAGTGGACAACGAATTGCAGGAGAAGGTTGGCACACCTGGTTAGAAAGAAGAACAGTATTATTTACTATTCTAACTACTGTGGCAATTTTAATAGGAGGATTGGTTGAAATTGTTCCTTTAATTTTAGTAAAATCAAATATTCCAACAATATCAAGCGTTAAACCTTATACTCCTTTAGAATTAGAAGGGAGAGATATATACATGCGTGAAGGGTGTAATAATTGTCATTCTCAAATGATACGTCCTTTCCGTTCAGAAGTTGAGCGTTATGGAGAATACTCAAAAGCAGGAGAATTTGTATATGACCATCCATTCTTATGGGGGTCTCGTAGAACTGGACCAGATGTACATAGAATTGGAGGTAAATACAACGATAATTGGCATTTTAATCATATGCTAGATCCTCGTTCTACATCACCAGGCTCAATTATGCCACGTTATTCATGGATAATTAAAGATAATTTGAATGCATCGGATATAGAAGCTAAAATGAGAGGCTTAGTAAAATTAGGAGTCCCTTATAGCGAAGAAGAAATTAAGAATGCTAAGCAAAGTATTTTAGCTCAAGCAAAAAAAATTGAAAATAATTTAAGACAAGATCCAGAATTTGTAAAAAATTATGGAAATAGTAATATTCAAAATAAAGAAATTGTAGCTTTAATTGCTTATTTACAACGTCTAGGAACTGATATTAAAGCATCAAATAAAACAGCATTAAAATAACTAGTTATGTTAAAATTTATATCGCATAATTTTGATGGTATGGATGGAATTGAAATATATCCCATTATTTCATTATTACTCTTTTTTATAGTTTTTATTACAATGTTTATTATTGTTATAAAACTTCCTAAAAATAAAATTGATGAAATAAGCCAATTACCTTTAGAAAACGATACTAACAGTAAAGAAAATAATCATGAATAAAAATTCAGAAAATATATCGGGTTGGAAAAGATTTATGAAATCTTTAACCAAAGCTCATGAATTGGGAACCGAAGAAGATATAATGCTAGACCATGATTACGACGGCATTAGAGAGCTTGATAATGTACTTCCACCTTGGTGGTTGTACGGGTTTTATATTACCATTGTAATTAGTATATTTTATTATACTCAAGTATTTTATAATTCAGAAAAATATAGTCAAGCTAAAGAATATGCAGCTGAGCTAGCTCAGGGAAAAGCTGAAGTAGAACAATATAAAAAAGACCATCCAGAATTATTTGATGATGCTAACATTGTGGCTTTCACTGATGCTGAAAATATTGCAAAAGGAAAAGAGTTATTTAGTTCTAAAACTTGCTCTGCTTGCCATTTAGCTGATTTGGGAGGTAGTATAGGTCCCAACTTAACAGACAACCACTGGATTTTAGGTGGAGGTGTAAAAAACATATACAATACCATATCAAAAGGAGGAAGACCAGGTAAAGGTATGATACCTTGGGAATCTACTATATCCAGAGAAGAAAGAATACAGTTAGCAAGTTATATTATTTCAATGCAAGGAACAAAACCAGCAACCCCAAAACCTGCGCAGGGAGATATAATTTGGCCAGAAGAATAATATTTAAAAGATTAGCCCTCAATTGAGGGCTAAGTTTTTTGATTTTTTTAGTTAGTAGTAATTAGGCTGTTTTTAATTTTTTGTCACATTTGTATCTATATGATTGTTTATTAAATCATAAATTTGCATACTACATAAAATTATTAAAAACAGCCTTATTTATTTAAGTATGAAACAACAAGAAAAAGAGAAGTTTAGAGATTCTATAGGTACAATAAGTGAAAGTGGGAAAAGAAATTTTATATTTCCAAAAAAACCTAAAGGTAAATTTTATAATTACAGAACCTATGTTAGTTGGGTACTTTTAGCTTTTTTGGTTTCTGCTCCATTTATTAAAATTAAAGGGAATCAATTTTTATTGTTTAATGTTTTTGAAAGAAAATTTAATATTTTTGGTTATCCCTTTTGGCCACAAGATTTTTATTTATTAGTTATTTCAATGCTTGTTAGCGTTGTATTTATAATACTATTTACGGTGGTTTTTGGTAGAATATTTTGTGGATGGATGTGCCCACAAACTATTTTTATGGAAATGGTATTTAGAAAAGTAGAGTACTTAATAGAAGGAGACCGATCCAAACAAATTAAATTAGATAAACAAGAGTGGAATGCTGAGAAAATTAGAAAACGTCTTTTAAAATGGGTTATTTTCTTTATAATATCATTTCTTATTGCAAACATATTTTTAGCATACTTTGTTGGTTCTGATAAAGTATTGGGTTACATCTCTGAAGGGCCAGAGCAACACATAAGTACCCTTTTAAAACTTTTAGCTTTTACGGCAGTTTTTTATTTTATTTTTGCTTGGTTTAGAGAGCAAGTTTGTATAATTGTTTGCCCTTATGGAAGGTTACAAGGAGTGTTGTTAGATAATAAATCTATTAATGTAGCCTATGATTTTGTTAGAGGAGAAGCTGAAAATGGCAGGAAACCATTGCGTAAAAATGAAGATAGAGAAGAACTTGGTGTTGGAGATTGTATAGACTGTAAACAGTGTGTACAAGTATGTCCAACAGGAATTGACATAAGAAATGGAACACAATTAGAATGTATAAATTGTACTGCCTGTATTGATGCATGTGACGCTATGATGGATAATGTTGGATTTGAAAGAGGGCTTATTCGTTATGCCTCAGAAGATAACATTGAGAAAAAAGAAAAGTTTAAGTTTAATGCACGTTTAATAGCTTATTCAACAGTATTAATAGTTTTAATAGGAGTGTTCTTAACAATGTTATTTTTAAGAACTGATGTGGAAGCAACAGTACTAAGACTACCGGGGCAAACTTTTCAAAGTACAAATACCACAATAAAGAATGTATACACTATTAAGTTAATTAATAAAACAACAGAAGATTTTGAAAATGTTGAAGTTAAATTGATATCTCATAAAGGAAAAATTGATTTGGTAGGAGGTAACCTAAATGTTAAAAAGCAAGGGTTAAAAGAAGGAACATTATTTATTGAGATTGATAAAAAAGATTTAACTTCGTCAAAAGAAAAATTAAAAATAGGAATTTATTACAAGGGTAAATTGGTTGCAACTACCAGAACTAATTTCACAGGTCCACTAAAAATTAATTAAAAAAAATGATGTAGTATCATTTTTAATTAAAAAAAATAATTTTAAATGATACTATACTTAAAAACAATTATGTTATATGCAAGTAAAATTTAAAATAAGCTGGCCAACAGGAATTATTATAGCAATTATATCTTTTGTAATTTTTATACTATCATTCGTTTATAAAGCTACATTTATACCTGCTTATGATCATCACTTGGTTTCAGATGATTATTATAAAGATGAACTTAATTATCAGCAAGAGATTGATAACCAAAATAGAGGGGCTAAATTAAAAGAGAATGTCACCATTAAAAAGGAAGCTTCAGGATTAACCATTTATTTTCCTTCAGAATTTGAACCAACACAAATTTCTGGAACTATATATTTTCAAAGACCATCAAATGATAAAATAGATTTTAACTTACCTATTAAATTAATCACAAATAAATATCTTTTGACCGATAAAAATTTAGTTGAAGGTAGGTGGAATGTTAAAATTGAATGGACTGTAAATAAAAATACTTATTTGTTTAAAGAAAAAATAATGTACTAATATGCTTTGGACAGCACTTGTTTTAGGTTTAGCAGGAAGTTTTCATTGTATAGGTATGTGCGGACCAATAGCCTTCGTTTTACCTGTAGATAGATCATCCAAATCTACACTATTTATTCAAGTGTTTTTATACCACTTAGGAAGATTGTTAAGCTATTCTTTAATAGGGTTGCTATTCGGATTTGTTGGAAAAGGGCTTTACTTAGCCGGTTTTCAGCAACGCTTGTCAATTTTAATGGGAGTAATTATGATTGCTTTGGTGATTATTCCAGTAACAATTTTTAATAAATACAATTTTTCAAAACCACTCTATAGTTTAATAGGTCAGGTTAAATATAAATTAGGACTTTATTTGAACAAAAAATCGAATAAAGCACTATTTTCAATAGGCTTTTTTAATGGGTTTTTACCTTGTGGCCTCGTTTATATGGCATTAATAGGCTCAATTTCTACAGGAAATGAAATTCAAGGTGTGTTTTATATGTTTTTATTTGGTTTGGGAACAATTCCTATGATGACAGCTGCTGTGTTATTAGGAAACTTTGTAAATGTATCTTTAAGAGTGAAAATTCAAAAAGTAATTCCTGTTTTTGTTGTAATTATTGGATTATTGTTTATTTTGCGTGGATTAGGATTGGGAATACCATATATTTCTCCATCTGATGCCAAGTTGCAACTATCAAATAATCCAGCGAATTGTATAACAATTGAAAACAATGAATAATGGAAGAAACGCCAAAACTTACTATTGACGATTTTAATAAAGCTACTTCTAATAATGAGCTTTTACAAATAATTAAACAAAAAATATTCCAACTGATAAGGTAAATAAAAGAATATTTTATGAAGAAGAATTACGCCGTTTACAAATTGAGTTGGTTAAACTACAACAATGGATTTCAAAAAATAACAAACGTGTTTCTATTATTTTTGAAGGAAGAGATGCCGCTGGAAAAGGTGGTAATATACGTAGATTTACAGAGCATTTAAATCCCAGATCAATGCGTGTAGTTGCATTAACTAAGCCAACAAATGTTGAACGAGGCCAATGGTACTTTAGACGTTATATTAAAAAATTACCCAATCCAGGAGAAATTATTTTTTTTGATAGAAGTTGGTATAACAGAGCTGTTGTTGAGCCAGTTATGAGTTTTTGTACTGAAGATCAATATCAAAAATTTATGGTTCAAGTTCCTGAATTTGAGCATATGTTATATGAAGATGGTATGACTATAATTAAATTTTGGTTTTCTATCTCAAAAGAAGAACAATTAACACGCTTTAATGCCCGTTTAGAAACTCCTTTAAAACGTTGGAAATTTAGCCCTGTTGATAAAAAAGGGCAAGAACTTTGGGATACTTATAGTTATTACAAAGAACAAATGTTTAGTAAAACGCATACAAGTTATAGCCCTTGGATTATTGTAAGGGCTAATGACAAAAAAATTGCACGTTTAGAGTCTATAAGGTACGTCTTATCACAATTTAATTATGATGGCAAAGAGGAAGCGTCAACTTCATTATTTCCAGATCCTAATGTGATTACAAGGTATTATCGTTCATCAAACCAAATAGATTAATTATGCACGAAGAATATATTTTAACAAAGGAAGATGTAGAAATTTTAAATACCAATAAGGGATTAACTGCGCTATTATCTAAAGAGCCATACAATCTAGAAAAAGCAGTTAGATATGTTAAATATGAAAAAAATTAAAAAAATTACAAGTTGAATTAATAAGATTGCAATCTTGGGCAATAGATGAAAATGAACGTATAATAGTAATTTTCGAAGGAAGAGATGCTGCAGGAAAAGGTGGTGCAATTAGAAGAACTATTGAAAGAATGAATCCACGTCATCTTCGTATTGTAGCATTGCCAAAACCAACTGAAGATGAGCAATCTCAATGGTATTTTCAACGATATGTTAGACAGTTCCCAAAAGCTGGAGAAATTGTGTTTTTTGATAGAAGTTGGTATAATAGAGCAGTTGTAGAACCAGTGAATGATTTTTGTACTCAAGAAGAGTACGATATTTTCATGAATCAAGTAAATGATTTTGAACGTATGATTACAGAATCTGGTATACGATTGGTGAAAATTTATATGTCAATTTCAAAAAAAGAACAAGCCAAACGTTTTGATGAGATTAAAAGAGACCCTCTAAAACAATGGAAAATGACGGCTGTAGATGAAAGAGCACAAGAATTATGGGATCTTTATACAAAATATAAGAATTTAATGTTTGAAAAAACAATAGAGGGTGCTAATGTTCCTTGGAAAATAATTAGAGCTAATAGAAAAACTTTTGCAAGGGTTGCTGCCATAAACCATCTATTAAGCAGTATACCATATGATAAAAATAAAAAAATATAAATACATTTTAAGCATAAAAAAACTCAAAATATTTTGAGTTTTTTTATGCTAAATCTATTCTTCAACAAGTACCCAATCTCCTTTTTGAATTAGAGGTATTGCTTGTTTGTATTTTAGAGATTTATTCTCACCACTCATCACATGCTTTATTGTAACTCGTTCATTTCTACCAATTTTACGTTCTGTACGAACAATGGTTTCAACAATTTGTGGCTGTTGTGTTTGATTGGTTTGTGTAGTTTCAGTTTGACTATGATATTCTTCTTTACTTAAATGAACTTTATCTCTTTTTTGTTCTTTTGCTTGAGAAACCTGACTGGAATCTTGAGAAGGTAGTTCTCCTTTAAATAAGAAAGATAATACATCTTTGTTTATCGTATCAAGCATACTGTTGAATAATTCAAACGATTCAAATTTATAAATTAAAAGGGGATCTTTTTGTTCGTAAGTTGCGTTTTGAACAGATTGTTTTAATTCATCCATTTGGCGTAAGTGGTCTTTCCAAGTATCATCAATAATTGCCAATGTTATGTTTTTCTCAAAATCGGTTACCAATCCTTTCCCTTCAGATTCATAAGCTTCCTTTAAGTTTGTAACAACTTTAAGTTCTTTTGTGCCATCGGTAAAAGGAACAACAATTCGTTCATATTTATCACCTTGATTTTCATAAACATCCTTAATAACAGGATATGCAGCTTTAGCACTACGCTCTAATTTTTCTTTATAATGTTTATAAACTACGTCAAAAAGTTTATCCGTAAGCTCTTGTTCAGATAAGGCTTTAAATTCATCTTCAGTAAAAGGAGAACTTGTTGAAGAAAAACGAATTAATTCAAATTCAAAATTTTGATAATCATCTGCAAGTTTATTTTCTCTAATTAGTAAATTGCAGGTATCATAAACCATATTAACAATATCAACCTGTAAACGGTCTCCATATAATGCATGGCGACGACGTTTGTAAACAACCTCACGCTGAGAATTCATAACATCATCATATTCTAATAATCTTTTACGAACCCCAAAGTTATTTTCTTCTACCTTCTGTTGTGCTCTTTCTATAGATTTGGTAATCATAGAATGTTGAATTACTTCTCCATCTTTTAACCCCATCCTATCCATCATTTTTGCAATTCGTTCTGAACCAAATAAACGCATAAGATTATCTTCAAGCGATACATAGAATTGAGAGGAACCAGGGTCTCCTTGACGACCAGCACGACCACGTAATTGCCTGTCAACACGGCGAGAATCATGGCGTTCTGTACCAATAATTGCTAAACCACCTGCCGCTTTTACTTCATCAGATAATTTGATGTCAGTTCCCCGACCAGCCATATTAGTTGCAATGGTAACTATACCTGCATTTCCTGCTTCAGCGACAATATCAGCTTCTTTTTTATGGAGTTTTGCATTTAAGACATTGTGGTTGATTTTTCGAATACCAAGCATTTTACCCAATAATTCTGATATTTCTACAGATGTTGTACCAACTAGTACTGGACGACCTTGGTTTACCAAGTTCACTATTTCATCTATTACAGCGTTGTATTTTTCACGTTTGGTTTTGTAAATTAAATCTTCTTTATCATCACGTATTAGAGGCACATTAGTTGGGATTTCTATAACATCTAATTTATAAATATCCCAAAACTCACCTGCTTCAGTAATGGCTGTACCTGTCATACCAGCAAGTTTTCGGTACATTCTAAAATAGTTTTGAAGAGTTACAGTGGCATAAGTTTGAGTGGCATCTTCAATCTTTACATTTTCTTTAGCTTCAATTGCTTGATGCAAACCATCAGAATAACGACGCCCTTCCATAATACGTCCAGTTTGCTCATCAACTATCTTAATTTTATCATCCATAATAACATATTCAATATCTTTTTCAAATAAAGTATATGCTTTTAATAGTTGATTCATTGTGTGTATGCGCTCACTTTTTATGCTATAGTCACGGTATAATTCTTCTTTTTTTCTAATTATTTCTTCAGGACTATTATTTTCATTTTCTATTTTTCCAATTTCAGTGCTTAAATCTGGTAAAATAAAGAAGTTATCATCTCCATTGTCTCCTGATAAAAAATTAATTCCTTTATCGGTTAACTCTATCGAGTTATTTTTTTCATCTATTACAAAATATAACTCCTCGTCAATTTTTGGCATTTCACGATTGTTATCTTGCATATAATGATTTTCAGTTTTTTGCAAGAGTTGTTTGATACCTTCTTGACTTAAAAACTTAATTAATGCTTTACTTTTAGGTAATCCTCTAAAAACACGGAGTAGTAAAAAACCACCATCTTTCGTATTTCCTTCTTTAATTAGTTTTTTTACTTCAACCAACACACCTGTAAGATAATTGCGTTGTGTAGAAACAAGGCTGTCTACAACGGGTTTTAGTTCGTTAAATTCATGACGATCAGCATTTGCAGTTGCACCAGAAATAATTAATGGTGTACGTGCATCATCTATTAAAACAGAATCAACTTCATCTACAATGGCATAGTTATGTGGTCTTTGTACAAGGTCATTAGGAGAATGAGCCATATTATCTCGCAAATAATCAAATCCAAATTCATTGTTTGTTCCGTATGTAATATCTGAATTGTAGGCTTTTTTTCTTGCATCAGAATTTGGTTGATGATGATCTATACAATCTACACTTAAACCGTGAAATTCAAATATTGGCCCCATCCAAGCAGCGTCACGCTTAGCTAAGTAATCATTTACAGTTACAACATGAACACCATTTCCGGTTAAGGCATTTAAATAAATGGGTAATGTAGAAACTAATGTTTTACCCTCACCAGTCATCATTTCGGCTATTTTACCTTGGTGTAATACAGAACCACCAATAAGTTGTACATCGTAATGTACCATATCCCATGTAACTTTTTTTCCTTGTGCATCCCAAGTATTTGACCAAATAGCTTTATCATTATCTAAAGTAATATTTTCTTTTATTGAAGAAAGTTCTCTATCAAAGGGAGTTGCTGTTACAGTAATAGTTTCATTGTCATTAAATCGTTTTGCAGTTTCTTTAACTACTGCAAAAGCTTCTGGCGTAATTTCATCTAATATTTTTTCTGAAGCCTTATACAATTCATCTTTTAAAGTATCTATTTCTGAATATATTTCTTCTTTTCTATCTACGTTTGCAGTACGTGCTTCTTCTTCTAAACTCTTAATTTTTGAAGTATATTCTTTTGTGGCATCAGCTATTTTTTGCTTAAAAATAAATGTTTTTTCACGCAATTGGTCATTTGTTAAATTTGATATTTCTTCTTCAAAATATTTAACTTTATTAACAATTGGTTGAAGTATTTTTAAGTCTTTCTTTTTTTTGTCTCCAACAAATATTTTAAGAACTGAATTTATAATACTCATAGTTTACTGTGTCAATTTTTAGGGATTACTCTCTTTTTAAGTGTAATCGTATTTAGTTATTTTATTTATAAGCGAATTTAAAATATTTTAATTTTAAAAGCCCTAAAATATGTTTAAAATATAGTTAATTAACCAAAAAAAAGTCTCAGTAGAGACTTTTTTTGAATTTTGTTTTTTTAATATTCATCTTCATTCCAGAGATAATCATCTTCAGAAGGATAATCTGGCCAAATTTCAATTATTGATTCAAAATTTTCATCTTCATCTTCAACTTCTTGAAGATTTTCTACAACTTCCAAAGGAGCTCCTGTTCTAATTGCATAATCAATTAGTTCGTCTTTTGTCGCTGGCCAAGGTGCATCTGCTAAATAAGATGCTAATTCTAGTGTCCAATACATACGTTTCTCGTATTAAATTTTTGCAAAAATAATTTTTTTACTCAAATAGTCAAGTTTTTTATTACTTTTTTTTTGTATTTGAAAGAACTTATTTTATTTTCTCAGGAATCCAACGTATTTCTTGAGCGTTATTGTCAATTGTCAATTTTCGTGCCAGTACAAAAAGATAGTCAGAAAGTCTATTTAAATAGATCAATATATCTTCCTCAACATAACTTTCATCACTTAATTGTGTGGCTATACGCTCAGCTCTTCTACAGATACAACGTGCAATGTGACAGAATGACACTGTTGTGTGCCCACCAGGTAAAATAAAATGAGTCATCTTTGGTAAAATTTCATTCATAGCATCAATTTCATTCTCTAGAAGTATTACAGATGTATTATTTATTTTTGAGATATTTAGGCGCTCTTTACCATTTTTTAAAATTTTCTTTTCAGAAGGTGTTGCCAACATAGCACCCAAAGTAAAAAGTTCGTGTTGAATTTTCAATAAAATAGTTGAAGTGTTTTTATCTATTTTTTGATCCCGAATGAGTCCAATATATGAATTTAATTCATCAACGGTTCCGTATGCTTCAATTCTTAAATGATATTTTGGAACTCGATTTCCTCCAAAAAGAGAGGTTTTTCCTTTATCACCAGTTTTTGTATAAATTTTCATAAAGTAAATTTAATAATTTATTGTTTGCTAAACTCTAATTTTAAAATGTTGTTTTATCTGTTCTTTTCTAAAAAAGACAATTCCCCAAAAAAAAGTATCAATTGTAACAGTTACTTTTGGGTGGTTTTTTATTAAAAGCCATGCCTCCTGCATTTCTTTAGACCAATTTATATCATCGAAAATAAAGATAGAGTTATTATGCGCAGTTTTTAAACACAAATTAAAATATTGAAGTGTAGCTTCTTTTTGATGGTTGCCATCAAAATAAATCAAGTCAAATTTAGTTTTAGTTGTAATTGGGGTTAAAGTATCTTTAAAATTTCCAACGTATAAGTTAATATTTTTTAATTTAAAAGTGTCAAATAAATCTTGTGCAACAGCAGCCGTATTAGCACATCCTTCAAGTGTATTAATAGTGGCATTGGGATTTCCTATACTTAAAATGGCAGTACTCAATCCTACAGAAGTTCCAATTTCTAAAATATTTTGAGGCTTAAAATAGTTGAGTAATCTTAATAAAAGGAGACCTTTTTTATTGTTAATACCAGCTATTTTTGCAATGTCAGAAATTTTTCTTTTATTATTTTTAAAAACTTTAGAACCACTTCCAAAATCTGTAATAGTTATTGTTTGATGGTTTTTGTATAGCCATTGTTTGATGGAATTAAATGCATTAACTTTTGAAAGATTTGTTTTGTGATAAAAGCACTTTGTTACTAAATTGTACACGAAAGGAGAATGTACACCATGTTGATTTGTTGATTTAAGTAAAAAAGTTATGAATGCCTTAATTTTATACCACATATTCACCTAATTATTTAATGCGAAAATAATAGAAAAATTATTTTAATACGCTATTTAAAATTATATTTGCCTTACCCTCAATTAAATTATATGAAGAAACTTTTTTTATACATGTTATTTTTAAGTTGTTTATCTTCCTGTGTAACAACAAAACAAATGACTTATTTTCAAGGAGAACCAGTTAAGAAATCTGATATTTACAAATTAAATAATGAACCTTATCGCTTACAGATAAATGATGTTTTGTATATTGATATTAAGGCTGCTAACCCTGAAATAGTATTGTTATTTAAGAATCAAACGGTAAATACTACAACTTTAAATGGAGGAGAAGGGCTGTATTTTTCTGGCTATACTATTGATAGGCATGGAAACATAAGAATACCGTACATTGGAGATTTAAATGTATTAGGATATACAGAAAATGAAGTGAGAGCAAAAATTGAAATTGAATTAAGTAAATTCTTAAAAAATCCTAATTTAGTTTTTGTTACGGTTAAATTAGCAGGTATAAGGTTTGTTGTTACAGGTGAAGTAGGCTCTCCAGGGACTATTAATTTAACTCAAAATCAGGTTTCTATTATTGATGCCATTGCAAATGCAGGAGAAATTACGCCATTAGGAAATAGAGAAAATGTAGCTTTAATACGAAAAACCTTAGATGGCGTAAAAAAGTATAAATTAGATCTTACAAATATGGCGGTTTTTGAATCTGAAAATTTTTACATACAACCCAATGATATTATTTATGTAGCACCTTTGAAACAAAAATCTTGGGGAACAGGAACCACAGGGTTACAAACTTTCTCAACGATTCTAACTGTTTTGTCGTTTGTTATAAGTTCTGTATTATTAGTTAAAAATTTATAATGATTTATATATGGAAAGTAAATTCAAGCTTATTGAAAATCCGGCTGAACATATTTCAGATATTAAAGATTATATATTTCGAATAATATCAAATTGGAAATGGTTTTTGTTTACCATTCCAATTGCTCTTGCCATTGCTTATTATTTTAATATTTCTACTCAGAAAATTTATGGTTTAAGTACTACAATTGTAGTGAAAGAAAAACAAAATCCACTTTTTTCATCAGGTACTAATATTGCTTTTAATTGGGGAGGTGTTAGCGATAAAGTAGAATCAATTAGAAAAACATTAATTTCAAGAACTCATAATGAAAAAGTAGTAAATGAATTACAATTTTATATAGACTATTTCAAAGAAGGACGTTTTAGAAAAGAAGACGTTTATGGAAAAACACCTTTTGAGATTAAACTACAACCAAATCAATACCAATTATTAAATACACTTATTAAAATTGACTTTATTGATGACAAAAATTTCACATTATCTGTTGAATTTAGAAAGGATATAAATTATAAACTACTTAACTATAAAGATGAAACGTATAAAGAGTTTAATTTTGACAAACAAAATTTTTCTAAAACTTTTTCAGTAGGAGAATATATAAATTTACCGTTTTTAAAAGCAGAAATAACAGTAAAAAATAAGTTAAATACAATTAAAAACAGCACCTATTATATCCAATTAAATTCAATTAACGCTGCTACCAAAAAGTACCAAAATATTAGGGCTAAAGGATTAACAGGAACTTCTTTAGTCGAAATATCTTTAACAGGTCCAAATAAAAATAGAATAGTAGACTTTTTAAATAAAACTGTTGAAGTTTTGGCTAAAGATGAATTGGAGCAAAAAACAAATTATGCGTATAGTACAAAAGAATTTATTGATGCACAGTTTAAAAATACTTCAGATAGTTTAAAATTAATAGAAGATAATATAGGGAAATTTAAGCAACAAAATGCCATTTATGATTTGTCAGCCCAAGGGGTTGAAATTTTTTCCCAAACAACTGGTTTAGATAAGATTCAGAAAAAATTAATAGATAGAATTGAGTATTTTGAAAATTTAGAAACGTATATCAAAGCAAATTCTAATTACATAAAAATACCAGCTCCAGCAATTATTAATATAGAAGATGTTTCTATTGCTTCAATGGTGGGTAAATTAACAGAATTATCTATTAAAAAAGAGAAATTAGCAAAAGAGGTAACTTCTAATCATCCCTCATTAAAACTTCTTAATGAAGAGATTGAAACAGCTAGAAATGTTTTATTAGAAAATATATCATCACTAAAAAACGCGACTAATGTTAGTTTAATAAATAGTAAAAAAAGATTAAATACATATAATTATCAGTTAAATAAGCTACCAAAAAAAGAACAGAAATTATTAAATTTTCAACGAAAATATACATTGACAGAATCTAACTATGTTTTTTTGATGCAAAAACGTTACGAAGCTGATATTGCAATTGCTGCAACGGTTTCAGATATATCAGTTCTAGATTCGGCAAAAGATACAGGCCAAGGATATATTTTGCCAAGAAAATCGTTTAACTATATGATAGCTTTGCTGCTTGGTATTATACTGCCACTTTTTGTTATTATAGCTAAAGAAGTATTAGATAGCAAAATTTATATGGTTGAAGACATTGAAAGAATTTCACCAATTCCAATTTTAGGAGTTGTAGGGAAAAATGAAGCCGAGAATAATTTAGCCGTATTTTTAAGGCCAAAATCAACTGTTGCTGAATCTTTTAGAGCCTTACGATCAAACATTCAATTTTTGTTTGGAAGAGAATTAAAAGATAAGTCTAAAACTATTATTGTAACCTCATCAGTTAGTGGAGAAGGTAAAACATTTGTATCAATTAACTTAGCCACCGTTTTTGCTTTAGGTGGTAAAAAACAATATTAGTTGGATTAGATTTACGTAAACCTAAAATATTTGGAGATTTTGAAATTTCAAATGATAAAGGTGTTGTTAACTATTTAATTGCTGAAGCAGATAAAGAAAGTATTATACAGCATACCAAAGTACCTAATTTAGATGTAATAACGGCTGGTCCACTTCCCCCAAATCCTTCAGAATTGTTAATTAGCTCTGCAATAGATGAGTTAATTAATAGTTTAAAAGAAGAGTATGATTATATTATTTTAGACACGCCCCCAATAGGTTTAGTTAGTGATGCAATTGAACTACTAAAATATGCAGATTCAACAATTTACGTTTTAAGGCAAGCATATTCTCAAAAAGGAATGTTAAAAATGATTAACGACAAATATATAAAACAAGAGATTTCAAATTTAAGTATTGTATTGAATGATTTTAAAGTGAAATCAAAATACGGCTACGGTTATGGTTATGGCTACGGTTACGGCTATGGAAAATATTCGAATGGTTACCATGAAAATGAAAAGAAATCTTTTTTAAGTCAAATATTTAAAAGAAATAAATAAATTAAACTTTTAGCCCTTCAATAAAAACTTGATCTATTTGGTGATTTCCAAATGAATATGGAATAAAACCATAGCTTGGTATTTTTTTTGTCAATATAAAATTTGCTTTTTTTCCACGGCAAATACTTCCGTGTGTTTTTTCTAGCCCCATAGCATAAGCACCATTAATTGTTGCGGCATTTATTGCTTCTTCAGGGGTTAATTTCATTTTTATACAAGCTGTAGAAACTACAAAGTTCATATTACCAGACGGGGTTGAACCTGGATTATAATCTGTTGCAAGAGCTAAAGGCAACCCCGCATTAATTATTTTGCGTGCAGGAGTATATGGTATACTCAAAAAATAGGAGCAAGATGGTAGAGCCACTGGCATTGTTTTTGAGTTTTTTAAAACTTCAATATCTTCAGCTCTCATTTCCTCTAAATGATCTACAGATAGTGCATTGTATTTAACTCCTATTTGGACTCCTCCTATTGCCGTAAACTGATTGACATGTATTTTAGGAATTAATCCAAACTTTTCCCCAGCTTTCAATAAACGTTCAGTATCTTCCACTGAAAAATATCCTGTTTCGCAAAAAGCATCAATAAATTCAGCTAAATTTTCTTTAGCAACAATTGGTAAAATTTCTTGAATTACAGTATCTAAATAACCACTTTTATTATTTTTAAATTCAATAGGTAATGCATGAGCACCTAAAAATGTAGCTTTTATTGCAATAGGGTAATTCTTATTCAACTTTTTTATTACTCGTAGCATTTTTAATTCAGCCTCTTTAGTTAAACCATACCCCGATTTAATTTCAACAGCACCCGTTCCTAATTGCATTATTTCTTCAATACGTATGGCCGATTGCTTATATAAATTATCTTCTGAAATAACCTGTAATTTTTTAGCGGAATTTAAAATTCCTCCACCATTATTGGCAATTTCCTCATAACTGAGTCCGTTAATTCTATCAATAAATTCTTGTTCTCTATTATCTGCATAAACAATATGTGTATGGCTATCGCACCAAGTTGGAAGCACAATTTTTTCTGAAGCATCAACAACATTATCAATGGGAATACTCTTAAAATCTTTCATTTCACCAAAATCTTTAATTAGATCATTTTCAATCAACAAAAAGGCATTTTTAATAGTAGGTAAAATTTTCATTTCTTTCCCTGAAACCATATTTTTTGGAGTTTCTTCAACTTGTACTAACTCTTTAATATTACGAATTAAGGTTATCATATTTTAATAAAATTAAGTATTCAAAGATACAGATATTTTTATTGAGATTTAATTGCCTTTATACGATAACGATTTAGTAATTCAAGTTGTTATTTTAATATAATTTAAGAGGTCATAAAACAATATTAAAGTATCTTTGTAAAAAAATAAAATAATGAATAAAGCTATATATATTGCAACTAGCGAGGCTAATAGTGGCAAATCTATTGTTGCATTAGGACTGATGAGAATGTTGCTAGGTAAAACAGCAAAAGTAGGTTACTTTAGACCTATAATTAACGATGTTAAAAAAGGGAAAAAAGACAATCATATCAATACAATAATTTCACATTTTGAATTAGATATTGATCCGTGTGAAGCATTTGCTTTTACGCGTTCAGAGTTTATAGATAAGCGTAACAGAGGTGAAGAAGGAGAAATAATTGATACTATTATTGAAAAATATAAGGAATTAGAAGAGAAAAATGATTTTATGTTGGTAGAAGGAACTGATTTTTCAAGTGAAACTGCAGCCATAGAGTTAGATGCGAATATTTTAATAGCTAAAAATTTAGGAATACCAGTAATTATAGTATCAAGTGGAGTAGGTAAAACATTAGAGGAGTTTATTAATGGGTTGCATTTAGCATACGATTCATTTAGAGAAAAAGAGGTAGAAGTAATAGCTGTTATAGCCAATAAAGTTCAAGAAAAAAATATTGAATTGGTAAAAAATCGTGTTAACAAAAATTTACCTAAAAGTGTTTTGGTTAATGCCATTCCAATAATTCCATCGTTAATAAATCCAACAATAAAAGAAATTGCAAAAGCTATTGGTGCTAAAATTTTATTAGGTAAAGAACATATAAATAACCAAACAGCTAGTTTTAAAGTTGGAGCAATGCAGCTAAGAAATTATTTAACCCATTTAGAAGAAAATTGTTTGATAATTACACCTGGAGATAGGGCTGATATTATTTTAGGAGCTTTACAAGCCAATATTTCATCAAATTATCCAGCTATTTCAGGGATTGTTTTAACGGGTGGAATTATACCTGACGAGCCAATTGTAAAACTAATAAATGGTTTACCTCAAATAGTTCCAATATTGTCTGTTAAACAGGGAACTTTTGATGTGGCTAATAAAATTGGAGCCGTTCGTTCACATATGTATGCCAAGAATAAACAAAAAATAATTACATCTTTAAATACATTTGATAAATATGTTGATGTAGATCAATTAAATGATAAATTAATTACATTCAAAAAAGAAGGAATTACTCCAAGAATGTTTCAATATGCATTATTAAAAAGAGCAAAAAAACAACGCAAACATATTGTTTTACCTGAAGGAAATGACGATAGAATAATTACCGCAGCAGCAAGATTAATAGCTATGGATATTGTAGATATAACGGTTTTAGGTGATTATGATAAAATTGCAAATAAAATAATTCGTTTGGGGTTAAAAGTTGATATAGATAAATTTAATATTGTTAATCCGGTAAAATCTGAATATTACAAAGAATTTATAAATACATTATTTGAATTAAGAAAAAATAAAGGAATTACTATGGCTATGGCTGAAGATATGATGGGTGATGTTTCCTATTTTGGAACAATGATGGTTTATAAAGGTTTAGCTGATGGAATGGTGTCTGGAGCTGCGCATACAACACAACATACAATTAGACCAGCGTTACAGTTTATTAGAACAAAACCAGGCGTAACTGTAGTTTCCTCAATCTTTTTTATGTGTTTAGAAGACAGAGTTTCTGTTTTTGGTGATTGTGCAATTAACCCAAATCCAAATGCCGAGCAATTGGCAGAAATTGCTATTTCTTCTGCTGATTCAAGCATTAATTTTGGAATAGATCCAAAAATAGCAATGCTTTCATACTCTTCAGGAGCTTCAGGAAAAGGAGCAGATGTTGATATTGTAAGAAAAGCAACTGAAATTATCAAAGAAAAAAGACCAGATTTAAAAGTAGAAGGTCCAATACAATATGATGCTGCCGTTGATGCAACTATAGGTAAAAGTAAATTGCCAGATTCAGAAGTTGCAGGACAAGCAAATGTATTGATTTTCCCAGATTTAAATACGGGTAATAATACATATAAAGCAGTACAGCGAGAAACAGGAGCACTCGCAATTGGACCAATGTTACAAGGGCTAAATAAGCCAGTAAATGATTTAAGTAGAGGTTGCACAGTAGATGATATTTTTAATACTGTAGTTTTAACAGCAATACAAGCACAAGGGATTTAAAATGAAAATATTAGTTATAAACTCGGGGAGTTCTTCAATTAAATATCAATTATTTAATATGCCACAAGAAGATGTAATTTGTTCAGGATTGGTAGAAAGAATAGGTTTGAATAATGCCGAAATTCACTATAAATCGACCGCAAATAACATTGATGAGATTACGGATATTCCAAACCATAAAATTGGTTTAGAAAAAATTGTAAACCTACTGTTAGATGCGAATACAGGAGTATTAAAATCTACTTCAGAAATTGAAGCAGTTGGGCACAGGGTTGTTCACGGTGGAAGTACTTTTTCCAATACAACTATAATTAACAAAGAAGTAAAAGATAAAATTAAAACACTATTTTCTTTAGCACCACAGCATAATCCTGCAAACTATGAGGGTATTGTAGTTGCAGAAAAAATGTTTCCAAAAGCAATACAAATAGCCGTTTTTGATACCGCTTTTCATCAAACTATACCAGTAGAAGCCTATAAATATGCGATACCTACTAAATTTTTTGATGAAGAACATATTAGACTGTATGGTTTTCACGGTACAAGTCATAAATATGTTTCAGAAAAAGCAATTGATTATTTAGGAATTGCTAATTCAAAAATAATAACAATTCACCTTGGAAATGGTTGTAGTATGACTGCTATTAAAAATGGTAAAAGTATTGACCATTCTCTTGGTTTTGGCCCTGTAACTGGACTTATAATGGGAAGTAGAAGTGGAGATATTGACCATGCCATTATTTTTTATTTGGTAAATAGTTTGGGTTATAAATTAGACGAGGTAAATAGTTTGCTTCAGAAAGAAAGTGGTATGTTAGGTTTAACAGGTTTTAGCGATTTACGAGATATTGAGGCTGAGGCTAGTAAAGGAAACAAAAACTGTCAGCTAGCCTTAGATATGAATGCATACCGTATTAAAAAATACATAGGTTCTTATGCAGCTGCAATGAATGGATTAGATGCCATAGTGTTTACTGCTGGAATTGGAGAAAACTCTGATGTAATTCGAAAATTGGTTTGTACTCATATGGAATATCTAGGTATTGAGTTAGATGCTGAAAAAAATAACGTTAGAGCTAAAAAAATTACTGAAATTCATAAAAAGAATTCAAAAACTAAGATTTTAATAATTCCAACAAATGAAGAAGTAGAAATAGCAAAACAGTCATATCAATTAATGAAATGACATATTATTTAGGCAAAACTTATAAAACAAAAGAGGCTGTCTAAGAAGTGTCATTCTGAATGTAAATGAAGAATCTATTTGAAATTAAACACTTATATATCAAGATGTTGAGATTTTTCACTTTGTTCAAAATGACAAGTATAATTGCTTTTCAGACAGCCTCTTTTGTTTCGTTTAAGTGAAATTTATTTTAATGAGCCAATCATATCTTCAGGTTTAACCCATTCGTCATATTGTTCAGCAGTTAAGTAGCCCAAATTAACAGCTTCTTCTTTTAAGGTTGTTCCATTGGTGTGAGCGGTATTTGCAATTTCAGCAGCTTTGTAATAGCCAATTTTTGGGTTTAAAGCAGTAACCAACATCAATGAATTGTTTAAAAGTTCAGTTATTCGTTCGTTATTTACCTTGATACCAACAGCACAATTATCATTAAAACTTACACAAGCATCGCCTAGTAAACGAGCAGATTGTAAAAAATTAGCAGCCATCAAAGGTTTAAATACATTTAATTCAAAGTGACCCTGAGTTCCTCCAATAGTAATTGTAACATCGTTACCCATTACTTGAGCAGCAACCATGGTTAATGCTTCTGCCTGTGTAGGGTTAACTTTTCCAGGCATAATAGAGCTTCCCGGTTCATTAGCAGGTAAAATTAATTCTCCAATACCTGAACGTGGACCAGAGGCCATCATTCGAATATCGTGGGCTATTTTGTTAAGAGATACAGCTAGTTGTTTTAAAGCGCCATGGCTTTCAACAATGGCATCATGAGCGGCCAATGCTTCAAATTTATTTTCAGCGGTTACAAATGGTAATCCTGTGAATTCAGCTATTTTTTTAGCAACCAATACATCATATCCTTTAGGCGTATTTAAGCCCGTTCCAACTGCAGTTCCTCCCAAGGCTAATTCAGCTAAATGAGGTAATGTATTTTTTAAGGCTTTTAACCCATGAGCTAATTGAGATGCATAACCAGAAAATTCTTGACCTACAGTTAAAGGTGTAGCATCCATTAAATGTGTTCTACCAATTTTAACAACATCTTTAAATTCAATGGATTTAGCAACAAATGTTTTTTGTAGTTTTTCAATTCCTGGAATAGTAGTTTCTATTAACATTTTATAACTAGCAATATGCATGCCAGTTGGGAAAGTATCATTACTAGATTGTGATTTATTTACATCGTCATTAGGTTGAATTACTTTTTCTCCTTCTCCAATAACCCTTCCTGCTATTTCTTGTGCACGATTTGCAATAACTTCATTGGTGTTCATATTACTTTGTGTGCCAGAGCCGGTTTGCCATATTACTAACGGAAACTGATCATCTAATTTACCATCTAAAATTTCATCACAAACTTTTGAAATTAAATCTCTTTTATCTTTTGATAATACACCTAAATCACAGTTTGCATGGGCAGCAGCTTTCTTTAAATATGCAAATCCATAAATAATTTCTAATGGCATGGAAGCTGAAGGGCCAATTTTAAAATTATGTTTTGAGCGTTCTGTTTGGGCACCCCAATATTTATTGGCAGGAACTTCAACGTTTCCCATAGTGTCTTTTTCAATTCTATATTTCATAATATTAAGTTTATCTAAATTACTGATTTACAAAGTTACTAATTATGATTTTTTAGCTTACCAAAGTTGCTATTTTTTTTTAAGTTAATAAGTGAGAAAAGTCACCTTTAAAAAAATAAAAAGTTATGTGATAAATTAAAAATAAATAGTATTTTTGTAAAAATAACAAAAAGTAATAATCAAAAGTTATGGATTTATCTCAATTTTCAGGTTTTTTAATTTTCTTAGGCATTTTTACAATGGGTTTTTGGTTGATGCTATTTATGCTAATGTTTGTTGTCCCTTATTGGTTAGTGGGATATTTTAGAGAGGCTTGGAAATATAGAAAAGAAGGAAAACTAGAAGTGAAAGAGGAGTAGTCTCTTTTACATAATAAAATTATAAGATTAAGAGTAGCTAAATTTTGGCTGCTCTTTTTATTGCACTATAAAATGGTTTTTATAATCTCAGGAGGTCTACCAATAACAGCTTTCCCATTATTAATTACTATGGGTCTTTCTATAAGTTTAGGATGGTTAACCATTGCCTCAATAATTTCGTTATCAGTTAATGTTTTTCCTTTGTAATTTTCTTTCCAAATAGCTTCATTTTTTCTAACTAAATCAATTGGTTTTATACCTAACAATTTAATTAATTCAGTCAATTCTTCTTTTGCAAAAGGTTTATCTAAATATTTAATAACTTCAAAAGGATTTTTTGAATCTTCTAAAATAGCTAAACCTTGACGGCTTTTGCTACAACGCGGATTGTGGTATATTTTCATAAAAAATAACTATTAAAATTTGGTTTTGCTTTCTTCTTCTTTCTTATTAAAATTAATTTTTCTGTCCTGTTTATGTTGATTAAATCTGTATGTGAAAGAAGCTAAAATGGTTGGGTACTTATTTCTGATATATACATCAGAAGTGTAATTTGTATGAAATCTAGTACGTTTTGTTATAGAGGAATTAAAAATATCACTAGAGGTAATAGCAATGGTAGCATTTTTATCAAAAATATCTTTGCTAATTGCAACATTAGCGTATGTATATGCCTGTCTGGTTGAAACTGGTCCTCTTGATATTAACGTGTGCACTACCTTGGTTTGAAAATTAAACCAATTAGGAATTTTTAGTTGTGTTAACAGACTAAAATTAGCATTGACATTGGAAAAATTAAAATCTTGTATAATTGTTTTATTGGCTAAATTAACAATTTCAAATATACCAGACTGATCAAAGTATTGAATACTTGTATTGGCTGTGAAATTAATTACTTTTGAGAGATTATAAATAGCTGTAAAATTAGCTACGGTATAGTTTAGCTTACCTAAATTAACTATAGTAGTTATTAATTTATCAACTCCATTAATTTGCTCACCTGTTTTATAGGTAACATTTTGCCAAAAATCTGTATAAATTGAGTGAGAGAGGGCAGATTGAAAAATTATTTTTTTACCGTAATAGGTATAAGTTAATTGAACATTATTTTGATAAAAAGGATTTAAATCTTCATTGCCAATAAAGCTAATCGTTTCACTAATTTTTTGTTCATAAGGTTGCAACTGATAGTAGCTAGGAACTGTATAGTTTCTATTTAAGGTTAAGCTTATGTTTTTAGAATCTGAGATGTTATAATTTAAAGATAAATATGGAAATAAGTTATTGAATTTTTTATTTTGTACAGTATTCAAATACTCATAATTAATTTTGTAAGTTAAAAATTCAGCTCTTAATTCAAATCCAACATACATTTTTTTGAATTGTTTTTCATAACTCGCAAAAAATGCATGGTTGGTGTCTGTAAAATCTATAAGTTTACTGGCATTTGGTTCAATATATTCAAAGGGAGTTGAGCCAAAAAGACCTTCGTAGCCAATTTCATAACTATCGTTTTTATTTATAGGATTTGTATAGGTAATTTTAGTATTGGTATTTTTTAGGGTGTTAAGTATATTAAAATCTTCATCTAAAAAATTAGCATTTGTATTGGTAAACTTATTTATAAATATTTCTTTATCAATACTGTAAGTTATAAAAGCGGTAAGTTTTTGTCCTTCTTTTGAAAAATTATGTTCATAATCAACAACAAATTCAATAATTTCATTATTAAAACTACCATCATTTTTCCTAGTATTGTTAGCTATTAAATTTTTTGTAGCATCAAAAATACTTGAAAAAGTTTTGGCGTAATTTTTTGAGTCAATATTTGTATAATTAACAGTAGTAGTTAATGTGCTTTTTTTAGATAGGTAAAATTCTAACCCAACTGTACTAATAAAGAAATTAGCGGGTTGTTCATTTTCGGTATCCTCATTTAAAAATGAAGTAGTTCTATTATTTTCAAAATATTCATTTTTATAGGTAGCTAATGTTATAGGGTTTCTTCGAGCATAACTAGTATTGGTAAAAAAATTAATTTTTTTAGATTTATGATTTAATGTTAATAGACCTCCGTAATAATCTTTAAAACCACCAGTACCTGTTAAAGAAGCGTTTAAACCTTCTTCTTTTCCTTTTTTTAAGATAATATTAATAATTGCTCCTATAGTAGCACTATAACTTGCTCCTGGATTATTTAGCAATTCAATTTTTTCAACAGAACCAGCAGGTAACGATTTTAAGGCGTCTGATTTTGAGAGTGTTGATAATTTTCCATTAATCATAACAGCTACATCATCCCTTCCATTTAACTTTATATTTCCATCAGGATCTATATCTACAGAGGGGATATTTGCCAAAATTTCTGAAACTGAAGCACCAGATGAAGAGATATCTTTCCCAACATTAAAAACCTGTTTGTTTCTTTTAAATTCTAAGGTGCTTTTTTCTGCAATTACTTCAACCTCATCAAGAAATTCAGTCTTTAATTCTAATTCAACAGTACCAATATTTAAATCTCTAGTTATAGAAGATATATTTAGTTTTTTAGTTTTATATGGAAGAATTTCAACGGTGGCATTGTAAGTTCCTTTTACAAGGTCAACTTCAAAACGACCTCTCTTATTCGTAATTCCTCCATACATTATTTTGTTAGAATCAATACGTTTAAATATAATGGTTGCGTCTTCAATGGGTAATTTAGTTGAGCTATCAACTATTTTACCTGATATTGTATAAATGGGGTTGTTTGTTTGGCTAAAATTTAATAAGGGGGTTAATATAATTAGCAATAAAAATATTTTCCTCATAAAAAATAATTATATTAATATTCTCAACAATTTTTTTCGGAAGTAAAAATACAAAATATTGTTAATAAATAGCCTTTTGTTTAAAAAAAAATGCTATTTATTGTTTTTACTTATGAAATAACGGATTTTAAAAGTGAAATATATTTGATGAAAGCTATTGAATTAAGTAGCTGAGATGTAGTTTTAAAGAATATCTCAGCTAATTCTAAAGTTTAGTTATAATTCAGAATTAGTCTCATTTTGACCTTGTTGCATAAGATATGCTTTAATAAAATCATCAATTTCTCCATTCATAACAGCATCAACATTGGCAGTTTCATGTGCGGTTCTAACATCTTTTACTAATTTATATGGGTGCATTACGTAATTTCTAATTTGAGAGCCAAAGTCAATTTTCATTTTGCCAGACTCTATATCTTGTCGTGCCTCCTGTTGTTTTTTTAATTCAATTTCATACAACTGAGATTTTAACATTTGCAATGCTCGCTCTCTATTTTCGTGTTGAGAACGAGTTTCTGAGCATGAAATTTGAATACCTGTTGGTTTATGTGTTAATTGAACTTTAGTTTCAACCTTATTTACATTTTGACCTCCTGCACCACTTGACCTGGCAGTTATTATTTCAATATCTGCAGGATTAATAGTTATTTCAATGCTGTCATCTACCAATGGGTAAACATAAACTGAAGCAAAGCTAGTGTGCCTTTTGGCGTTACTATCAAAGGGTGAAATTCTAACCAAACGATGTACACCATTTTCACCTTTTAAATATCCAAAGGCAAATTCACCTTCAATTTCAAGGGTAACGGTTTTAATTCCAACAACATCCCCAGCTTGAAAATTAAGTTCTTTAACTTTATAGCCTTGGTTTTCGCTCCACATTAAATACATACGCATTAACATTTGTGCCCAGTCACAACTTTCTGTACCTCCAGCACCAGCTGTAATTTGAAGTACTGCACTTAAACTATCGCCTTCATTAGAAAGCATATTTTTAAACTCTAAATTTTCTATTAAAGAAATTGTTGTATTGTATATTTTTTCAACTTCTTCTTCAGATGCTTCCCCTTGAACATAAAAATCAAAAAGAACAGAGATATCTTCTAAATTAGTAGCTATTTTGTTATAATCTTCAACCCATTTTTTTTTAGATCGAAGATTTTTCATAACCAACTCAGCTTCTTTGGGATTGTTCCAAAAATCAGGATTTGAAGTTTTTTCGTCTTCATTTGATATTTCAATTATTTTCTTGTCAATATCAAGGTAAGTTTTTAACTTGCCAATGCGTTCTTGTAATTTATTTATATGCTCGTTAGTTATCATTTCTATATTTAAGGAATACAAAAATAACCTTTCATTTTTAAACTACACAAAATAATTTATTTGTGTTGTAGTTTAAAAAATAGCATAGCTTTGTTTTATTTAAAATTTAAGTGTATGAAACAATTATTTTATGTAGTAGTATTTATTTTTAGTATAAATATAACCGCTCAATCTTTTATGAAAACTAAAAATTTTAAAAGCTACAACGGCTATTTTAATTTTTATTATGATACTTCAGAAAATAAAATTTATTTAGAGGTTGATAAATTGAATAAAGAATTTTTATATGTTGAAGCACTTTCTGCGGGTGTTGGTTCTAATGATATAGGATTAGACAGAGGGCAATTAGGACAAAGAGTTGTAGTTAAATTTATGAAAGCAGGTACTAAATTATTATTAGTTCAGCCTAATTTAAAATATAGAGCAATTACAAATAATATTGATGAGAAAAAATCTGTTAAAGAGGCCTTTACACAGTCGGTATTATTTGGATTCGACATTAAAGAACAGCAAAAAGGGAAATATTTAATTGATATATCCAATTTTTTATTGAGAGATGCTCATGGAGTTTCCAAAAAGTTACAGCAAACTAAGCAAGGTAATTATCAGTTAGACTTAAGTAAAAGCGCTTTATATTTAGAAAGAACAAAAGCATTTCCAAAAAATGTAGAGTTTGAAGCAATATTAACGTTTAAAGGAGAAGCTAAAGGGAATTACATAAAAAGTGTTTCTCCAAATTCATCATTGGTAACAGTTAGGCAACATCATTCATTTATTAAATTACCAGATAATAATTATAAAAAACGAATATTTGATCCTCGTTCAGGTGCAAATAGCATTTCCTATTTAGACTATGCATCCTCAATTGAATCACCCATTAAAAAGAGGTATATAGTACGTCATAGATTAGAGAAAAAAGATACTGAAGCTGCAATTAGTGAAGCAAAAGAGCCCATAATTTATTATTTAGACAGAGGCACTCCAGAACCAGTACGTTCGGCATTATTGGAAGGTGGACGTTGGTGGAATGAAGCTTTTGAAGCAATAGGTTATAAAAATGCTTTTCAATTTAAAATGTTGCCCAAAGGTGCAGACCCATTAGATATTAGATACAATGTAGTTCAATGGGTACACAGATCTACAAGAGGCTGGTCTTATGGAGCTAGTATTGTTGACCCTAGAACAGGTGAAATACTTAAAGGCCATGTGAGTTTAGGATCTTTAAGAATTAGACAAGATTATTTAATTGCTCAAGCTTTACTGGGAGCAACTGATGAAACAGGAGCTAATAATCCATTGTTACAAATGGCTTTAGCCAGAATACGGCAACTTTCAGTTCATGAAATAGGACATACATTAGGGTTTACCCATAATTTTGCATCAAGTTATAATAACAGGGCATCAGTAATGGATTACCCTCATCCGTATGTGAAATTAACCAATGGAGAAATAGACTTAACGAATGCTTATAAGACAGGAATAGGAGCGTGGGATAAAGTTTCGGTTGCTTATTCTTATCAAGATTTTCCTGACAAGGTAAATGAGAAACTGGAATTAAACAAAATCATTCAACATGCGATTGATAAAGGAATGTTATTTATTTCAGATAGTGATGCTAGAGCAAAAGGAGGTGCACATATTTATGCCCATTTGTGGGATAACGGAACAAATGCAGCAAAAGAGTTAGATAGAGTTTTAAAAGTTAGAGCCAAAGCTATAGGTGATTTTTCAGCTAAAAATATAAAAGAAGGAGAACCATATTCCGTTTTAGAAGATGTATTTGTTCCGTTGTATTTTTTTCATAGATACCAAGTTGAAGCAGCATCTAAAATGATTGGAGGCATGGAATATTCTTATGCAGTAAAAGGAGATGGGCAACTTATTGTGAAATCAGTAAATCCAAAACAAGAAAAAGAAGCATTGAATAGTATTTTAAGAGCTATAAGTGTAAAAACGTTAAAAATACCACCTAGGCTTACAGCTTTATTTCCACCAAGAGCTTTTAGTTATAAAAGAAGTAGAGAATCCTTTAAATCAAAAAATGGAGTTGCTTTTGACGCATTAAATGTAGCTTCAACAGCTACTGAAATGGTAATGCAATTATTATTTCATCCTGAAAGAGCATCAAGAATGGTACAGCAAAAAGCTTTTTCTGAAAATCAATTAGGATTAGACGAGTTAATAGATGCTATAGTTAATTCAACATTTAAAGTAAAGTATGGTAATCGTTATGATAATGAAATTCAACAAAGTATTAATAATGTAGTTTTACAAGAATTATTGAAATTAGCTTCTAACAAAAAGGCTTCTTTTCAGGCAAAATCAATAGCTTTGTTTAAAATAAACCAACTTAAAAACTGGTTGGAGAATAATAAATCTGAGAAATTAAACGCCATGTATAGAAGTGGTTATATTGCCATAATTGATAACTATTTAAAAAATCCTACACAATTTTTAGTAGATAAATTGCCTAAAATACCCGATGGCTCGCCTATTGGTAGTATTAGATGTGATTTTAATTAACAAATATTGATAACTAAAATAATTTTTTATAAACTATGCAAATAAACTTAATTAGTGATACTGTAACAAAACCTACTGAGGGAATGTTAAAAGCTATGATGAATGCCGAGGTTGGTGATGATGTGTTTAAAACAGATCCAACAGTGAACAAATTACAGACTAAAATAGCTGATATGTTTGGTATGGAAGCGGCGTTATTTTTTCCTTCGGGAACAATGGCAAATCAAGCAGGTATTAAGCTACATACTCAACCAGGAGATAAAATGTTTTGTGATAAATGGGCTCATGTATATAATTTTGAAGGAGGTGGACCAGCTTTCAATGCAGGAGTTACATCTTATTTAATTGACGGTAAAAGAGGTATGTTTACAGCCAATCAGTTAAAGGAGGCTGTCTCAGGAGGAAGATCAGATATTCATACGCCTTACTCTAGACTTGTTGCAATTGAAAATACTACAAATAAAGGAGGAGGAGCTTGTTGGGATTTTGAAGAAATTTTAAAAATTAAACAAATTTGTAATGAAAATGATTTAGCACTACACTTAGATGGAGCACGCTTATTTAATGCACTAGTAGCAAAAAAAGAAACACCAAAACAATATGGTAAAGTTTTTGATACGATATCAATCTGTTTATCAAAAGGCTTAGGAGCACCTGTTGGATCATTATTATTAGGAACAACACAACACATAGAGAAAGCTTTAAGAATTCGAAAGTTATTTGGAGGAGCTATGCGACAAGTAGGTTATTTGGCTGCAGCAGGAATTTATGCCTTAGATAATCATATAGAAAGATTGTCTATTGATCATACAAGAGCTAAAATAATAGGTGTAGCGCTCCAAAATTGTGAATTAATTAAATATGTAGAGCCAATTGAAACAAATATTATTATATTTAATGTGATAGATTCAATTAATGAAGAAGGATTTATAAGTAGATTAAAAGATGCAGGTATCTCTCTCATATCAATGGGACAAGGCAAGTTACGTATGGTAACACATCTAGATTTTACTGAAGAAATGCTTGAAAGTGTAGTACATACTTTAGAAAATATATAAAAAAACAAACTAAATAATTATGAGATTTAATAAAACGTTATTCATAACCCTTTTTTTAGGATTAGGAGCCTTAGGGTATTCACAATCTAAAATTGACAAAATTTTAATTGAAATTTCAACAGCAACATCAGCTAAGAATATTGAGAATGATATTAAAACATTGGTGAATTTTGGTACACGTCATACATTATCAGATACAGTTTCAACAACCAGAGGTATTGGAGCTGCTCGTAGATGGGTAAAATCTAATTTTGAAAGAACCTCTCAAAATTGTAACAACTGTTTAGAAGTAAAATATTTAGGTGATGTGGTAAAAGCAGATGGAAGACGGATAGTTACAGACACTAAAGTAGTAAATGTATTGGCGATTCAGCGAGGTACGAAATTCCCAAATAGTTATGTAATTATGTCGGGTGATATTGATTCTCGTGTTTCTAATCCCAATAATTACACCTCTATTTCACCAGGAGCAAATGACAATGCAACAGGATTAGCTGGAACCCTAGAAGCAGCCAGAGTTTTAAGTAAATACAAGTTCCCAGTTTCAATTATATACGTGGGGCTTTCAGGAGAGGAGCAAGGCTTATATGGTGGGAAAATTATGGCTAAATATGCCAAAGAAAATGGATGGAATATTATTGCAGTTTTAAATAATGATATGATTGGAAATATTGAAGGAATTGATGGAGTTATAGATAATAGTACATTTCGTATTTTTTCTGAAGCAATTTCAATGAAAACTACTGATAAAGAACGTAATAGTATGCGTTACTTTGGAGGTGAAGTAGATGGGCCTTCACGTCAGTTAGCAAGGTATGTTGCAAATTTAGCAACCAATTATATGACCAATTTAAAGCCAATGATGGTGTATAGACTAGACAGATTTGGTAGGGGTGGACATCATAGACCTTTTAACGATGAAGGTTTTACAGGAGTTAGAATTATGGAAACACATGAAAATTACAATCGCCAGCACCAAGATATTAGAGTTGAAAATGGGATTAAATATGGAGATGTAATTGAGGGTGTTAATTTTGATTATGCTGCAAAATTAACCGCTGTAAACTGCTTAACACTTGCTTCTCTAGCCTCAGCGCCTTTGGCACCTAATAACGTAATGATAGCTGGAGTAGTTCAACCTTCAACAAGATTAAAATGGGATAAGGTTGATGATGAAAATGTAATTGGTTATAAAGTTTATTGGCGAGATACAACCTCACCTCAATGGCAATTTAGCAGGTTTGTTGGAAAAATTACAGATTATACATTAAAAAACATTGTAATAGATAATTATTTGTTTGGTGTTGCAAGTGTAAGCAAAAATGGAGCTGAAAGTTTAATTCAATTTCCTCGTAAATTAATTCCAAAAGAAATGTAATTATTAGAGATTGATTGCGACTTACTTCAAAAATCATAACAAAATGAAAAAATTAATACTTATTGTGATAATTTTTGCTGTTACAGTTAATAATTTATATGCGCA
This sequence comes from Lutibacter profundi, assembly GCF_001543325.1. NCBI lineage: Bacteria > Pseudomonadati > Bacteroidota > Flavobacteriia > Flavobacteriales > Flavobacteriaceae > Lutibacter > Lutibacter profundi. Next base: position 257,315 of record NZ_CP013355.1, read on the forward strand.
ATCTTCTTACAGTAAAAAAATAAAAATGGCAGATAAATTTGAAATAGCAACTTTAGCAAATGGTTGTTTTTGGTGTACCGAGGCAATTTTTCAACGCTTAAAAGGTGTCAAAAAAATAACTTCAGGATATACAGGTGGAACTATTAAAAATCCTGCTTATAGAGAAGTTACAACGGGTAGAACTGGACATGCTGAAGCTATTCAAATTAAATTTGATGCTTCAATAATAACATTTCAAGAAATTTTAGATGTTTTTTTTAGCACGCATGACCCAACAACATTAAATAAACAAGGTTATGATAGAGGAACGCAATACAGATCAGCTATTTTTTACCATTCAAATAAGCAAAAAGAAGTTGCTGAACATTTTATAAAAGCATTGACAGAAGCCAACGTATTTGAGAATCCAATAGTTACTGAAATAACAAAATTTGACACTTTTTACAAGGCAGAAGAATACCATCAGAATTATTATAATAATAACAAAACGCAAGGTTATTGTACGGCTGTAATAAATCCTAAATTAGAGAAATTTATAAAAAAGTACAAAACAAAATTAAAGGAACAGTATTAATTTTGTTTAAATAATGTATTGTAAATTACTATGAAAAAAAAGTATAAATTATTGATATTAAGTATACTTTTTGACGGTGTAGGAATGCTTTCTTTTGTAATTCCGTTTGTTGGTGAATTTTCTGATGTTATTTGGGCTCCACTTTCTGCATACTTAATTTACAATATGTACCAAGGTGTAGAAGGCAAAATAGGAAGTTTGGTTTCTTTTGTAGAGGAAGCTGGTATTTTTGGAACCGACTTTTTACCAACGTTTACATTAACTTGGGTCTATAAATATTTAATTAAAAAAGAGTAAAAATTTTAAACTATACGTCTAAATCCTATTCGCTTTAGCAATTTTTTTGTAAAAAAATTCCAAAAGAAATTAAATTGTCCAAAACAAAAACCAACAAGGGGAAGCGTAATTTGATAAATAATAAATATTAGCAGAATTCTTATTGGCCAAAATAACCATGGATTGGTTGTGTCATAATCTAACCCTATAAATTGTGTAACAGGTTTAGCAATCCAAGCAGCAAATGATCCGTTTACTGAAAATACTATTATTATCAATAGCACTTGAAAGTTTGAGGTTAATCCCCAACGATGTTTTAATTTTTCCATTAGTAGTAAGTAGTGTACAAATGTACATTTATATTTGAAAAATGAAACACTAAAATTTAAAAAGGAGAAATTGTATTTAAATGGAATAAAATATACCCATTGTGCATTTTGGGTTTAAATGAACGAATGTTCGCCTGTTCGAGTGATTTTTTACTATAAAATGGAGAAAATAGTATCTAGAACTATATGAAAGCATTGTTTTAGATACGAATTTCACTAACTCCGGTCATGAAATTCACTTGAATTTAAGGTTTTTATCAAAATTCACAACGGGTTAAAATATATGCAAAGAAATATCGTTTTAATTGTATTGGCATAAACTTTGAATATTTAGAGTTTTAATCTTTTAAATTTTTATTAATGAAAAAAATATTTATACTTGCAGTGGCTATGTTTAGTGGCTATTTAACAATGAATTCTCAAGAAATTTCTAATCATGCAATTGGAGTTAGATTTGGAAATAATGATGGTTTTGGAGGTGAAATTTCATACCAACGTCAATTAACAACAACCAATCGTTTAGAAATAGATTTAGGTTACAGAAATGAAAAGGAATATAAAGCTTTTAAATTATCAGGAATTTACCAGTGGGTATGGAATATTGATCAAGGTTTTAATTGGTATGCCGGTTTTGGTGCCGGAGTTGGCTCTTGGAGTTATAATAATGGATTTATATCTGACAATAACGAAGGTTTATTTATAAATGCTGATGGAAATATAGGAATTGAATATAACTTTAAAGCACCATTTTTAATTTCATTAGATTTTAGACCAGAGATAGGAATTATAGGCAATTATGGTAGAGATACAGATTTAGATTTAGCACTTTCAATAAGGTACCAATTCAAATAAATTAGTAATAAATTAGGAGTTTTATTGTAAAAAGCACTTTAGGTGCTTTTTTTATTAAAAAATTTACGTGATTTTTAATGTAATTTTCTATCTTTCCACGAATTTTAAAACTTTTAAATGAAAAAATTAGCATTACACTGGAAGATTTTGTTAGGAATGGTATTTGGAGTTGTTTTTGCTCTTATCATGACTAATTTTAGTTTTGGAAAAGAATTTATTCAAGATTGGATAAAACCCTTCGGTAAAATATTTATCAATTCATTAAAATTGATAGCAATTCCATTAATTTTAGCAGCATTAATTAAAGGAGTATCTGATTTAAAAGATATTTCTAAGTTGTCTAAAATGGGAGGGAGAACTATTGTAATTTATATTTTCACAACAGTACTTGCAGTTTCAATAGGGTTGCTTTTAGTTAATGTGGTAAAGCCAGGAAATTCTATTTCAGAAGAAACGAGAACAGAAATGGTAAAAAATTATAGTTCAAACACAACAAAATATAAAGAAACAGCGAAAAAGCAAAAAGAAAGTGGTCCATTACAAGCTTTAGAAGATTTAGTTCCTCAAAATATTTTTGCTGCTGCAACAAGTAATCGTAATATGCTTCAGGTAATATTTTTTGCTGTATTTTTTGGAATAGGGCTTATTTTAATTCCTGAAGAAAAAGGAAAAACAGTAAAAAACTTTTTTGATGGCTTTAATGAAGTTATTTTAAAAATGGTAGATTTAATAATGCTAGCAGCTCCCTATGGTGTTTTTGCATTATTAGCAGCTTTGGTAGTAGAATCACCTAGTTTAGATTTGTTTAAAGCACTTGGATGGTATGCATTAACCGTTGTTTTTGGTTTAATTTTAATGATTGTTGTGTACAATATACTGGTTTTTCTACTAACTAGAAAAAAACCTAGTTTTTTTATGAAAGGAATTTCACCTGCTCAATTACTAGCATTCTCAACAAGTTCCAGTGCTGCAACTTTACCTGTAACACTTGAGAGAGTTACAGAACACTTAGGAGTAGAAGAAGAAGTAGCTAGTTTTGTATTGCCTATAGGTGCTACTATTAATATGGATGGTACAAGTTTATATCAAGCTGTAGCAGCAGTTTTTATAGCACAAGCTTTTGGAATGGATTTAACATTAGGTACACAATTAGGAATTATAGCAACAGCTACATTAGCTTCTATAGGAAGTGCAGCGGTACCTGGTGCAGGTATGGTTATGTTGGTTGGAGTACTTGGATATGCGGGCATTCCTGAAGCGGGTTTGGCGTTAATTTTTGCTGTTGATAGACCTTTAGATATGTGTAGAACAGTTGTGAATGTTACGGGTGATGCTGCAGTATCTATGATTGTTGCAAAATCTGTTGATAAATTAGGAGAGCCTCATGTAAAAGACTGGGATGATAATTATTCTAAAAAATAAAGATTCAAAAAAGAGGAGTTTTAGATTCCTCTTTTTTATTTTAGTCAATTAGAATATTCAATAAACCTATCCTTAATTTCAGGAGTAGGAACCATACAATTCTCCTTTTTCCCAAACCATTTATACCTGTTTTTTGCAATATAATTATACACCCAATCTCGTATAAATTTGGGTACAATTACAAAGCAATAAAGTAATTTGTAACCACCATTCAAATGCTTTGATATTTGTAAAATTGCAGATGACTTTTCGTAAATATTTCCATTGTCAACAAGTATAATTGAATCTAGTGTCAATTTTTTTGTAGAGAACTGTAACAAAATTTCTTTTGCAGCGTCTGATTGAAGTGAAGCAAATAAAAATTGTTCTTTATTATCATGTTTAATAATGAAATTAACAGATGAGTTGCAAAGATTGCAAACACCATCAAAAAATATAATTAATTTATTATTAAAATTGTTCATATAGCAAAGTTACATTTTAAATGCTGAATCGTCTTTTAACAAAATATTAGTAACAAGTTATAAGAGCGATTCATATTTTCGTTTAAAACAATAAATCAAATGATTAAGATTGAAAAACTACACAAATCATACCCAATGGGAAAAGATTCTCTACATGTATTGAAGGGATTAGATTTACATATTGAAGAAGGTGAATTTGTAGCTATTATGGGTTCATCTGGTTCAGGAAAATCAACACTTTTAAATATTGTTGGTTTACTAGATACGCATGATGAAGGAAATTATTACTTAAATGGACAATTAATTGAAAATTTAGATGAAAAAAAAGCGGCAATTCTAAGAAATAAATTTTTAGGGTTTATTTTTCAATCTTTTAATTTAATAACCTATAAAACAGCATTAGAAAATGTAGCATTGCCTTTGTATTATCAAGGTGTGGGAAGAAAAGAACGACAAGAAGTTGCTTTAAAATATTTAGATAAGGTAGGGCTAAAAGATAGGGCTAACCATTTACCTAGTGAACTTTCAGGAGGAGAAAAACAACGTGTGGCAATTGCAAGAGCTTTGGTTACAAACCCAAAAGTTGTTTTGGCTGATGAACCAACAGGTGCGTTAGACTCAACTACTTCACACTCGGTTATGGAACTATTGAAAGATATTAATAGAGAAGGTATGACGGTATTTGTAATTACACACGAAGAAGATATTGCTGCTGAAACAGATAGAATTGTGCGTTTAAAAGATGGTGTTATTATTAGTGATGAAAAGGTAAATAAAAAAGTAAACGCTTAAATTATGTTTGATTTAGACCGTTGGATAGAAATTTTTCAAACACTAAGTAAAAATAAACTTAGAACTGCATTGTCAGGTTTTACTATAGCATTCGCAATATTGCTTTTTACATTATTATTTGGTGTAGGAAATGGCTTAAAACATACGTTTGAAAAACAATTTGCAAGAGATGCTATAAATTCTGTATATATAAGATCTGGAAAAACTACCAAACCTTATAAAGGGTTGCAAAGTGGAAGACAAATTCAATTTAGAAATGATGATTCTAAATTTATGAATGATAAATTTGAAGATGAAATTCAATTTTTTAGCCCCAATATTCAGCGTTTTAATGTTCAAGCAATTTATAAAGGGGAACAAAATAGATATACTATTAGAGGAGTTTATCCAGATTATCAACCCTTAGAATCTGCAGTTACTCAAGAAGGTAGATTTTTAACATATTTAGATATAGAAAGAAGAGCAAAGGTTATAGCTATAGGAAGATTAGTTGAGGAAGATTTATTTGGACAATTAAGTGCTTTAGGAAAAAACATCACTTTAGATGGTATATCCTATAAAGTGATAGGGGTGTTCAACGATCCAGGAGGTGATAATGATGAACGATTTATTTATGCTCCCTTTACTACAATACAAGGAATCTATAAACCAAATGACGAGATAGATCAGTTTGGCTTAACTTTTAATCAAAATTTGAGTGTTGAAAAGGCATTAGCATTTTCTAATTTATTAACTAAAATGTTGAAAGAAAAGCATAATGTAGATCCACGAGATCAGAGTGCTATTAGAGTATTTAATTATGCTGAACGCACAAAAAAAACACAAGCTTTTATGATTGCTTTAAATATAATTATATTGTTTATTGGTATAGGAACATTGGTAGCTGGTATTATTGGAATTAGCAATATTATGGTTTATATCGTAAAAGAACGAACCAAAGAGCTGGGGATTAGAAAAGCATTGGGAGCTACTCCAAAATCAATTATTGGGATGATAATGATGGAATCAATTTTTGTAACAGCATTGGCTGGGTATATTGGGCTTTTAATAGGTGTTTTTTCATTAAAAGCTCTGGGGAAAAGTTTAGAGGGATATGGAATTTTAAATCCAAGTGTTGAAACATACGTTATTATTGGTGCAACCATAGTACTTATTATTGCAGGAACGATAGCTGGTTATATACCAGCAAAAAGAGCAGCGAGAATTAAACCTATTGTAGCATTAAACGACGAATAATTATGAAATTTTTATTTGACATAGATACTTGGCAAGAGATATTTAGCAGTATTCGTAAAAATAAGACCCGTACGGGAATTACAATTATTGGTGTAATGTGGGGAATATTTTTGTTGGTAGTTTTATTAGGTGCAGCAAAAGGAATTGAAAATAAGTTTAATAGCATTTTTGGCGATTTTGCTACCAATAGTGTATTTATATGGGGGAAACAAACAAGTAAACCTTTTAAAGGGTTTCAAGAAGGAAAACCAATTACACTTAAATTAGGGGATGTTGAAAAAATAAAAAATGAAATTAAAGGGATAGATTTGATAGCGCCAAGAAGCCAAGCTGGAGGAATAGTTATTCGAAAATTTCAATCAGGTAATTTTACAATATCAGGAGATTTTCCAGTACTTGATAAAATTCAAAATAAAAATATAATATATGGTAGATTTATTAACCATAATGATATTAAAGAAAAGAAAAAAGTGTGTGTAATTGAAGAAGAAATTTATAAACAACTTTTTGAGATAGACGAATATCCAATTGGAAAGCTAATAATTATTAATGGAATTAATTATACAGTAGTTGGCATGTTTAAAGCAAGTGAAACTATTAGGTTAGGTGATAATATTCATATTCCATTTTCTACATTTCAGCAAGTTTATAATAGAGGAGATAACATAAGTTGGATGATTATAACTGGTAAACCAGAAAGTGATATTGTTCAAATTGAAAAAGACGCAAAATTAATCTTAAGGAATTTACATAAAGTACACCCAGAGGATAAAAGAGCATTTGGAGGTATGAACTTAGGTGATATGTTTGCAAAAGTTACTGAATTTTTAATGGGGATGCAATTTCTAACGTGGTTTGTAGGTATTGCAACTTTAATTGCGGGTGTTTTTGCCATTGGAAATATTTTGTTAATTACCGTTAAAGAACGAACTAAAGAAATAGGGATTAGACGTGCCTTAGGAGCTAAACCATGGGAAATTAAACGTCAAATTATATTAGAATCTGTATTTTTAACAAGCATTGCGGGTGCTTTAGGTATTATATTTGGAGGTATTGTATTAATGATAATTGAGGCCTTATGGGGAAAAGGTGAAGAATCTATATTATTAAACCCAACTGTAGATATTCCTGTAATAATTATTGCGGCAATAACTTTAGTAGTGTTAGGTACGTTAATTGGGCTAATACCAGCGCATACAGCTGTAAGTATTCGGCCAATAGAAGCATTAAGAGAAGAATAAATTTATATAAAAAAATAAACTGAAAATCAATACAAATGAAAAAAATATTAATATTTGGATCAATAGCAGTAGCACTTATTCTAGTTTTAGTTTGGTTTGGGATAAAAAATAGTAAATCTCCTATTCAATACGAAACAGAAAAACCATTTAAAACCAATATTGTTAGAAAAACAGTTGCTACGGGAAAAGTTATACCTTTAGAAGAAGCTGAAATTAAACCTAAAGTATCGGGTATTATTGAAAAAATTTATGTAGAAGAAGGAGCAAAAGTAAAAGTAGGAGATTTAATAGCAACCATTAGAGTGGTTCCAAATATACAAGCTTTAAATAGCGCTCAAGGAAATGTAAAAAATGCTCAGTTAAGATATAATAATACGAAGATTTTATATGATAGAAGTAAAAAGCTATTTGAAAAGGGTGTAATATCTCGTCAAGAGTTTGAGACAACAGAATTAAATTTTAATAGTGCAAAACAAGATTTGAATAATGCAAAAAATAATTTACAAATCATAAAAAAAGGATCTGCAGCAGGTGTGGGAAGAACCGCAAATACTTATGTTACAGCTGAAATTTCAGGTACAATTTTAGAAATCCCAGTACGCAAAGGAAATCAAGTAATTGAAAGTAATACTTTTAATGCAGGAACTACAATTGCAACCATTGCAGATATGACCAAAATGATTTTTGAAGGAAAAGTTGACGAAGCTGAAGTGGGAAAAATAAAAAAAGGTACTGTTTTAGAAGTTTCATTAGGAGCTATAGAAAATAAAAAATATAAAGCTAAATTAAATTTTATTGCACCTAAAGGAACAGAAGAAAATGGAGCAGTTCAATTTAAAATTAAAGGAGATATAACCTTGGATGATGAGTATTTTGTTAGAGCAGGTTATAGTGCAAATGCAGATATTGTTTTAGAAAAGAAAGATAGTGTTCTTTCAATAAAAGAAGCATTATTACAATTTGATAAAAAAACAGAAAAACCATTTGTTGAAGTGAAAACAGGAGATCAAGAATTTGAGAAAAGAGATGTTGAACTAGGTATTTCTGATGGTATTAATGTTGAAATTATTTCTGGAATTACACCAGATGATGAGATAAAAATTTGGAATAAGACATCTAAAAAAGATGATAAGAAAAGGGATAGAAGAAATTAAATAATAAATTTTATCAAAATTTTAATAGCGTTTTAATTTAAATTAAAACGCTTTTTTATATCTTTATATTCTCAACTTTTAATATATAAATATCTAAGGGTGTTTGTATGACTTTTGTCAGCGTAAAATTAAATTAAAAGTTAGAAATTTATAGTATTAAATTTAAAAGTAAATAGGATATGGAGAGTCAGTTACTAGTTTTAAGTGATCTAAATTTTAATTTAGATGTATGGAAAAGAGAGTTGAAATTTCAAGAAGGTGAAATGGATTATTTTGAGGAGAAGTTAGAACATATTGCAATGCGAAATCCTGAAAATGATGTTCTAATACAATTAGAAGGTTTTCAAAATAAAATAATTAGGGAACGTGAAGTAATGGGGCATTTACGACATAAAATTAGAATGAAAAAGAGAGAGCTTGCAAAAGCAAAATTTGAGAATAATTCAAGTGTTTTATTCCAAGAAAAGCAAGTTTTATTGAAAGATGAAATGAAAACATTTGTGAGGATGCATTATCAATTAAAAGAGTTGATGATGGATTTTTTCTTAAGGACATTAAACTAAAAAATGCCGCAATTTGCGGCATTTTTTATTGAAATTGTTTTGCAATTGTAGTTGCTTTTCTAGATTGGGAATAGTCATAAAAACCTTCACCAGATTTAATACCAAGTTTGCCAGCTTGTACCATATTAACAAGTAAAGGACAAGGTGCATATTTAGGGTTTTTAAATCCGTTGTACATTACATTTAAAATAGATAAGCATACATCTAAACCAATAAAATCTGCCAATTGGAGAGGTCCCATTGGATGTGCCATGCCTAATTTCATAACGGTATCAATTTCATAAACACCAGCAACACCATTGTACAAAGTTTCAATAGCTTCATTAAGCATAGGCATTAAAATACGATTTGCAACAAAACCTGGATAATCATTAACTTCTACAGGTACTTTATTTAAATTTTTTGAAAGTTCCATAATAGTTTCAGTTACTTCATTTGAAGTAGTGTAACCTCTAATAATTTCAACCAATTTCATTATTGGAACAGGATTCATAAAATGCATTCCAATAACCTTTTCGGGACGATTAGTAACGGCAGCAATTTTAGTAATAGATATTGAAGACGTATTTGATGCCAAAATTGCATTTGCTGGTGCTTCCTCATCTAATTGTTTAAATATTTTTAACTTTAATTCAATATTTTCAGTAGCAGCTTCAACAACTAAATCGGTATTTTTAACTCCTTCATTAATAGAAGTGAAAGAGGTTATATTATTTAATGTTTGAGCTTTAAGATCTTCAGTAATACGTTCTTTAGCAATTAATCTATCTAAATTTTTTGTAATGTTGGCAAGCCCTTTTTCTAAAGCTACTTGTGAAATATCAATTAAATTAACCTTGTAGTTGTTTTGAGCAAATACGTGAGCTATTCCGTTACCCATTGTACCAGCTCCTATTACTGCTATGTTTTTCATAATTTATACGTTATAATGTTAATTCTCCTTTTAAATATGTAATTGCTTGTCCGCTTATTTCAACTCGTTCATTTAAGTGTTTACACTTTAAGATACCTACTCTTTTTGAAAGTTGAATGGCTTCTAGATTTGTTTTATTTAATTTTTTAGCCCAATAGGGAATTAGTAATGTATGAGCTGAACCAGTAACAGGATCTTCATTTATACCAATTTTTGGAGCAAAAAAACGAGAAACAAAATCGAAGTTATCTCCTTTTGAAGTCACAATAATTCCATTTGATTCTAATTCAGCTAATAAGCTAAAATTTGGGTTTAAATTTAAAACTGTAGTTTCATTTTCAAGTTCAACTACTAATTTCCATTTTCCTTTATAAGTTTTTAAAATAGGAACATTTAAAACTTGTTTTAATATTGAAGGTGTTTCAATTTCTTTAATTTCTTCTGAAGGAAAGTTTAAAGTGTACCAGTCTTCATTCTTTTTTACAGTGAGTATTCCACTTTTAGAGTGAAATTCAATAATACTATGTTCAAAGTTTAATTCTGTAAAAATAATATGGGCTGCAGCCAAAGTAGCATGACCACATAAATCAATTTCACAAGTAGGCGTAAACCATTTAATTTCAAAATAATCATTATTTTTCACAAAAAATACAGTCTCCGATAAATTATTTTCCTCAGCAATTGATTGCATTAATTCTGTTGAAATCCATGCTGTTAGCGGACAAACTGCTGCTGGATTTCCTTTAAAAATTTTAGTATTAAAAGCGTCAACTTGATAAATAGTCATATTAAAAATCATTTATAATCATTTGGGCTACTCGCAAGGCTTCTGTGCCTTGTTCTAAAGTTACAATAGGTGTTGTATTATTGTTTATGGCATTTGCAAATGTTTCTAACTCATCTAAAATAGCATTGTTAGCTTCAACTACTGGATTTTCAAAATAGATTTGTTTTTTTATACCTTCAGCATTTTGTAATATCATATCAAAATCATCAGGAGTTTTAGGAGCATCTTTCATTTTAACAACCTCAGTTGCTTTTTCAAAAAAATCTACCGCTATATAGGCATCACGTTGAAAGAAACGTGTTTTACGCATATTTTTTAGTGAAATTCTACTAGCTGTTAAATTTGCAACACAGCCATTTTTAAATTCAATACGCGCATTTGCAATATCTGGTGTATCACTAATTACTGAAACACCACTTGCACTTATATGTGATACTTCTGATTTAACAACGCTTAAAATAATATCAATATCATGTATCATTAAATCTAGTACTACAGGTACATCGGTTCCTCTAGGGTTAAATTCAGCCAATCTATGAGCTTCTATAAACATAGGTTTATGTATGGATTTTTTAACAGCAGTAAATGCCGGATTAAATCGTTCAACATGTCCCACCTGTCCTTTAACATTATTTAATTTTGAAAGTTTTATTAATGTATTTGCTTCTTCAACAGTTTTAGTAATAGGCTTTTCAATAAAAATATGTTTTCCTTTTTCAATAGCTTCTTTGGCACAATCAAAATGAGAAAGGGTAGGAGTTACAATATCAACAACATCAACAGCATCAATTAACTGTTTAACAGTTTCAAATGATTTATATCCAAACTCTTTTTCAACTTTTTCCGCATTTTCTTTAATGGGATCATAAAAGCCTATGAGATTGTATTTATGAGACTGATTTAATAATTTTAAATGAATTTTACCAAGATGACCTGCACCTAAAACTCCTACTTTAAGCATTGTAATAATATTTATTTTTAGATAAACAAAAGTAACAATCTTTAGGCATTTATTACTATTTTTATGAATTCAAATTAGAATAATTAGTGAAGGACACAAACAAACATAAAGGGCTAAGAAACCAACTAGTTAAAATAATTGAAGAAAAAGGTATTGTTGATAAAAATGTGTTGAAAGCAATTTCCAACGTTCCTCGTCATTTATTTATGGATTCTGGTTTTGCTCATTTTGCATACCAAGATAAACCATTCCCTATAGCTGCTAACCAAACTATTTCACAACCTTATACTGTAGCCTTTCAAACAGAATTATTACACGTTAAACCAAATTATAAGATTTTAGAAATAGGAACAGGATCGGGTTATCAAACAGCAATATTGATTGAAATGGGAGCAAAAGTGTTTACAATTGAAAGGCAGAATGAGTTGTTTAAAAAAACGAAGTTATTTTTACCTAAAATTGGTTACAATCCAAAAAAAATAATTTTTGGAGATGGCTATAAAGGCTTACCTGAATTTGCACCATTTGATGGAATTGTAGTAACTGCTGGTGCTCCTTTTGTGCCAAGCCCATTGTTAGCTCAATTAAAAATAGGAGGTAGGCTTGTAATTCCTGTTGGAGAGGAAACTCAAACAATGACTTTATTTATTAGAACGGGTGCTAAAGATTTTGAAAAACATGAATTGGGTAAATTTAGATTTGTACCATTGTTAAAGAAAAAAAATTAGGTTTAAACTAATCATATTTAGCATTAAATTGTCCATTCCATTTACCTTGCACTTTTAAAACCTGTTCAATAACATCACGAACACAACCTGTACCTCCCTTTTTGTGAGAAATATAGGAGGAAATATCTTGAATTTCAGATGCAGCATCTTTAGGACAACAAGGCAAACCTACTTCTTTCATAACTGGGTAATCAGGGATATCATCGCCCATATATAATACTTGTTCAGGATTTATATTGTTCTTGGTAATGTATTCATTAAAAGGATTTAGTTTATTGTTTGCCCCCAAATAAACATTAGTAATTCCTAAAACTTCAAACCGTTTACGAACGGCTTCATTTGTACCTCCAGAGATTATACAAATATTATAGCCAGCTGTAATTGCAGCTTTCATAGCATATCCATCTTTAATATTCATATTTCTTACCATTTCTCCATTTGGAAATATAGTAACAACCCCATTTGTTAACACACCATCAATATCAAAAATGAAGGTAGTAATTTGAGGCATTATTTCTTTATAGCTTTTCTCCATAAGTTTTAGTAATAGATTTTGTTAGCAATGTATAAATTTCTTGTTGATTTGAAGTTAACTTTGTTTTATGTTTTTCAATAGTTTTCATATCATTCCGCATCGCTGGTCCAGTTTGAGCATTTATAGGTTTTAGGTAAGTTATTTTGTTTGCGGTTTCTAAAATTAAGGGTTTTAATATTTCAAAAGAAATTTTATCTTCTTCACAAATTTGATGACCAATATAATACAAATGATTCACAAAATTATTTACAAAAACGGCAGCTATATGTAGACTTTTTCTTTGATTAGAATTAACAGGGTATATGTTATTTGAAATTGATTTTGCCAATTTTTTTAATAGTTTGAAATCTGTATCAGTTTCAGCTTCAATACAAATTGGTATTTTAGAAAAATCAACTTTTCTTTCTTTTGAAAAAGACTGTACTAAATAAAATACACCTTTATTTGAGTTTGATTGTAGTTCATTCATAGCTGTTCCACCAGAGGTATGAACAACTAGTTTATTTTTTAACTTTAATTTTGAGGAGAAATTTGAAATGGCATCATCAGAAATAGCAATTATATATATATCAGCATTTTTTAATTCTGTTAATTTATCTGTAATGGAGGTTTGATTTTTTAAATATTGAATTTTCTCAATATTTCTATTGTAAACTTGTAGTAGTTTAACCTCTGTATTTTTTAATAAATTTGTTGTTAAATGAAATGCAACATTACCAGCACCAAGAATTATAACTTTAATCATACTACGAATATAATTTAATTGGCGCATAAAAAAAACTCCATCTTTTAAAAAAATGGAGTTTTAAATAACCAACTAAAACTTAAATTATTAAGCTTGTTCTTTAAGGGCAGCTTGTGCAGCAGCTAAACGTGCAATTGGAACTCTAAATGGAGAACAACTAACATAATCCATTCCAACGCTATGGCAAAATTCTACTGAACTTGGTTCTCCACCATGTTCACCACAAATACCTACTTTAAGTTTTGAATTTGTTGAGCGTCCTTTTGTAGTTCCTATTTCAACTAATTGACCAATACCTTCTTGGTCTAATACTTGGAATGGATCAGCTTTTAGAATGCCTTTTTCAATATAAATTGGTAAAAATTTACCAGCATCGTCACGTGAATATCCAAAGCCCATTTGGGTAAGATCATTGGTTCCAAATGAGAAGAATTCAGCAACTTCAGCTATTTTATCAGCAGTTAAAGCAGCACGTGGAATTTCAATCATGGTACCAACCAAATAATCTATTGTGTCTCCTTTTTCTTCAAAAACTTTATTGGCAATAGCTCTTACAATTTCTTCTTGTAATTTAAATTCTTTAACGGTACCAATAAGTGGAATCATAATTTCAGGAAATGTTTGGACTCCTTCAGCTTTTAATTCCAATGCAGCTTCAATAATTGCTCTTGCTTGCATTTCAGTAATTTCAGGATATGTAATTCCTAATCTACAACCTCTATGACCTAACATAGGGTTAAATTCTTTTAAATCTTCAACTTTTTGTTTGATTGCCTCAACAGAAATTCCCATTTCAGCAGCCATTTCTTTTTGATTTTCTTCTTCATGAGGAACAAATTCGTGCAACGGTGGATCTAGCAAACGAACTGTTACGGGTAGTCCTGCCATTGCAGCAAATACATCTTTAAAATCGTTACGTTGAATAGGTAATAATTTATCCAACGCTTCTCTTCTACCAGCTTCGTCTTCTGCTAAAATCATTTCACGCATACGAATTAACCTTTCTCCTTCGAAGAACATATGTTCAGTACGGCAAAGGCCAATACCTTCAGCACCAAAACCAATTGCTACTTTACATTCCCTTTCTGTTTCAGCATTTGTTCTAACACCAAGTTTTCGGTATTTATCAGCTAGTTTCATAATACGACCAAAATAACCGCTTAATTCGGCATCTTTGGTTCCAATTTTTCCTTCATAAACCTCGCCTGTTGAGCCATTTAATGAAATCCAGTCACCCTCTTGGTATTCTTTGCCATCAATGGTCATTACTCTAGTTTTATAATTTATTTGAACAGCGCCAGCACCAGAAACACAGCATTTACCCATTCCACGAGCAACAACAGCTGCATGTGAAGTCATACCGCCACGAGCGGTTAAAATACCTTTGGCAATGTTCATTCCTTCCAAATCTTCAGGAGAAGTTTCAACACGCACTAAAATTGAAATTGGATACTTGTTGGCTTCATCTGCAAAGAAAACTATTTGACCTGTTGCAGCTCCTGGAGATGCAGGTAAACCTTTGGCTAAAACTTTGGCGGCTTTAATTGCTTCACCATCAAAAACGGGGTGTAAAAGTTCATCTAATTTAGTAGGCTCTTGCATTAATAGCGCTTTCTTTTCATCAATCATACCATCTTCAAGTAATTCTATGGCAATTCTAACCATTGCGGCAGCAGTACGTTTTCCATTACGAGTTTGTAACATCCATAGTTTACCATTTTGAATGGTAAATTCTAAATCTTGCATATCTTTATAATGCTTCTCAAGTTTGTCTTGAGTTTCATTCAACTCTTCATAAATAGCAGGCATTAATTCTTCTAAAGAAGGGTATTTGTTTTTTCTGTCTTCTTCAGATATACCCGCTAGTATAGCCCATCTTTTAGATCCTTCTAATGTAATTTGTTGAGGCGTTCTAACACCTGCAACAACATCTTCACCTTGTGCATTGATTAAATACTCACCATTAAATATATTTTCACCGGTTGCAGCATCTCGTGTAAAAGCAACTCCGGTACCTGAGTTATTACCCATATTACCATACACCATTGCTTGAACATTTACGGCTGTTCCCCATTCTTCAGGATATCCGTGCATGTTTCTGTAATAAATAGCTCTTGGATTCATCCAACTATCAAATACAGCAGTAATACTACCCCAAAGTTGATCCCAAGGGTCTTCAGGGAAAGGTTCACCAGTTTGAGCTTCACAGGCCTTTTTAAAGTCTGTAACCATTTGTTTTAAATCTTCTACATCTAAATCTGTATCTAATTCAACACCTTTAGTTTTTTTTGCTTTAGCTATAATTACTTCAAAAGGGTCATGGTCTTCTTTTGATTGTGCTCCAACACCTAAAACAACCCCACCAAACATTTGAACAAATCGTCTGTATGAATCCCAAGCAAATCTTTCATTTCCTGTTTTTGCAATTAAACCCTGAACTGAATTATCATTCATTCCAAGATTTAACACGGTATCCATCATGCCAGGCATTGAAACTCTTGCTCCTGAGCGAACAGATAATAAACATGGGTTTTCATTACTTCCAAACTTGGTACCCATAATATCTTCAACTTTTGCAACAGCAGCTTCAACTTCATTTTTTAATAATGAAATAATTTTATCTTTTCCAAGGAGGTTATATTCCGTACAAACTTCAGTAGTAATAGTAAAACCAGGAGGAACAGGAATACCAATAGCGCTCATTTCGGCTAAATTAGCTCCCTTACCGCCTAATAAATTTTTCATAGTACTATTCCCGTCTGCAGTTTTACCTCCAAACTTATACACTCTTTTTTTGGTTTCTTGTTGCATCTCCATCTATTTTATATTTTACTTTATTATGTTAAATTTTAATTAAAAAGGAGTACAAATTTATGTAGAATTGTCATAATTTATTATGACTTATATCATTGATTTTTTAGATAAATATTTAAATTAAAAAAGACGTAATAAAACGTCTTTTTTAATTATATATAAACAGTATTCTTAATATTTAACATTAAGTAATTCTCCTGTTAATTGTAATAATTTTAATTCAGCATCTTTTGCCTCATATTTAGCTTTATTTAAGTTAAGTTGTGCACTTATAAGGTTAATTTGTGCTTGTCTAAACTCAATTGAAGTAACTTGGCCAAGCTTGTAGCTTTCTTTTGTTCGATTAAAGTTATTAGTATTTGTTTGTACGTTTTTCTCTTGTGTTTGAAATACGAATAATTTAGTTTTATAATCTTCCCAAGCATTGTTAAAATCACGTGTTATTTCTAGTTCTTTTTGTTGTTTAGATAATTGTTGTATATCGTAATTAATTTTAGCATTTTGAACTTGCGTTCTAGTACGACCGCCATTGAATAAATCCCATTTAAAATTAAAGCCAGTTGAAATACCTGTATTGGTTGATTCGAGTAAGAAAGAAGCAGAATTATTATTACTTTTAGACCAGCCATATGTAGTAGTTAAACCAATGGTGGGCAAATATCCAGATTTATTTGCTTTAAGTTGAAAGTTACTAATTTCTATACCTCTTTGTATTTGAAGTAAGTTTACATTATTTGTTTTTAGTTGTTCAAGTAACTCTTGTTTATTTAAAGTTATTATAAAATTTACTTGGGTATCTACATCAAAATTAGGATTCTCCTTTTTTCCTAAAACAACATATAAATCTCGTTTAGCATTGAGTAATAATTGCTTGGTGTTTAGTAGTGCAATACTGTCATTATTAACATCAACTTCAGCATTTAAAACAAATAATTTTGTGTTTTGTCCAAAATCAAATTGATAGTTTGCTCTTGTTAAGCGATCTTTAGAAATTTTTAAACTTTGATTTAAGAGGGCTACATTTTCAGTTAATAAAGCCACATTGTGGTATACAGTAAATAATTGCAATAATGTTTTTTCAATTGTTTCTCTAGCTTGTAATTCGGTTAGGTTGTATTGTTCTTTTAGTTGTTTGTAGTTATAAAGTCTACCTAGTCCATCAAATAACGTATAATTTAAACTTAAAGAAGCATTGAACCTATTACTCTTCGCACCTTCTAATATTCTTACTTCTTGATTAGAAAATACAGCTTCGGTATTATCTTTATTGTATGTAGCACCAGCATTACCAGTTAATGTTGGTAAGTATCCGGAGTTTAAAATACTTTTATTATTTTCCGCAATTTTAAGATTACTATCAGCAATTTTAATTCCATAATTATTTTCTAAAGCTAAGCTAACAGCTTTATTTTTTGTTAATTTTTCTTGTGTAAAACCTACAGAAAAATTTATAAAAATAATTAAAATGATTATTTTTTTAATACAATTCATCGTTATCACTTTTTTGTTCAACAATAGCTCTTTCAACTTCTTCTTTTGTAACTTTTTTACCCGTTCTCAACCATTTAATAAAGACTTTTATATTATTTGATACAGCCAATAGCAAGGGTAGCATTACCAGTGTTAATACAGTTGCAATTGCTATACCATACGAAATAGAAATTGCCATAGGTTTTAAAAATTGAGCTTGTCTACTTTTTTCCAAAAGTAATGGGGCTAATCCGGCTACTGTAGTTAAAGAAGTTAAAAGAATAGCTCTAAATCTTGAAGTAGCTGCTTGTATTAAGGCTTCATCATATTTCATTCCTTCTTTTAAATAGCCGTTAAATTTCTCAATAAGTACTAATCCATCATTTACCATAATACCAATTAAAGCAATGATTCCTAACCACGATAAAATATTTATTGAGAATCCATGAATCCAGTGCCCCCAAATAATCCCAATTAAACTGAAAGGAATTAGTATAATTAATAAAATTGGTTGATCATAAGATCTAAAAGTAAAGGCTATAACAATATAAATCAATGCAAGAATAATAAGACCGACTTTTTTTACAGAGCGCGTTGTTTTTTTCATTTCTCTATTTTGACCTTCGTATACTGCACTTACTGTTGGGTATTTAGAAGAAATTTCAGGCATAATATTACTTTTAATATCATCTAAAATATCTGTAGCACTTCCATCAGGAGATTTCATATCTGCAGTAATCTGTATTTCACGCTTACTACTTAAATGATTGATAACTACATCACCTCTTTTAATAGTGTATTTGGCTATTTCAGAAAAAGGGACACGTTTATTAGTAGGAGTGGTAATCCACATATCATTTAAGTTTTTTATTGAAGACCTATCTTCTTTTTTAAAACGTACCCAAACTTTTATTTCATCTTGCCCTCGTTGAAATCGCTGTGTTTGTAATCCGAAAAATCCAGATCTTACTTGGCTCATAACGGTTTGTAAATTTAAGCCAAGTAAGTAAGCGTTGTTTTTTAATTTAATTTGGATTTCCTTAATTCCTGCAGGATCATTGTCAGAAATATCTTTTAATAATGAATTTTTACTTAATATTTCTTTGAGTTCATTTTTTGCTGCTTTCAATTCTTTTATGTTATTACCTAATAAGGCAACAGCAATAGGGCTACCCCCAAAATTTCCTCCAGAACCAAAAGTTAAACTTTCTATACCATACACTTTACCAACTTTATTACGAATAGCGTTTGTTATTTTAGGAGATGAAAAATCACGAGCTTCGCCAGGTAATAGGTTAACAGTTAAACTTCCATTGGCAGAACCAGGTCCAATACGCCTAATAATATTTTGAATTACTTGTTGGTTATCAGTTTGTTTTTTAGAGAATTCTTTATTTATCTCCCAAGCAGCTTTTTCTATTTTAGAAATAATAGAATCTGTAACTCTTTCGTTTGTTCCTTGTGGCATTTTTAAGGTTATAGATATTTTATCACTAGCCACAGAAGGAAAAAAAGAAGTTTTTACAATGCCTCCTCCTAAAGCACCTATGCTAAGAATAAGCATGGTTATTGGAATTGAAAAACCTAGAGCTTTGTGTTTTAAGAAAAACCTTAAATAGGGTGCGTAAATGGTATCTCTAAAATAAAAGAGCCATTTTTCGGCAAATTGATTTATGTTAAAAAAGAAGGCATTTATTTTATTTCTTTTTTTCTCTTTTCGTTCTAAAGCCTTTGAATGTGCAATGTGTGCAGGTAAAATAATTAATGCCTCAATTAATGACACAGCTAAAGTTAATATTACTATAGTTGAAACCTCACTAAAAAAATCACCCATTCTACCATCTAAAAAGAAGAATGTAGAAAAAGCTATAATTGTTGTTAAAATAGCTGAAACAATAGGAGGAATTACTTCTAAAGTACCATCAATAGCCGCTCTTATAGGGGTCTTTCCTTTTTCATAATGGTGATAAATATTTTCTCCTATAACAATACCATCATCAACTAGAATTCCTATTACAATAATCATCCCAAATAAAGAAAGTACATTAATAGTAACGCCTAATTGAGCTGCAAAAATAAACATTCCAAAAAAGGCTATTGGAATACCAGCAGCAACCCAAAAAGCTAATCGAATATTTAAAAATAAAGCTAAGAAAAACAAAACCAACAATACACCCATTGCAGCATTTTTCAATAATAAATCTGAACGTTGTTTTAAGGTAATAGAATTATCACTGGAAATATTTATCTGAATATTTTCTTGTTGTTGATTAAATTTTTCTATGTATTTCTTAACCTTATCAGCCGAAGAAATTAAATCTTCACTATTGGTGTTGTTTATGGTTATTTCAATTGATTTTTTTCCGTTAAAAAATAATCTATCTGGATTTTCAGACCAAGTATCAGAAACACTGGCAATGTCTTTCAAACGTATAATATTTCCGTCAGGAGTAGCTCTAACAACTAAGTTTAATAACTCATTGCCGTAATAATTTTTATTTCTAGCTCTAATTAAATAATCTTCACTGTCTGTTTTTATATTTCCTCCAGAAATGAGTAAGTTAGTTTTACTAACAGCTTCAGCTACTTCTGAAAAGGATAAGTTATAAGCTTGTAAATCATTTTCACGTACAGCAATTTCAATTTCTTGGTCAGGAAATCCTGAAAGATTAATTTGCGAAATGCCATCAATACTTCTAATGTCATTTTCAATTGTTCTAGCATATTGCTTTAATGTTGCTAAGGAAATATTATCACCACTAATTGTAAAACTTATGGTGGGTCTCATAGTTTCAATTTTAGCAATAATTGGAGGTTCCATACCAGAAGGGAATGAGGGAACCCTATCTACAGCATTTTTAACATCAGATAAAACTACGTCAATATTTTTACCTTTCAACGTTTCAATATTAATAGTTGCAGAATTTTCTCTTGAAACAGATGTAACACGATCAATACCAACAATTCCTTTTAAATTATCTTCAATTTTTAATACAATTCCTTCTTCTATTTCTTCAGGTGAGGCTCCAGGATATGTTAAATTTATTGATATTCTTTGAGAATCAGTTAAAGGAAAAAATGAAGACTTCATAGACAAGGCACCGGCTAAACCAAAACCTATAAATGCAAGAATAAAAATATTTACAGCAACAGGAAATTTTATAAAGTAAGATATAATTTTCTTCATTATTGTTTTTTATTTTCAGTTGCAATTTTAACTAACATTCCTGAATGCGCACCCGGAATAGGTTTTGAAAGTAGCTGAGTGCCATTTTCCAAACCTTTTATTACAACAGTGTTTTTATTTTCAAAAACTGGATTAACCGTTACCAAATCCAAAATAGAGTCTTTAACAATATATAGTTTTGAGTTTTCAATCAAAAGATTTCTAGCAACTTCAAAAGCATTGTTTTCAGATTTTGCTTGTAAGAAAACCTCTAAAAATTGACCTTCTTTAAGGTCTTTTCCACGAACTTCTATAAAAGCATTAATTGTTTGTGTGTTAGAATCTACTTTGCCATTAATTCGAACTACTTTACCAACCCATTCTTTAGTTTTTTCTAAATTGTTTAGTTCAACTTGTTTTCCAATTTGTAATAAATTTTTAAATTTAGATTTTATTGCAACTTTTATTTCATAAACTGAAGGGTCTATAAACTCACCTAATTTTTGTCCAACCCTTATTAAGGTACCCGGATTTACTAATGATTCAGTTAGAATGCCATTAAATGGGGCTTTCAAAGTGTACTTATTGAATTTTATTTCTAAGTTTTTTACATTGTAATATGCTGTGGTAATGCCACGTCCAGAAATGAAAAACTTTTCTTTATCTGAAGTAATTTCAGGAAGTTTTTGTAAACTTTTATTTAAATCAAAATTTTTAAGATATCTCTGCCATTTGGTATATTCAGAGGGGTAATCTAATCTAATATCAGGCATAATAGCAGTAATACTATTGAATAAATTACTTTTTTGGGCCTTTAAATTTGCATAAAATTCATCACTATTAATTTTAATAATAATTTCGCCCTTGTTAAATAATGTACCTTCTTTAAATTCTTTAGCTGTTTTTTCTAAAACACCTTGAACTTCAGCATAAATTTCAATTTTATTTTTTGCAGTTAAATTACCAGTGGAAGTTATAACTAATGGTATTGATGTATTATTTACCGTTTCTGTGAAAACGGTTTTTACAACTTTTTCAACTCTAGGTTTTGGCTTTTTTTTATTCTTTATTAAATATTTGGCAAATAGTATTGAACCTATTATAAGAACAATAGCTAAAATTATTGATATTATTTTTCTCATCGTTTTTTAATTTGGTTAGAGGAGTATCTATATTGTTTGTTTTTGAATGTTATTTTGAATTTTTTTCATTACTTCAATGAATGTTTTTTTTTCATTGTCGGTTATCCCATCTTGAAGAATTTGAATGCTTTGAAGCATAAGAGGTTTCATTTTTAGGAATAATTGCGTGCCTTTTTTGGTGATGAAAATAAATTTTTTACGTGAATCTTCTTTTGAATGTATTCTTGTTACTAAATTATTTTTTTCCAACACATTTATAAGTCTTGCTAATGAAGCTTTATTTCGGTTTGTTATAAACGCAAGATCATTTTGAATAATGCCATCAGCATCTTCGTGTAATATTTTTAATACAATCCACTGCTCTTTAGTTACTTGTATATTGTTTTTATGAAAAACATCTGAAATATACACATTCATAATTTTACAAGTTCTTCCAATCCAAGGAGCTAAAGTTTTATTAAAATCGGATTTACTATTGTTAAAATGCACACTATTTAAATTTTGTGTGAAGATATTTAAATAAACTAATTAGTTGCATATGCAACTATGTTAATGTTTTTATAAATTTTACAAAAAAAAAGAGACTGTTAGGGGTTACAGTCTCTTTTTTTGGGGATGATTTAATTATTCAGACAATTATTATTGGGGATTTATATTATTTTGTGTTATAGGTTTTGCTAAAATTTCAATTTCTTTCGGATTATTATTAAATCCTATATTTACAAGTTTAGGTAAATTTTTAATAGATGTATTGATTGTACCAACAAACCTATTGTTATTTAAAAGAAGTGTTTCTAGTTCTAAAAGATTACTTATTTCATTTGGAACTTCTCCTTCAAATAAATTATTAGCTAAAGAAAGTTCTTCTAGGTTACTTAAACTTCCAACTTGTGAAGGAATAGCACCATACATTGAATTATCAAATAAACTCAACGTTTTTAAGTTTGTCATATTTTTTATTTCCTCTGAAATAGAACCTGTAAATCTATTACTGCTTAGTTGTAAAACCTCAAGATTTTTTAGGTTATAAATAGAAATAGGTAAATTACCTGTAATTAAATTATTAAATAATTCTAATTTTTTCAAATTAACCAATTCTCCTATGTTTGAAGGTAATTCGCCTTCTAATTGATTCATAAACAATTGAATAGTTTCCAGAGATTTAATTGAAGTGATTTCAGAAGGGATAATTCCACTTAATCTATTAAATCCAAGATTTAAATGTTTTAAATATTTTAGATTGGCTATTGTTGATGGAATAGCTCCGTCTAAATTATTCATACTTAAGTTAATTTCAGTAACAGTATTATTCTCTACGGTTACTCCATACCAAGTTTGAACATCGTTGTTTAAATCCCAAGTCGTATTCCAATTAGTACCATTGGTTGATTTATACAAATCAATCAAAGCATTTTTTTCTAAACTTGAAACTTGAGAATAAGAAAGAGGAGCTATTGTTAATAAAAACAAAATAAATGGGGCTATTTTTTTCATAATACTAGGGGACTCAGGGGTTATATTCTTTGTAATCTTATGCTAATGTATATAATTAATTTCAAACTACCAAATAAAACTTACCATTTATTATATTTTTTATACCGTTTATTGGATTGAGTGTATTTTTAATTTGTTCTGGTTTAATTAAAACAAGCGTTAAAGTTTTAAAATAATATTTAAATACAGCACTAATAATTATTATATATTTGTTGTATTATAAATGTAACAAAGAAAGCATGAAGTTAGATATATTAGCAATAGGGGCACATCCTGATGATGTTGAATTAGGTTGTGGAGCAACCATAGCCAAAGAAATTTCTTTAGGTAAAAAAATTGGAGTTTTAGATTTAACTAGAGGTGAATTGGGTACAAGAGGTTCTTCAGAAATAAGAAAAAAAGAAGCTGCCAAAGCAGCAAAAATTTTAGGTGTTTCAATAAGAGAAAACTTAGCTTTTGCAGATGGTTTTTTTCTAAATGATAAAGAGCATCAACTTAAAATTATAAAAAGAATAAGAAAATACAAACCTGAAATTATAGTATGTAACGCTATAGATGATAGGCACATTGATCATTCAAAAGGCAGTAAGCTAGTGTCTGATGCTTGTTTTTTATCGGGTTTAGTGAAAATAGAAACTTTTCTTGATGGTCAAAAGCAGGAAGCTTGGAGGCCAAAACAGGTTTATCATTATATACAATGGAAAAATATAGAACCAGATTTTGTAGTTGATATTTCAGAATTTATTGAAGTTAAAATGAATGCGGTAAAAGCTTACGACTCTCAATTTTACAATCCAGCAAGTAAAGAGCCAAGTTCTCCTATTTCTAGTAAGAACTTTTTAGATAGTGTATTGTATAGAGCACAGGATTTAGGAAGGTTGGTAGGAGTAGACTATGCAGAAGGCTTCACTACAGAACGTTATGTTGCAGTAAAATCTTTAGATAATTTAATATAAAAAATGTTTGTAAAAAAACAGAAATGTTATACATTTGCATCCTCAAATAAATGGTGATTGTAGCTCAGCTGGTTAGAGCGCCGGATTGTGGTTCCGGAGGTCGCCGGTTCGAAACCGGTCTTTCACCCAAAATTAAAGGTCTGTTATGCAGACCTTTTTTTGTATCCTTAATTTTAAAATTGATAGAGGTTAAAAGCAACTTGTAGTTTTAGACTTTTATTTTTAGAAATTATTGTGTTTAATTTAAATATAATTTAATAGTTTTATACCATAAATAATTAAATGAGAATGAATGAAAAATCTACTATATATATTAACGTTTATAGTTACTACAACTGTAATAGCACAATCTGAAAATTCAATAACATTAGAAAAACAAAAATTAAAACAAGCATTATCTTATGGTGATGATATGGTTGCAGCAACTGCAATGTATGCGATTATTAATTTGGAAGGACCACAAAGCACTTATAAAGATAGTTTAGCATATTTGTATTTTAGAGAAAGAAATTATTCATCTTGTTTTTTAGTGCTTAATGATGTTTTAAAAAATAAACCAACTAATTTAGATTTGCTAAAAATGCAAGCTGTATCGTTGGAGTCTTTAGGTGCTTTTGGTAAGGCAATTGAAGTTTATAAAACATTGCTAACTAAAACTGAGGATAATTATTTTGCTTATAAGTTGGCGGGTTTACAATATGCTTTAAACAAGTTTGAAGAAGCGTATACTTCTATAAAAAAGGCAGATCAATTACCAGATAATACAGCTGTGAAGATTACTTTCCAAGTAAATAAAAATTACAGTCAGGATATTAATTTAAAAGCTTCTATTGCATATTTGCAAGGTGTTATTGAATTAAATTTGAAAAAGGATAATAATGCTAAACTCAGTTTTGAACGTGCTGTAAAATTATTTCCAGATTTTGTATTGGCTAAAGGGAAATTAGAGTCTTTAAATACAAAGGAAAAACAATAAAACTTTTTTAGGAGATTGTTATTTTGTTGCTTTATTATTCCCCGAAGGTTACTGAGTATTGTTGAAATACCGGTTAAAAAATATCTAGTTTATGAGATTGCTAATGCCTTCTAGGTTACAATGAGAAAATAGCGTTAAGGATAGTAGTGGCATACTTTTTAGGCGGCGACTAAAAAGATATAACGAATAGCCTGACCCGTTAGGGGAACGCCCATAAAATAATTGAAGTAGGCAATATATTAAAGAAGTTTTTGAGTTAAATAAGAGGCTGTATAAGAATTTTTACATTTTATAAGCTCTTCAGGAGTACCTTGAAAAATAAGTTGCCCTCCTTTTTTACCTCCATCTTTACCTAAGTCAATAATATAATCAGCACACTTAATTAATTCAATATTATGTTCAACAACAATAATTGAATGTCCATTTTTAATTAATGCTTGAAAAGAATTTAATAGTTTATTAATATCATGAAAATGAAGCCCTGTAGTTGGTTCATCAAAAATAAATAGAGATTTACTTTGTCTTGTGCCTTTTACCAAAAAGGAAGCTAATTTTATACGTTGTGCCTCGCCACCTGATAATGTAGATGATGATTGCCCTAAAGTAACATAGCCCAAGCCAACATCTTGTAAAGGTTTTAATTTTTTTACAATTTTAGTTTCTTTATGTTCTAAGAAAAAAGTAATGGCATCATCAATAGTGCTATTTAAAATATCGTTTATTGATTTATTGTGAAATTTAACTTCTAAAACCTCTTTTTTAAATCGTTTTCCTTTGCAACTTTCACATTCTAAATGCACATCTGCCATAAATTGCATTTCAATAGTAACTTCGCCTTCACCTTTACAAACCTCACATCTACCACCTTCTACATTGAATGAAAAATGTTTTGGTTGATAATTTCGTATTTTAGATAACTTTTCTGAAGCAAAGAGCGCTCTAATATCATCGTACGCTTTTATATAAGTAACAGGGTTTGACCTGCTTGAACGGCCAATTGGATTTTGGTTTATAAATTCAATATGTTCAATGGTTGAAGTATCTCCTTTTAGTTCAGTAAACTGTCCAATTTTTTCTCCATAGCCACCAATTTTCTTTTGAATGGCTGGATATAAAATTTTACTGACTAAAGTGCTTTTTCCACTACCCGAAACACCTGTTACAACGGTTAAACAATTTAAAGGAAAAGAAACATTTATATTTTTTAAATTGTTTTCACGGGCTCCAACAATTTCAATACTTTTATTAAATTTCCTTCGTTGTTTTGGAATTTCAATTTGTAATTTATTATTTAAATATTGCGCTGTTAATGACTTTGATTTTAATATTTGTTGAAATGTTCCTTCCGCTACAATTTCACCACCAAAAGTACCTGCTTCTGGGCCAATATCAATAATTAGAT
Source organism: Lutibacter profundi (assembly GCF_001543325.1). Taxonomy (NCBI): domain Bacteria; kingdom Pseudomonadati; phylum Bacteroidota; class Flavobacteriia; order Flavobacteriales; family Flavobacteriaceae; genus Lutibacter; species Lutibacter profundi. The sequence goes on from NZ_CP013355.1 coordinate 284,307, forward strand.
CAGCAGCTTTCATAATATCTTCATCGTGCTCAACTACAATTACGGTATTGCCTAAATCTCGTAGGTTTTTTAATACTTTTATTAAACGTTCTGTATCTTTTGGGTGTAAACCAATACTCGGTTCGTCTAAAATATACATAGAGCCAACTAAACTACTACCCAAAGATGTTGCTAAATTAATTCGTTGACTTTCACCGCCTGAAAGTGTGTTAGAGGTTCGGTTTAAAGTTAGGTAACTTAACCCTACATCGTTTAAAAACTGTAACCTGTTATTAATTTCAACTAACAAACGTTTTGCTATGTTTTGTTCATTTTTAGTTAGTTGTATGTTTTTAAAAAAATAGATTAGTTCATCAAGAGGTAAATCAACTAAATCACTTATATTTTTATTGTTAATTTTAATATTATTAGTTTCGTGTCTTAATCGTTTCCCGTTACAAACTGTACATTTTGTTTTACCTCGATAGCGGGAAAGCATAACTCGATATTGAATTTTATAACTTTTGGATTCTAAATGTTTGAAGAAAGAATGCAATCCTTTAAATGAGTTATTTCCATTCCAAACTAGTTGTTTTTGCTTGCTTGTGAGTTCAAACCAAGGTTTGTGGATAGGAATGTCAAAATTGTAAGCATTGGTTACAAGATTGTCTTTGTATTTCTTAAAAGAATCTGACCTCCAAGGTAATATAGCATCTTGGTAAATGGATAATGAAGTGTTAGGTATTACTAAATTTTCATCAATACCAATAACATTTCCGTAGCCTTCACAGGTTGGACAAGCACCGTACGGATTATTGAAACTAAATAAATGAGTGTTAGGTTCTAAAAACTGAATACCATCTAATTCAAAATTATTGTTAAATGAAATTTGATGTTGGTTTTTAGCATCTTCAATAATACATTCTCCTTTTCCTTCAAAAAAAGTTGTTTGGATGGAATCAGCTAACCTATTGTAAAAATCTTCATTATTTTTTACAATAACTCTATCTATAACTAAATAGAAATCGTGTTTAATTTCAGTAGTTACCTCTTCAATTCGAATAATTTTACCATTGTATTTTATTCTTGAATATCCTTGTTGTGCTAATATTTTTAATGTTTGAAGTACGTTTCTTTCTTGAGGAATATGAACAGGAGAAAGTAGTAATAGCTTCGTATTTATATCTAATGTTTTTATATAATTAAGTACATCAGAAACAGTGTGTTTTTTTACTTCATTTCCTGAAATAGGAGAAAACGTTTTACCAATTCTAGCAAATAATAGTTTTAAATAATCATATATTTCAGTAGAAGTACCAACCGTAGAGCGAGGATTGGTTGAATTTACTTTTTGCTCAATAGCAATGGCAGGAGCAATGCCTTTTATATAATCTACTTTTGGTTTGTGAAGTCTTCCTAAAAACTGTCTGGCATAGGATGATAAACTTTCAACATATCTTCGCTGCCCTTCAGCAAACAAAGTGTCAAAAGCTAAACTAGATTTTCCAGAGCCAGAAAGCCCTGTAATTACCACTAATTTATTTCTTGGAATTGCAACATCAATATTTTTTAGATTATGAAGTTTGGCTCCCTTAATAAGTATGTATTCTTTTGAATTTAATGCGGCTATATTTTTAGTCATTTCCCTTTAAAAAAATAGGATAAATGCAAATGTAATCACAAAATTTTGAAATTTATGTGTGTGTTGTAAGTAAATATTTAAAATAAGTAAATAAAAACATAACTTATTTAAAAATATTGAACTAAAATTTGTAATTCTAAAAAAAACACCTCATATTTGTGATATATTATTCCCAAAATAAAGCCTATTAAACACTATTACTTTTTATAAGATTTTATAAATACAACAATTTTAACCCCTAAATGTATTTAATATATGGAGAGTACAATTAAGAGTGATGGCTTATTAGTTAGCAGTTACATTCAAGGAAATGAAAAATCTTTAGAGATTTTAATAGTTCGTCATAAGCAGCGAATTTTCAGTTTTATTTTATCGAAAATTCAAGATAGAGAAATTTCAGAAGATATTTTTCAGGATACTTTTATTAAAGTTATAAATACTTTAAAAAGAGGTAAATACAATGAAGAAGGTAAATTTTTACCCTGGGTTATGCGTATAGCACATAATTTAATTATTGATCATTTTAGACGTAATAAAAGAATACCAAAATTTAATAATACGGATGATTTTGATATTTTTGATGTGCTAAGTGATGACACACTATCTGCTGAGAATCAAATTATTAAAAGCCAAATTTTGGAGGATGTTAGATCTTTAATTGAAGAATTACCTGATGACCAAAAAGAAGTTTTATTGATGCGAATGTATAAGGATATGAGTTTTAAAGAAATAGCCGAAAATACAGCTGTAAGTATTAATACTGCATTGGGAAGAATGCGTTATGCTTTAATTAATTTAAGAAAGTTGATAGAAAAACACCATATTGTTTTGGTGAATTAAATATAATTGTGCAATAAAGTTTAAATTTCATCGTTCAAGTAATGTAAACCAATTATTTATGATGAAACTTTACTCTCAAAAGACTCCCATGGTGGAGCAACCTAGAAACGAAATAATTCAATATTTGCTCAACTACTCAAAGCAATTAAGAGTGGTTAAAACCAACAAAAACAATTATATTGAATTACATTTGAATTAATGTTCTTTAAACCCATTTTATAACCTAAAATGGGTTTTTATTTTAAGATAGATTTTCTACCTATTTTTTTTGTAATAACATCTTTCTCTAAATTCCATCCTCTTGCAGGAGAATATTCTCGTCCGTAGTAAATGATTTGTAAGTGTAGTTTATTCCATAAGTTTTTAGGAAATAGTCTTTTAGCATCTTTTTCAGTTTGAACAACATTTTTACCATTGGTTAAGTTCCATCTATACATTAATCTATGTATATGTGTATCAACAGGAAAAGCGGGTACGCCAAAGGCTTGGCTCATAACAACACTTGCTGTTTTATGCCCTACTGCTGGTAATTCTTCTAAATACTCAAAACTTTGAGGAACTTTTCCATTGTGCTTTTCTATTAAAATTTTTGACAAGCCATAAATTCCTTTTGATTTCATAGGTGACAAGCCTACGGGTCTAATAATTTCTTTAATTTCTTCTACAGAGAGCTTTACCATATCATATGGATTATCGGCTTTTTTAAACAGTAGAGGAGTAATTGTATTTACCCTAGCATCAGTACTTTGAGCAGATAATAGGACTGCTATTAGTAAGGTGTATGGATCTTTATGTTTTAATGGAATAGGCACTTCTGGATATAACTTTTCTAAAGTATGTATCACAAAATCAACTCTTTCTTGTTTGGTCATTTTTAGTATCTTTACAAAAAGCTAAAATACAAATTATGACAACATTAAAAGTAGGTGATAAGGCACCAAATTTTGAGGCACTTGATGAATCTGGAAATTCAATAAAACTTTCTGATTTTAAAGGAAAAAAATTAGTTTTATTCTTTTACCCAAAAGCAAGTACGCCTGGATGTACTATGGAAGCTTGTAATTTGAGAGACAACTATCAAACTTTCTTATCAAAAGGATACGAAGTCCTAGGCGTGAGTGCAGATTCAGCTAAACGGCAGCAAAATTTTATAGCTAAAAATGAATTGCCTTACCATTTATTGGTTGATGAAGATAAAAAGGTTATTAATGCTTTTGGTGTTTGGGGACCTAAAAAATTTATGGGACGAGAATATGATGGAATTCATAGAACTACATTTGTAATTGATGAAGAGGGTATTATAGAGGATATAATTTCAAAAGTAAAAACCAAAGAGCACACTAAGCAAATTTTAAAGTAATGGCAAAAGCTTAATATTCTTACGGTTCTAAAAATAAAATATTAAATTTAGCTGAAGTAAGTCTGTTTAGTTATGTATAAATAATCCTTAAAATAATTTTAAATGAGTTTTGATGGTTCGGTCTCAGCGATGATTTCATCATTATATAATAATTCAAGAGCAAGGAGGAAAACTTATTTTGATTGAGAAAGCTCAAATTCTAAAGAAGGATATAAAAAAGAAATATTTTCTTTGATAAGAAAGCTAAGCCAGAACAACTTTATGAGATTAGAAAGAATCTAATTAAAGATAACAGAAAAGACAGAATTAAAAGTTTAGTATTCGTAGTAATTGTTTTGGCTCTTATATACTTTAATAAATTAAAATAAACTGAAAAATTTTGGGCTTTGAAACATATACTTGCAGATATCACATATAAACTTAATAGCGATTTAACAACGAATAGTTAAAGGAGTTTCGAAATTATAAAGTTATAATTTCATATTTATTTTCACATTAAAAACTCTCGAAGTCATAAAATTTGGGATACCATAAAACTGTTTTGAATACACATCTCTAACCCAAGTATTGGTAATTGAATTTTGAATATCAAACATATTGTAAATCTCAAATCCAACAGCTAATTCTTTAAATTTTTGTAACCACCCACTTTGGTATTGGTTTATTGCATCTGTAAAAACGTAAGAAATTCCTATATCAGCTCTTTTGTATGCATTTAATCTATTTTGATAGTTATAAGGATCTGTATAAGATGGAGAACCACCAGGAACACCAGTATTGAAAACTAAATTTAAATACATTTTTATGTTAGGAATATTAGGAACATAATCTTGAAATAACATCCCAAATTTAAAACGTTGATCTGTTGGGCGGGAAATATAACCTCTGTTGTCGCTGTTTTCTTCAGTTTTTAAAAAGCCAATACTAATCCAACTTTCAGTTCCTGGCACAAATTCCCCATTCAATCTTAAGTCAATTCCAGTAGCATAAGCAGTTGCATTATTACTTGCGCTATATCTAACTCTAACATTGTCAACAGTATATGTATTTACATTGGTTAAGTTTTTGTAATAAATTTCAGAAGTTAATTTAAATGGCCGCTTCCACAGTTTAAAACTATAATCATTTCCTAAAACTATATGGATTGATTTTTGTGTCTTAACATCAGGAACTACAACACCATTTCTATTTCTAAGTTCTCTGTAGAAAGGAGGTTGATTGTACATGCCGCCTGAGATTCTAAAAAGCATTTCTTTTTCCCAATCAGGTTTTATAGCAAATTGACCTCTAATACTGTAAATAATTTGATTTGAAGTTTCAATATCATCGCCATAAACATTCCAATTATGAGATCTAGCCCCAATATTATACCAAATTTTATGATTATTCCAGTTACTATTTTTACTGTATTGTGCAAACCATATTAAACGATCAATTATTGTACTATTTTGGGCTTTAATACTTTGAAAAGGAACAATTTCTCCTGTAAAAGGCTCATAAGGTTGATTGTTTGAAATATGGTTTGGAGGGCGTACACTAAAACCTACCGAGTCTATAACTTCCCATTCATTTATACGATCTTTAATATCTTCCTTTTGGTATTTAATACCAAGATTTAGCTGAAATTTATCTTTTTTATAAGTGACCTTAAATTCAATATTACCAATAAGAGCATCAAGATTATTTCTAGCATGATTTAATTGCGTACCAATTCCTTCTGAAAACGCAACATCACCAAAATTACTAGAACCAAAATCACTGTTAGTTTCTCCTAAATTATAACTTGCTAAAATATCATAATATTCCTCTTCAATTGTTTGATATGTTGAAGTAGTTAAACTTAAATTTAAGTTTTTGTTTACAATATAACTCCCTTTTAGGGCACCAAAAAGTGTTTTAAATTTGTCTTTTTCTTGTCCTTCATAAAAAACAATTAGCTCTAAAGGATTTGAGATTGTTCCAAATTTAGTTCTTCTAGTAATAGGAGTGTAGTTGTAATTATTAATAGAGAAATTACCTAAGAAATCAACTTTTAACTTTGAGTTTACTTCATAAGATAAAAATGTTTGTATATCGGTAAAATTTGGGTTCGAATTAATATTAATGTCTTTACTATTAATAAATATACTATTATTTCTATATCTAACACCTAATATTGCACTTAGTTTGTGATGAAGCATATTACCTTCAACAGTTATACTCCCACCCAGTAAACTTCCCGTCATAGCTACAGCAAATTTTTCAGGAGTTCTATACGTTATATCTAAAACAGAAGAAAGTTTATCTCCATATTTGGCTTGAAATCCACCAGCTGAAAATTTTATATTTTGAACCATTGCGGGGTTTACAAAACTTAAACCTTCTTGTTGACCTGATCTCACTAAAAAAGGTCTATAAACTTCAATGCCGTTAACATAAACTAAATTTTCATCAAAATTGCCACCACGCACATTGTATTGTGTGCTTAATTCATTGTTATTATTAACACCTGCTAAAGTCATTAATATATTTTCAACTCCATTATTAGCACCAGGTATTTTAATTACATCAGCGGGGTTTATTTGAATAAAACCTTGAGCGTCCTTTTTATTATCTTTTACAATTATTTCATCAATATTTTCAACTTTAGGTTTTAATATTGGAGAGTAATTGTAGGTTTTATTTTTAGGAATTGTAATTGTTTTTGTTAAAATAGTGTATGATATATGCCTAAATGTGATTTTAATTTTAGTATCTCCCGGAACAGAGAATTTATATTCTCCCTTTTTATTAGTTGTTGTTCCGTAATTTAAATAAGAAATTGTAACCCCTTCTATGGGGTTTTTATCAGTGTTTTTTACAATGCCTTTAATAATTGAATTTTGAGCAGTAATACTTAGTGAGAATATTAAAAATAAAGTTAGGGTTACTGTTTTAAGCATGTACTATTTATTTTTTTCTAAAGAAAGTTGCTTTAATTATATTGGTGTTTCCAACATTATCTATAACTGTAATTTTTAAATTGTGTTTTGCTGTTGTAAAAGTTTTATCGCTAAAATTATAAGTTAAAATCCCATTTTTCACGTTGTACTCCATTAATATCCATTCTCCATCAATTTCACCTCGGTATGATTTTACACCAGATTCTTTATCAGAAATTTTAACTTTTAAGGTTTTAAAATGAGTGAGCCATTGCTCATTTTTAAAATTATGCAACCTAACTTTAGGTTTAATAGAATCTCTTTTTAAGGTGAATTTCCCTAATTTTTTAGTAGAACTATAAAATGTGGCATCTTTTTTTACGGTAGGTTCATAGCTTGTGCCTCCCTTTTTATTTATATAAGCAATGTATACTTGTTTTTTTTCATTTTCAGTGTATTTTGAAACATTAAAAGTAAGTGTGTATTTTTTATTTAATGGAATTGTAGGAGTATGTACTTTAACAATAGAATCATTTACACTAAAATCTAAATAGAAGTCTTTATAAAAGGTATTTTTAGGAAAAGCGATGGTTACACCATTTTTATTAAATTTATTAAATTGCTTATGCGCTATTTTATAAGGGGTTACTTTTTCAACCTTTTTAACCAATACTGAATTTTTTTCCCCTATGATTGGAATTGTTATTTTTTGTTTATTTCCTTTAAAGTCCTTTGCAATTATTTCAACAGTATATGATAAGCCATCTTCAATTGTTAAATAACCATTATTTATAGATTTAGTATACAAACTTAAGTTGTTCTCGGGTTCAATAAAACATTTTTGAACTCGCTGATTTAAATTTGCAAATCTCTCATAATCAATGAGTAAGTTAATAAATTTACTTTCTGAAAATGAAAAAGAGGAGGCTTCAAACTCAAATATTTTTTTACCATTAACTAGCATTGCTAAACTATAAAGCCCATTTTTGTTATACGCGCCATCCAATTGATCGTACGCGTTTATACCAAAACCAATTTTCCCAAAGGCTTTTATTTTAGTTGCTAATAATTCTCCATTTTTTAATTTTCTAAAAATGAGCTGAGTTGGTTTTTCAATACCATTTATTTGTGAATTTTCACCAAATGAATATCCTATTAACGTGTTAATTCTAGGCTTTTTAGAATCATTTACTTGCATGCCAAAAAGCATAGGATTTATTGGTTCCTCAGTTTTAGTATTTCTAATTTCAAAGTGTAAATGAGGCCCTACAAAGCCTCCAGTGCTTCCACTAAAAGCAATTATTTCATTTTTAGTAATTGGTAGCGTAGTTGAAGAAGGAAAAACCTGAATTTCAAAACTTTCTTTTTTATATTGTCTTTTCTTTATATAAGATTCAATACGTTTATTAAATTTTTTTAAGTGAGCATAAACGGTAGTATATCCATTAGGGTGTGTTATATAAATAGCTTTTCCATATCCCCAATGAGAAATTTTAATACGAGAAACATAACCTTCAGCGGCAGCAACTACCTCTAAACCTTCTTTTTGTAGCGTTTTAATATCTAAGCCAGCATGAAAATGATTGGTTCGTAATTCTCCAAAAGTACCCGATAAAATTAGTGGAATATTTAAAGGGTTTTTAAAATAGTTCACGGGATATTCACTTATTAATGTTGCATCTCCTTGAGAAAACACAATAGCGTTGTAAAGTAAAATGAATATGATAGTAAACTTTTTCATTAGGTTTGTTTAAATGCTAAAATACTAAATAAAACGATTTATAAAATTAATATATTTTCTCTTTATAACGTTAAAAGAAATAAGTTTTGCATAAATTAAAAAAAACAGTTGTAATATTCACTCACTAACACTAACTTTGTAATTAATAGTTTATATTCTTGGGCATATATGAGTAATATAACTGAAATTGTTAATTTAGTTGAAGATAAGCTTCAAAAGCTTTTAAAAAATTATAATTTTTTAAAAGAAGAAAATGATTTATTACATACAAAAATAGCAATTTTAGAAAATCAAGTAGCCAAAGAAAGGCAGTTATTAAATGATATTGAAAAAGAATATCAAACATTAAAAATTGCTAAAACTATTGAGGGCAGTAAAGAAGATAGAAGAGAAACAAAACTCAAAATAAATGCTTTAATTCGTGAAGTTGACCTATGTATAAGTCAATTAAGCGAGTAAGATCTTTAAAATGGCTGAATCTTTAAAAATAAAAGTAACTATTGCTGGTAGAGTATACCCCATTAGAATTAAAAATGAAAATGAAGAAGAAGGGATGCGTAAAGCAGCAACTCAAATAAATAATTTGGTTACAAAATTTGAAAAGAATTATGCCGTTAGTGATAAGCAAGACGTATTGGCAATGTGTGCTTTACAATTTGCTTCATTAATTGAAATAAATGCTATTAATAAAAATGAAGATTTAATTAATGCAACAGAAAAAATGAATAAACTAAGTGTTTTAATAGATAAACATTTAAAAAGATAAGTTCTTTAAAATAAGATAATAATAATACTGCCTACATTAGTTATTGTTTGTTAAACTCAACGTTATACCTTTATGAAGGGTGAGTCTTAATTGCAAAAGCAAGCCGTCTTAGAACGGATCCTTGACCAATTAGTTAGCCTTAATCTTGTTTAAAGGAGTTTTCAAAACCTTTCTAATGTAGGTTTTTTTATACCTAAATTTGAATTATGATAGATTATATATTACCCGTTATAGTTGGTATTGCAATAGGATTGGCTATAGGTTATATTATTGCAAAAGTTTTAGAAAAAACGAAAGCAACAAAAATTTTAAGAAACACAAAAAAAGAAGCAACAGCAATTCTAAAGGAAGCCAGAATTGAAGCAGAGATTCTTAAAAAAGATAAAATTTTACAAGCAAAAGAGAAATTTATTGAATTAAAATCAGAGCATGAAAAAGTAATAATAGCTCGTGATAAAAAAATTGCAGATGCTGAAAAACGTATTCGAGATAAAGAATCTCAGGTTTCACAAGAGTTAGATAAAAACAGGAAATTAAATAAAGAAATTGTACTAAAAATAAATGACTACGATAAAAAAGTTGAATATTTAGAACGCAGAACTGATGAAGTTGATAAGTTGCATCGTAAACAAGTTGAAAATTTAGAAGTTATTTCAGGCCTCTCAGCTGATGATGCTAAAAAAGAATTGGTTAAATCTTTAAAAGATGAAGCTAAATCTGACGCTATGGCACTTATACAAGACACCATTGAAGAAGCTAAATTAACAGCACAGCAAGAAGCACGTAAAGTAATTTTAAATACAATACAGCGTGTTGGTGTTGAACAAACAGTTGAAAATTGTGTCTCAGTATTTAATATTGAATCTGATGATGTAAAAGGAAGAATAATAGGTAGGGAAGGTCGTAACATTAGAGCTTTAGAAGCCGAAACTGGTGTTGAAATTATTGTTGATGATACACCTGAAGCAATTATTTTATCCTGTTTTGATCCGGTAAGAAGAGAAATAGCCCGTTTGGCATTGCATAAATTAGTGACTGATGGAAGAATACACCCAGCACGTATTGAAGAAGTTGTTAAAAAAACTGAAAAACAATTACAACAAGAAATTATTGAAGTTGGTAAACGCACAGTTATTGAATTAGGTATTCACGGCTTACATCCAGAATTAATTAAAACCATTGGTAGAATGAAGTATCGTTCTTCTTATGGTCAAAATTTATTACAGCATTCACGTGAAGTTGCAAACCTTTGTGGTTTAATGGCAGCTGAACTTGGGTTAAATGCTAAATTAGCAAAAAGAGCGGGATTGTTGCATGATATTGGTAAGGTGCCCGAATCTGAAAGTGAGTTACCACACGCATTACTAGGAATGAAATGGGCTGAAAAATACAATGAGAACGCTGAAATTTGTAATGCCATTGGTGCCCATCATGATGAGATTGAAATGACAACTCTTATAGCACCAATTGTACAAGTTTGTGATGCAATCTCAGGCGCAAGGCCTGGTGCTCGTCGTCAAGTTTTAGACTCATATATACAACGTTTAAAAGATTTAGAAGATATTGCTTTTGGTTTTACAGGTGTTCAAAAAGCTTACGCAATACAAGCAGGAAGAGAGTTGCGTGTAATTGTTGAAAGTGAAAAAGTGAGTGATGCTAAAGCTGGCGAACTTTCGTTTAATATTTCACAGAAAATTCAAAATGATATGACGTATCCTGGTCAAGTTCGAGTTACAGTAATTAGAGAAACAAGAATTGTAAATATTGCAAAATAGAACAATAACTTATTGTACTTTATAATTATACGCAATGTCAGTTAAAACCTGTCAACCAAGTATAGAGGAGGTGATTCTTGATATAAAAAACAGTATTGAACACGGTTATTTAACCAAATATCCATCCTTAATGCTGTTTTTTTATTTTCTAGGATGAAACTGGTTTACAACTTCTTTCAAAAAACTTTTATCTAAATGCATGTAAATTTCTGTAGTGGTAATACTTTCATGTCCTAACATTTGCTGTATAGCCCTTAAATCTGCACCTCTTTCTAATAAATGAGTGGCAAAAGAATGTCTAAAAGTGTGTGGACTAATAGTCTTTTTAAGACCTACTTTAATTGCTAAGTTTTTAATAATTGTATAAATCATTACACGTGAAAGGTTTTTTCCCCTTCTATTCAAAAAAACAGTATCTTCAAACCCTTTTTGAATTGTAAGGTGAATTCTAATAGTACTTATATAAAGTTGAATATATTTTTGAGTTTGTAAATTAATAGGTACAAACCGTTGTTTATTTCCTTTTCCAATTACACGTATAAACCCTTCATCAAAAAATAAATCAGAAAGTTTTAAATTGGTTAATTCTGAAACTCGTAGTCCACAACTATACAATGTTTCTAAAATTGTTCTGTTTCTTTCCCCTTGTGGCTCACTTAAATCAATAGCGCCAATTAATAAATCTATTTCTTCAGTTGATAAGGTGTCTGGTAATTTCCTGCCAATTTTAGGAGATTCAATTAAATCAGTAGGATTCTCTTTTCTGTAGTCTTCAAAAATTAAATAATCAAAAAAATTGCGAATCCCTGAAATTAATCTTGCTTGTGAACGTGCATTTATATTCTTTGAAATGGAATACACAAATTGTTGAATGGTATCTTCAGTAATAGTAATAGGAGAAATAGTTATATTATTTTCTTCTAAATACGAAATGAGCTTTTTAACATCACTTGAATAGCTGTTAATAGAATTTTTCGCCAATCCTTTTTCTATTTTCAGATAGAATTGATAGTCTTCTAATAGTTGTAACCATTTCATATGTTTAAATTTTATTTGTTAGTGGTAACATATGCCGTTCGCTATTAATTATTTCGTTGTCTTCCAAAACTTGTAATGCTCGTTTCATTTGATAAAAATAAGGTTTATATTTACATTTTAATAGCATATAAAATGAAAATACTTATTATAAACGGACCCAATTTAAATTTACTTGGAAAACGTGAGCCATCAATATATGGAAGCTTAACCTTTGAAGAATTTTTTGTATCACTAAAAAAGAAATATGCTGCTGTTGAGTTACATTATTTCCAAAGTAATATTGAAGGTGAAATTATAGATAAATTGCATGAAGTTGGCTTTACTTACAATGGTATAATTTTAAATGCAGGTGCCTATACACATACTTCAATTGCCATTGGAGACGCTATTAAAGGTATTGAAACACCTGTTATTGAAGTCCACATTTCTAATGTGTATTCAAGAGAAGAATTTAGGCATATTTCATATATAGCTCCCAATGCAAAAGGTATTATTGCTGGTTTTGGCTTGCAAAGTTATGAGTTGGCTTTAGAAAGTTTTTTATAAAATTTTGGCGTTTCCCCTTGGGTCGGGCTATCACTACTCGCTTTTTTAAGTTGCTAAAAACAACTTTTAAAAGAGCTCAAACAAACCGTTCTATCCCTAACGCAAACAACAATTGTTTTAGAGAGGGAAGTATAACAGAAGTCTATTCAATGATAGCAGTAGATTGCCACAGTTTTTAAAATTTAGTAATAATGTTGTTACAAAGAGTTATAGTAATTAAATAATCTATCACTTTGCATTTCCAATTATCAAATTGCTTCAACTTTCAAAACAATAGATTTCCAAAGAGGTACTTTCAACTAGAATCCTTCAAAAACACCTAATCCAAACAAGGCAAAATCATATTTTACAGGGTCGTTAGCATCCAGTTCTCGTAAATTCTTATCCAATTCAGCCAAAGCTTTTGCATCATTTTGTTTTCTAGCTATTAACCCTAATTTTCGGGCAACATTACCTGAATGTACATCTAACGGACAAGATAGTTGAGTAGGAGAGAGGCTTTTCCAAATTCCAAAATCTACTCCAGTGGTGTCATCTCTTACCATCCATCGTAAAAACATATTAATTCTTTTTGCTGCTGAACCTTTTAACGGATCAGAAATGTGTTTTTCCGTTCGTTGTAAATGAGATTTTTCAAAAAATAATTGTTTTAGTTTATGAATTGCAGGTTGTGTTGAAGATTCATTTGAATATTTTGAAAATACTTTTTCCAACCCATTGTGATTTGTATAAATGTGATTGAGTGCTTTTATAAAATAGGTTAAATCTTTACTATTAAAAGTTCTATGTACAAACCCATCAATTTTTTCTAAATGGTGTTCTTTGTGATTCATAACAAAATCAAAAGGAGAATTGCCCATTAGTTCCATCATACGGTTTGCATTTTTTATAATCATTTTTCTATTACCCCAAGCTATTGTAGAAGTAAGAAAACCCGATATTTCAATATCTTCTTTTAAATTATATTGGTGAGGTATTTGAATAGGATCACTTTCAATAAATTTTGGATTATTGTATTGGATTACTTTTTCGTTTAGAAAATCTTTGAGTTCGGTTTTAGTCAATTTTTTTACGTTTTATATAAGTTGCAATTACAATTCCTGATAAGATAAGTACTAAACTAAAGAAATGAACCATCCCAATTGCTTCATTTAAAATGAAATAAGCCAATAAACCACTAAAAAGAGGCAGTGTATAATAAACAATTCCGGCTTTTGTTGGTCCAATTTTTTCAATTGCTTTATTCCATAAAATATAAGCGGTTAATGAAGCAAATATACCAACATATAAAATTGAAAATATAGTTTTACTTTCAATTTTTATGGGAGGTACCGTAATTGTTTCCCAAATAAAAAAGGGCAACATAAAAAGAAGTCCCAAAATAAAAGTGCTTAATTGAAACCCTAAAAGGCTTAATTTTGTTGGTTTTTGTTTTATTAAAATACTGTATACTGCAAATATTATAGCAGCAAGTAACATCCAAATATCTCCAATTGAAAAAGAGAGGTTTAACAGTTTAGAAAGATTCCCTTTTGTAATTAAAAACAGTACACCAACTATTACAAGTAAAATCCCAATTGCTTTATGTGTAGTAATTAATTCTTTATAAAAAATACGTGAAAGTAATAGTATAAAAACAGGAAAAGTAATAGAAATTAAAGATAGATTAATGGCCGTTGTTGTATGTCCTGCCAAGTAAATTAACGTATTAAATATGGTAACGCCTAGTAAAGAGACTATAGAAATGTATATCCAGTTTTTCTTAAGTGTTTTCCAATCTGCTAACAATTTTTTTATAGCAAACGGAAATAGAAAAATAACAGCAACTGTCCATCTCCAAAAAGCAAGGCTTATAGGTGGAATACTTGTATTTAAATCTCTTGCAATAATAAAATTACCAGACCAAATTGCAGTTGCACTTAATGCAAAAAAATAGCCAAGAAGATATTTTTTATTTTTTAAATTTTTGTCAAAGTATAATTTCTTCAATTTGTTTAAGTATTTCTGAGGTGTTTTCTTCAAAGTTAAACCAATGAATTGTAGTATCTTTTTTATTCCAAGTTAGTTGTCGTTTAGCAAACCTACGTGTATTTTTTTTAATTTCATCAATAGCAAATTCTAATGTGAAATTACCATCAAAATAATTAAATAATTCACGATAACCTACGGTTTGTAGAGCATTTAAATTTTTGTATTTATAAAGTTCTTTCGCTTCTTCTAGTAAACCTTCTTGCAACATTAAATCAACTCTTTTATCAATACGACTGTATATGAGCTCTCTATCAGCTTCTAAGCCAATTTTAATTGGAATAAAGTTGCGTTTTTCTTTTGATTTATTTTTAAAGCTTGAATATGGTTTACCTGTTCCAATACAAATTTCTAAAGCTCTTATTAAACGATGTGGATTTTCAATTTCAATTATATTGTAACTTTCTATATCCAATTCTTTTAATTTATTTTGAAGTAAATTAAGTTCGCCATTTTCCAGTTGTTTAATAAGTTTTAGCCTTATTTCAGGATTAATTTCTGGAAAATAATCCAATCCATCAATTACAGCTTGAGTATATAAACCACTTCCTCCAACCATAACTACTATATTGTTTTTGAGAAATAAATTTTGTAATTTTTTAAGTGCATCTTTTTCAAACTGACCAACACTATAATTATCAAAAATGCTTCTATTTTGAATGAAGTGATGTTTTACAGAAGTTAATTCTTTTATTGTAGGAACTGCAGTTCCAATTTTCATTTCTTTATAAAATTGCCGAGAGTCACTTGAAATAATTTCAGTATTAAAATATTGAGCTAATTTTATACTTAAAGCTGTTTTACCTATTGCTGTAGCACCAATAATTGTAATTAAATAGTTATTCATGGTTTAATTTACTTCCGCATTTGTGGCAAAATGTAGCCATATCTTGATGTTTATCTTCTGAACAGTTGGGGCAGTGCTGTGTGTTAATCAATGCAAGGTTATCAGCTTTAGTCATTTCAGAAGTTACAATTCCTGTAGGAACAGCAATAATACCATAACCCAATATCATAACAATACTGGCTATAAATTGGCCAAAAGGAGTATGAGGAGCTAAATCTCCGTAGCCTACTGTTGTTAATGTTACAATTGCCCAATACATACTGTGTGGTATACTTGTAAACCCATTTTTAGGTCCTTCAATTAAATACATTACTGTACCTAAAATTATGGTGAGAACCAATACACTAAATAAAAACACTGAAATTTTAATTTTGCTTGCTTTTAAAGCAGCTATTAAATTTCTTGAAGCACCCATATAGCGTGCTAATTTTAATATTCGAAAAACTCTTAACAATCGTAAAGCTCGTAGCGCAATTAAAGCATGTGTACCAACAAAAATTATGGATAAATATTTTGGAATTGTAGCTAAAAAATCAATAATACCATAAAAACTAAAAATATAGGATGAAGGTTTTTTTATAGTTACGATACGGGCAATATATTCGATGGAGAATAAGATTGTAATAACCCATTCAGAAATATTTAGAAAATTATGGTATTTAGCATCAAAACTTTCAACACTTTCTAGCATTACAAGAATAATACTTATTAAAATGGTAATTATTAATATAATATCAAACCATTTTCCAGCCTTAGTATCAGCTTCATAAATAATTTCATGAAGTTTAGATTTCCAGTTAGTTGTTTTAGTTTGTGATTTCACAAGTTTTAATAGTTTAAATGTAATTTACAGAATTAAAGTTATAACTTTTTAATTTCAAGAGGTATTTTTTGAGTATTTACAATAATATTAAAAAAATCTTTAAGTGGTTTGTATTCAAAATTAAAAAAAGTAGGCTTACTAATTTTAACACTACTGCTTAAAATAAAAGAATCACTGGTTGATTTTACTAAAAAAATAAAGGAACCTCCATTTTCAGGAAGTTTAACAGACTTAGATTTAGGAAATGTGTGTATCTTATAATTTTTAGGAATATTTAATATGACGTTTGCACTATATGTTCTTGTGTAACCAAAATCTACTGGGTATAATCTATCTTTTTGGTTAAAAGGGTTCCTAGTGAATTTTTCTCCAAAATAAGGGTTAAAAAAATAAGTTTTAGAATTATCAAAATTTTCAATAATCACTTCAAAGGTTTCAATTAAAGGTTTGTTAATGGTAGTCTTATTTTCAATGGTATAATTTGTAACTTCAAGATTATTGTAGTTATCCTCAAAATTAGAAATAATATCATCTTCACTTTTGTTTTCTATTGATTTTCTTCTGTTAAGAGCATCATACCAAAACTTTACTTTTCTTAATTTTCCTATAATTGTACCATCTTCATTCAAGGTTAAGCCAACATAAAGTTTGGTTTTAGAACCTTTTGAAGGAACAATATCTATCCAATAACTTTCATTTTTAAAATCCATAACCCTACCGAAATGGTTAAGGCACTTGAATGGTAACATTCCAAAAGGTAGCAGTTTGTTAGTTGCATCTAAAAAATAATATGAATCTCCTATATTTACTTTAGCTATGATGTAGTTAAAATCGGAAATAATAGGGTGTAGTTTAGTAGGAAATCCATTACTTCTGGTAGAAAGAAGTACAAGCTCCGTTTTAATACCAACAAATTTAAGAGCGTTAATTAACGAGATGTTAATTTCACCTATATTTCCAACTTTATTTTCGTAGGCTTTTTTAACATTTACATTTTTAAAAATACTATACTTTTGATTCCAAGTATAATGTTTTTGTATAAATATATATATGGCTTTCGCTTTTTCTAAATCGGAGCTTAAAAGATTTATTTCTTTCGGAATTTTATTTTTAAAAAAAGATGTTTTTTTAAACTGCCCACCAATATTTTTATCAGTTTTAAACTCTCTGTCAACAGCTTTCCAAGTTGATGTGTATTTTTTTTTGGTACCATCAAACCAGGAGGTTGAACTTAGTTCAAATTTTATTTTTGAGAGAAAATTTTCTTTTGCGGTCATATATTCTTCTTCCTCAAAAGCGGGGATATTTTCCATAGCATAAAGTACCTTTTCGCAATTTGATGGAGTCGTATATCTGGGTACACTAAAGCACCTTCTTACAACTTGAGCATCGTTTACGCTAAGTTTTAAATATCCAGTTAAGCTTCTGTTATAGATGTAATTACCCGGAATTAATGCACTATACTGACTGTATTTTTTTGGAATATCTGATTGAAATTCCCATCCAGTTAAATTAAATTTAAACGGTGTATTTACGGTGTACATTACTTCAATAATACTTCCTTTTTTTAAATTAGGCATAGTAAATTTAACTTCCCTCCATCTATCGTTCACTCTTTCTTCAAAAATTTGTGATTTTTTAAGAAAAGTTTTATTAAAATTATTGTGTGTAATGGCTTTAACGTCTTTCACATATTCTTTATCACTTTTGTCATTGTATAGAGGAATAGAAAAGGTAGCATATTTAAAGCCTTCTTTATTAAAAATTTTAATTTTTTTATAAAAAGAGGTACTAACAATAACATTGTGAACTCCAACTTTAAAAGTGGTATTTGCAGATTCAAATAGTACAACTGCATTTGCAGTAGTATCTAATTTATATGTTTTTAAGGCTAATTCTTTGGTTGTGAGTTTTCCAAAAGTATATTTTTTTTGAGAATAAGTGAATAAGCAATTCAAAGATATGATTAAGAGAATAATTTTTTTTTTCATAGCATATAATTTTTAAAATCTAATTAACTGTTCTACTTTATTTTTTTGCAAGTATTTTTTTATAATTTCTCTATTGTGAATTGAATTTTTCATGGGAGAAATAAGGGTTTTTAGTATTTTAATATTGTTAATTTGATAATTTAAATCTGCAAAGCAATATCCTTTAAATTCATTGTTCTCAATTAATAAAACAGATTTTTCACCTATAGTTCTCCCTCTATCAATTACTATTAAATTTTCGTTGCTAAATTCAATAGTTGTAACTTTTGGTTTATTTATAAAGTTATATTGAGGCTTATTTATATGAAGTTCTTCATTGTATTTGAGTGCTGCAACAAGTTCATTCCCTGTTTCTTCGTAGGAAACAGAAATGACACTATTTTGTATGATTTTTGCCTTTTTTGAAGTCCGTAGAAATAATTGATTTACCTTTTTTTTAATATTTTTCCCTTTGCCAATATATAGAATTTTACTTGTATTATTGTGAATATAAAACAAACCAGTTGTTGAAGGTAAGTCATCTAAAATAGTTAATAATTTAGGAGTTAGTGTTCTTGTATTTTCAATTTTTACAGCTTGTTTTACAATTAGCTTGTCAACATCTTTATTGAGTAAAAGTTTAAATAGCTGAATAGTTGCAATAGCATCACCATCAGCTCTGTGACGACTTGAAACGGGGATTCCTAAAGATCTGCATAATTTTCCTAATTTATAAGAAGGAAGATTGGGAATTAATTTTTTACTTAATTCAACAGTACAAAGTGTTTTCCGTTCAAATAGGTAGCCTAAACGTCTAAATTCGGTTGTTAAAATTCGCTTGTCAAAATTAGCATTATGTGCAACAATAACACAATCTGTGGTAATCTCAATAATACGTTTTGCAACCTCATAAAATTTAGGTGCATTTTTAAGCATTTCACTATTAATACCTGTTAAATTGACTACAAATGGTTGAATTTCTCTTTCGGGATTTACCAAGCTAATAAATTGATCAACAATTTGATGCCCATCAAATTTATAAATGGCAATTTCGGTAATTCCTTCTTCGTTAAATTTACCTCCTGTGGTCTCTATGTCGAGTATTGCATACAAATTAGGTGTAGTTTCTTTTTCCAAAAATTAAACTTCCAACCCTAATCATATTGCTTCCTGCTTCAATGGCTATTTTGTAATCTCCACTCATACCCATTGAAAGAATAGAGAGATTAAAATTAGATGAATGGTGTTTTTTAAGTTTGGTAAAAATAAGATTAAGCATCTTAAATTCAGTTCTAATAATAGATTTATCTTCAGTAAAACTTGCCATTCCCATTAATCCTTTGATATTGATATTATTTAAGGATGCAAATTCTTCAGAAGTAATGATATTGTTTACATCAGTAATAGATAAACCAAATTTGGTATCTTCTTTTGCAATTTTTAACTGTAATAAGCAATCAATTATCCTATTGTGTTTTAGAGCCTGTTTGTTTATTTCTTTTAAAGTTTTAAAGCTGTCAACACCGTGAATTAAATGTACAAAATGAGCCATATATTTCACTTTATTGCGTTGTAAATGCCCAATCATATGCCATTCAATATCTTTTGGAAGTTCTTCATATTTTTTAACCATTTCCTGAATTTTATTTTCTCCAAATGCCCTATGCCCAGCATTGTAAGCTTCTAATATATCAGAAATTGGTTTCGTTTTAGAAACCGCAATCAATTGAACGTTTTTAGGAATATCATTTTTTATTTTATGTAAATTATCTTTTATAAACACAAATGTTAATCTAATTTATTAATAACTAAACCTGATCTTAATTTGGGTTCAAACCAAGTTACTTTTGGGGGCATAATATTATTGGTGTCAGCAATTCTCATTAATTGACTCATGCTTACAGGAAATAAAGCAAATGCCGCTGCCATTTCACCGCTATCAACACGTTTACTTAATTCTGATAGTCCTCTAATACCTCCAACAAAATCAATTCGAGTATCAGTTCTTAAATCTTTTATATTTAAAAGAGGCTCTAATATGTATTTTGACAAAACGCTAACATCTAAACTTTCTATAGGGTTGTTATCGTTATAAGTTGGTTTTTTTGCTGTTAAACCATACCATTTTCCATCTAAATACATGGAAAAATCATGTAGTTTTTCGGGTTTAACAATAGATTCACTAACTTGGGTAATTCCAAAATTTACATCAATTTTATTTAAAAATTCAGCAGTACTCAAGCCGTTTAAATCTTTTACAACTCGGTTGTAATCAATAATTTGTAATTGCGTATCAGGAAAATGCACAGCCATAAAATAGTTATAAGGCTCGTTACCAGTGTGGTTAGGGTTTTTTTTACTAAACTCAGTGCTCATTTTTGCAGCAGCAGCAGTTCTATGATGTCCATCAGCAACATAGGTGTATGGAACTTTATCTTTAAATAATTTTTCTAATAATTTAGTTGTTTCAATATCTTCAATTACCCAAAAATGATGTCCAAAACCATCTTCGGCAATAAAATCATATTCAGGGGTATTATTTGTAACAATATCAGAAACAATTGCATCAATTTCAGGAACAGCCCTGTATGTAAAAAATACAGGTTCAATATTAGCTTCTAAATTTCTTGTAAGTACTTTACGGTCTTCTTCTTTATCGGGACGAGTTAATTCGTGTTTTTTTATAACTCCATTTAAGTAATCATCACAAGCAGCATCTCCCACAATTCCATATTGTGTTTTCCCATTCATTGTTTGTGCGTAAATATAATAATGAGGCTCTTTATCTTGGATTAAAAATCCTTTTTCTTGGAAGGCTTTAAAATTAGATTTTGCTCTTAAATACACTTTCTCATCGTGAGGGTTTACTTTACTGTCAAATTCAACTTCAGCACGTGTTATGCGTAGTAAAGAAGCTTCTTTACCATCAACCATTTTTGTAGCTTCTTCAGAGTTCATTACATCGTAAGGTAAGCATGAAACTTCTTCTACTTTATCTTTTGGAGGTCGAAGTCCTTTAAAGGGTTTTACAATTGCCATTGAGTATTGTATTAGGGATTATGTTAAAATTTCAATAATTTGTTGTGCTAATTCTGTTCCTATTCTATCTTGAGCTTCTCCAGTTGCAGCACCAATATGCGGCGTTAAAGATAGGCTTGAATTCATTAATAATTGGATTTCAGGAGTTGGTTCATTTTCAAAAACATCTAGTGCTGCGCCAGAAATTTTTCCATTTTCAATTGCTTTTACTAATGCAACTTCATCAATTACACCACCACGAGCGGCATTTACAATAAAAGCACCATCTTTCATAATTTCAAATTCTTTTGTTGAAATAATATATTCATTTTGGGCTGGAACATGCAAAGTGATAAAATCAGCTTGTTGCAATACTTCTTCTTTAGTTATAGTATTTATATTGAAAAATAAAGTTTGGTGATCAAAAAATTCAAGTTCTAAGTTAATAGCGTCTAAAAATGGATCAAAAGCAATTACTTTCATTCCTAAACCTAAGGCTACTTTAGCAGTTGCTTGACCGATTCTTCCAAAACCTATTATACCTATTGTTTTACCTCTTAATTCAACGCCTTTGGCATAAGATTTTTTTAATTGTTTAAATTTTGTATCACCATCTAGTGGCATATTTCGGTTAGAATCGTGTAAAAAACGAGCCAATCCAAATAAATGAGCAAAAACAAGTTCAGCCACAGAGTGTGAAGATGCAGCAGGTGTATTTATAACAGCAATACCTTTTTGTTTTGCATATTCAACATCAATATTATCCATTCCAACACCACCTCGTCCAATAATTTTTAGAGAATTGCAATTATCAATAATATCTTTTCTTACTTTCGTAGCACTACGTACAAGTAATACATCAATTTCATTAGAGTTTAAATAATCTAATAATTGATCTTGTGCTACGGTTGTTAAATCTACTTCAAAACCGGCTTCTTCAAGTGCTTTTACACCACTTGCTGCTATTCCGTCATTTGCTAATACTTTCATCTTATATTTTATATTGAATTTTTATTATCCTATTTGTTTTTCTAATTGTTGCATTGTGCTAACTAATACCTGTACACTTTCAATTGGCATTGCATTGTATATACTTGCTCTATAACCACCTACAGATCGGTGTCCTTTTAAGCCACTTATACCAGCATCATTCCAAAGTTTGTCAAATGTTTCTTTATCAGCTTCATTGGTAAGATTAAAAGTAACATTCATTAAAGAGCGATCTTCTTTTGCCGCAAATCCTTTGAAGTGAGAATTTCTATCTATTTCATCGTATAATAATGTTGCTTTCTTTTCATTTCGTTTTTCAATGGCAGCAATACCACCTAAATTTTTAAGCCACTCTAGTGTTAGCATTGATGTGTAAACGGCAAATACAGGAGGGGTATTAAACATACTATCTTTACTAATATGAACCTGAAAATCTAACATTGAAGGGATATTACGCCCTGTTTTTCCTAAAATTTCATCTTTAACTATAACTAAAGTTGTTCCTGCAGGTCCCATATTTTTCTGAGCACCAGCATAAACTAAATCAAATTGAGTAAAGTCTAATTTACGAGAAAAGATATCTGAACTCATATCACAAACAAGCAGTGCATCGGTTTTTGGGAATTCTTTAATTTGAGTTCCGTAAATAGTATTATTTGATGTACAGTGTACATAATCTATAGCTGTAGGTATTGTGTAATTTTTTGGGATGTAGTTGTATGTTTTATCTTTTGATGAAGCTACTACATTAATTTCACCTAATAGTTTAGCTTCTTTAATTGCTTTAGTACTCCAAGCGCCGGTATCTATATACGCTGCTTTGCCGTTAATTTTTAAAAGGTTGTAAGGCGTCATTAAAAATTCTAAACTGGCGCCTCCTTGTAGGAATAAAACTGAATATCCTTCAGGTAAGTTTAACAATTCTTTTACTAAGCTGCGTGCGTTTTCCATCACATCAATAAATTCTTTACTTCTGTGGGATATTTCTATTAATGATAAATTTAAATGGTTAAAATTAATTACAGCTTCGGCTGTTTTTTTTAAAACTTCTTGTGGTAAAATGCTTGGCCCAGCACTAAAATTATGTTTTTTCATTTTTTTTTATGAAATATGAATTTATTTATGCCACAAATTTCGGAAAAAAGATTTAAGCGTATGACTAATTATTGGTAAAATATGTTAAATAGTTAACAAAAAATTTAAAGTATCAATACCATCGGCATAGTTCCATAACTTTGGATGTTGTGTTTCTCCAAATTTTACAAAATCTTTGTAGTTTTTGTTGCTCACAACACATTGAATTTGCTCACTTTCCAATTCTAGTTTCAATAATAAATCATCAAATGAATTATAATATTCATAAAAAAGTGTTGCAATAGGAGAAGCATAATTTTTATCTTCTTTCAACATTATAAACCCATTTTCTTGAAGTTTAAACAAACTCATTAAATAAATGGCTTTATTATAATCGTAGTTATTCTCGTATTTTTTATAGTTTATAATATCTTTAAATTGGTACAAAGCATTAAAAAGAGGATTAAAATCATAACCTTTAGGTATGAAAATTTTAGAAACACTTCTACAACCTAATCCAAAATATTGAAAAATATCATTACCTAAACTTTCTAATTCTTCTTGAGTTTCATTACTAGTTAAAATGGCTACTGAATTTCTATTCCTTCTAATAATATTTGGATATTTTCCAAAATAGTGTTCGAAATAACGTGCTGTATTAGTACTGCCTGTTGCAATAACAGCGTCAAAATTAGTTAATTTTCCTTCGGTGAAAGTTATTTTATTTTTAAATTTTGGATTGTAGTATTCTAAAAATTTTGCAATTAAAGGTAAAAAGTGTTTGTCGTTTGATGATTGTTTAACAATTACATTATGTCCGCTTGTTAAAACAGACAAAAAATCGTGAAATCCTACTAAAGGAATATTTCCAGCCATAATAATGGCAACATTTTTAGGAGCATACTCACCATTGAAATTATAATTTGAAGTCCATTTGTTTAAATTTTTTAGTGTAAGCGCTTCACTCCAACTTTCAAAAGCTTTTAAAACATTTTCTTTGTTAAACCAGCCGTTGTATTCTTGGGCTCTATTAATTTGAACTTTAAAAACATCAAAAAATAGGGTATTGAATTCAGATTTATCATTTTTTTCAATTTTTGAAGTGTTGAACTGTTTTAAAAAATTACCAAGTTTTGCAAAAGCTTTAATTCGTTGTTCTAAATTCATTTTAATTATAATTTTATATTTGCAAAAATAATCTAAATAATAGTATGGCAATAAAAATAACAGATGAATGTATTAATTGTGGTGCCTGTGAACCGGAGTGTCCAAATAATGCAATTTATGAAGCTGCAGAAAACTGGAAATTTTCTGAAGGTACTTCACTAACAGGAAAAATAGTTTTACTAAATGGAAAAGAGTACAATGCTGATGAATCTCAAGAACCAATAGATGATGAAGTTTATTTTATAGTTGCTGATAAATGCACGGAGTGTAAAGGTTTTCATGAAGAACCTCAATGTGCAGCTGTTTGTCCTGTAGATTGTTGTATACCAGATGAAGAAAATGAGGAAAGTGAAGAACTATTATTAAAAAAGAAATTCTTTTTACACAGAGAGTAATTTTTTTTTTGCATAAATTTAAAAAAATTGCGTACTTCATAGTCAATTATAAAAGAGTGTTATTTATGAAAAATCGTAGAGATTTTATTAAACTGTCGGCGTTAGGTGGTGTAGCCGTGTTAACAAATTCTTGTTTAACTTCTACAAACGAGAATAAGATAAGGCAAACTAGTCAAAAAAAAATTATTAAACCAATTGTTATTTCTACTTGGAATCATGGAATGGAAGCAAATGTTTCAGCTTGGAAAATTTTAAGTAAAGGAGGCTCTTCATTAGACGCTGTTGAGGCTGGTGTTAGAGTTACTGAATCTGATCCAAATAACTCAAGTGTTGGTTTGGGAGGTTTGCCAGATAGAGATGGTTTTGTTACACTTGATGCATGTATTATGAATCATGAAAATGAGTGTGGTGCTGTTGCTTTTTTACAAGATATTGAGAACCCTATTTCTGTAGCTCGTAAAGTTATGGAAGACACTCAGCATGTGCTACTAGTAGGTAAAGGAGCTAAACAATTTGCGATAGAAAAAGGATTTAAAGAAACGAATCTGTTGACTGAAAAAGCTAAAATAGCTTGGGAAAAGTGGAAAGAACAATCAAAATACCAGCCTGTAATTAATAGTGAAAACCACGATACTATTGGATTGTTGGCATTAGATGAAAACGGAAACCTTTCAGGAGCTTGTACCACCAGTGGTATGGCTTATAAATTACACGGTAGAGTAGGAGATTCTCCAATTATTGGAGCAGGATTATTTGTAGATAATGAAGTAGGAGCTGCCTGTGCAACAGGTATGGGTGAAGCTGTTATAAGAATTGCAGGTACTGCAATTGTTGTAGAACTGATGCGTAATGGAATGTCGCCATATGAAGCTTGTAAAGAAGCTGTAGCCAGAATTGTAAAAAAGCACAAAAATTTAACAAATTTACAAGTTGGCTTTTTAGCCTTAAACAAGTATGGGGAACATGGAGGATATAGTGTTTATAAAGGTTTTAATTACGCATTACAAACTAAAACTCAAACTAAAATGATTGATGCTAAATTTAATAGAAAATAGCACTAGACAATATTTAAAATAATTTAGCTTAAAAGATTAGTATAGAAACTTTTACTTTTGATTAATCAGTCTGTAAATTAATAAAGCTGCACGTTGTGTTAATTCTTTAAAATGGTTTAAATCAATATATTCATTAGGGGTGTGAGACCCTTTTCCCATAGTACCTAGTCCGTCTAAGCAATCTACATAATTAGCTACAAATGAAATATCTCCAGCTCCTCGTTTACTAGGGTCATAAGCTTTAACATTTCCTTTTCCCATTGCCACACTAATAGCATCTAAAACACTTAAAATAGCATAATTTCCAGGTGTGGGTTTCATAGGAGGGTATTTTAATTGAAAACTAATAGTTGCAGAAGTTTTAGGTAAATTAGTTGAAATAATAGCTTTCATTTTGGCAATTGTATTTTCAATTTGCTCATTAGTAAGGCATCTTAAATCTCCTTTAACAATCGCTTCTTGAGCTACAATATTTGTTTTGCCAAACATAGTTCCTTTAGACTGTGCACTGTCATAATTTACAATAGTACCTCCAACAATTGTTGCCGGATTAAATGTTAAGTTTTGTTCAGGTAATTCGTTGTAAAAATCATTGAGTATTCTAGACATTTCAAAAATAGCACCTGCACCAACTTTTTTTGTAAATATACCTGATGAGTGTGCGCGAACTCCTTTCGTTTTGAGAATCCAACTTCCAGAGCTTCTTCTGGCTACTGTGGCGTAATTTAAACCAGTTGCTCCTTCAAATCCTAAAGCAATATCGCTGCGTTTACTTGCATCAATTAAATCCTTTCTGCTAATACTAAGTGGAAATCCAACTTTTTCTTCATCACCAGTAAAAGCAGCAATTATTTGAGTGTTTTTTAAAACTCCAGTTTCAGATAACGCTTTTAATGCATATAAAACAATAATGTTACCACCTTTAATATCTCCTACTCCTGGTCCATATAATTTATTTTTTTCTTTGCTTGCTTTTTGAAACGGACTATTTTCTTCAAAAACGGTATCTAAATGTCCAATTAACAAAAGTTTCTTTCCTTGAACATTTCCTGTATTTAATTCACAAAATAAATGCCCAGCTCTTTCCATTTCACTTGGCATAGGAATCCAAGTAGGTGTAAATCCAATTTTTTTGAATTCTTCAGAAAAAACAGACCCTACCTTTTCTACTCCCAATACGTTCATCGTTCCACTATTGATGTTTACCACTTTTTCTAAAAGTGTTAGTGCTTCATCATTATTATTTACTACTTGTTTCAATATTTTTTTTTCAATTCGACTTAATTTTTGTGCGTTTACAGAAAAAATGTTTATAAAAAGAAGTAATGCTAGACTTAACTTTATGATTTTCATAAAAGATTGATATTTATTATTTTGGGTAAATTTAATAAAATTTAAACATATTTAAGAAGTATTTATAAACAGCTATTCATTTTTGAAAAAAAACTGAAAAGGCAATTTTATTTTTTATCAATATTGAATATATTCTGAAGAATAAGCAACATGTGTAAAGATAAATTTCTAAGTTTGCATATTAAGAAAAAAGAAGATAAATACACAGATTGTAAATAATGAAAGAACAACATAATAAATTTATAAGAAGAGCTGTAGCGTTAGCAAATGAAGGTGTAAATTCAAATTGCGGAGGCCCTTTTGGTGCGGTTGTAGTTAAAAACAATGAGATTATTGCAGAAGGATATAATAGTGTAACATCTGTGAATGACCCAACAGCACATGCTGAAATTGTAGCCATTAGAAAAGCTTGTAAAAAGCTAGGAACATTTCAATTAGATGATTGTATAATTTATACTTCATGTGAACCTTGTCCTATGTGCTTAGGAGCTATTTATTGGGCAAGGCCTAAAGAGGTTTACTATGCTTGTACACGAGAAGATGCTGCAGCGATTGATTTTGATGACCAATTTATTTACAATGAGATTGGTAAAAATATTAATGATCGTCAAATTAAGTTTACTCAAATTCTACAAAATGAAGCATTGCAAGTTTTTGAGAATTGGAAATCAAAGACTGATAAAACAGAATATTAAATTTTTAGAAAATAGTTTCACTTAAAGCATAATAAATAGCCATTAATGCTGAGAAAATAGCACTTGCTAAAAAACGCCAGTTTAGTGGCATTTTATTTTGAATACTATAATTTGCAATAAATGAAATTGGAATATTTGCAAGAAATGACCAAAGTGCTATTTCTAGTAAATGGCTGTTAATAGCATTGAAATTTCCTGAAAATAATTTGATGAATAATAAGTGCCTTCCTATCCACAACGGATTAAAGTATGCAATTGCCAACCCTGTTTTAGCCAACGTTAGTTTTATACCTGAATATAACTTCGTTTTTTGTACTATCCAGTTAAAGTAATTAGGAATTTCAAATGCGTATAGCGTAGCACCAATAAATACCATACCCATGAAGCGACTCCAAGAAAATTCATTTAAAAATAGGGCCGCAATTGTGTCTCCTGCACTATAAATAATAGCACCTTTTAGAATGTTTGATTTGGTATAATGTAGTTTGATAATTGAAATGTTTTAAATAGTGATTATTCCTCGTACAATCCCATCAACACCTTTTCAGGTGTAAAAGGAGCATCAAATTTTAGTTGATAGTTAGGGTTGAATTCTTTTACTGCATTTTGAATGGCAAAATAAGCACCAATACCATACATTAATGGAGGTTCACCAACAGCTTTAGATTTGAATATGGCCTGCTCGTTTCCAAGAGTTTTAAGAGGGAGTACTTCAATTGTTTTTGGAGCAGAGAACACATCTGGAACTTTGTATGTAGATAATGCATTTGAAAGTAATTGCCCTTGTTCATTATAGGAAATTTCTTCTAAAGTCATCCAGCCAATTCCTTGTACCAAAGCACCTTCAACCTGACCTACATCAATACCAATATTCATGCTTTTCCCAAAATCATGTACAATTTTCACAGCATCAATTTCATAAGTACCTCTAAGGCAATCTACCGTAACAATAGTAATTGCCGTTCCATATACGTGATATGCAAAAGGATGTCCTTTTTCTTTGGATTTATCAAAATGAATAATAGGAGTTGCATAATGCGCATTTTCTGAAAGAGCAACACGTTCAAACATAGCCTGTTCAACCACTTTTTCCCAAGTGAGAGAAGTTTGCTGTTGGTTAGCATATATCATGTTATTTTTAAATTCAATAACATCCTTATCAACAGCTAATAGTGCAGATGCAACAGTTGTTAACCTGTCAATTAAAGAATTACATGCTTTTAAAACTGCTTTTCCATTTAAATCGGCTGTAGCACTTGCAGCTGTAGGAGAAGTGTTGGCAACTCTTGTTGTATTTGTAGTTTCCAATTTAACTTTAGAAGTGCTAATACCTAATGTTTCTGAAGCTACTTGTAGCATTTTTGTATTCACACTTTGTCCCATTTCAACAGCTCCTGTACTTACTCCAACACTACCATCTTGGTAAATATGAATTAAAGCTCTTGCATGGTTCATAGGTGTATTGGTAAATGAAATACCAAAAGTAATTGGCATAAAAGACAATCCTTTTTTGTATTGTGCATTTTTATTGTTGAAATTTACTATTTCTTCTTCTAATTTAGCTGAATTAAAGTTGCTTTTTGCAGATGTCCAGCTATTTTTAATTTCAACTTGCGTTGCTATTTGACCATACGAAAACTCATCATTTTCACTAAGTAAATTTAGCTCTTGAATTTTCTTTTTATTGACTCCTATTTCTTCAGCTGCTTTGGCAATTGCAGCTTCAATAACAAACATTCCTTGTGGTCCTCCAAAACCTCTAAAAGCTGTATTTGGCGGTAAATTTGTTTTACAGCTATGTACAGTTGTAGTTACATTGGGAATAAAGTAACTGTTGGTTGCGTGAAACAAGGTGCGCTCTGCAATTGCAGGTGATAAATCTGCTGCAGCTCCTGAATTTTGAAGAAATTCAACTTCAAAAGCTTGAATTTTCAACTCTTTAGACAATCCAATTTTAAAAGTAGATTCATACGGATGACGTTTCCCTGTCATACGTAAATCATCGTGGCGATTTAAAATGTATTTTACAGGCTTTTTCAAATTTTGTACCGCAACAGCAGCCATAACCGCCCAAGGTGTTGCCTGATCTTCTTTTCCTCCAAAACCACCTCCTAAACGAATAACATCAACTTCAATTTTATGCATAGAGACACCTAACACCTTCGCAACTGTTTTTTGAACTGAAGTTGGGCCTTGTGTTGAAGAAGTAATTTTAATGTTTCCATTTTCCATAGGAATAGCGTAACAACCTTGAGTTTCTAAATACAAATGTTCTTGTCCGTTAGAAAAAGTTTCACCTTCAATTACATACTTGCAATTTGAAAAGGAAGTGGTTGTATTTCCTAATTTAAATGAACGAGGAGCATTGATAAAACTACCTTTTTCTTTTGCCTCTTTCGCTGTGGTAATAACAGGTTTTTCATCAATTTCAATGGTAATAAGAGCTCTTGATTTTTTTGCAATAGCTTCAGATGTTGCAACAATAAAAGCAATAGGCTGCCCTATAAAATGCACTTCACCTTCTGCCCACAAAGGTTCATCAGGTATAATACCGCCAATTTGATTTTCCCCTAAAATATCTTTATACGTAAATATTTTTACCACACCTTCTAAACTTTCCGCTGTAGAATAATCTATATTTTTTATGGTTCCATGTGCTTTTGGGGAATCAAATGTTACGCCATATAAGGTACCTTGTAAGGTAGTAATGTCATCTACAAAAAGAGATTCACCTCTAACGTGTCCAAAGGAATCTATATTTTTCATTGTTTTCATTTGGATACTAAGTTTTGAAAATTAATTAGTTGAGGAAATAATGTAATAAAATGTGCATAAAAAAGTTGTTTGGCTAGTGCCCGCTTGTATGTTTCAGTTCCTCTAACATCGCTGATAGGGTTAATTTCAGACTGCAGAACTTTTTCAGCTTCTTTTATAGTAGATATGCCAATAGTTTTGTTTTTTAAAAATTGGTTGGTTTTTGAAAGATATTTTGGAATTGGAGCCACACCGCCCATAGAAAAGTGAGCATAAGAAATAACATTGTTTTTAGCTGCAATTTCACAGGCAGCATTCACAGTAGCAATATCCAAATGGGTTCGTTTGCTAACTTTTTCAAAATTAAAATTAGCTATTGGAATATTAAATGAGATAGCTACAATTAATTCACCTTCTTTCAAATCTACAACTTTGTAATCTTTGTGAAATTCTTGAAATGGTATTTTTCGCACACTACCACTTGTATGTTGTAAGGTTAGTTCACTGTTTAATGCTAAAAAAAAGATAGACATATCTCCAATAGGTGAGGCATTTACAAAATTACCACCTAAAGTTCCCATATTTCTAATTTGTTCAGAAGAAATTAGTTTCAGAAACTTTTTCAGTGAAGGGAAAATAGTATTTAATTGTTCGTTTTGTAAAATCTCTGTTGCGGTTGTATTGGCACCAATAATACATTTATCTTTAGTGAATACAATACCTTTTAACGCTTTTTCATCAGAAATTAAATGTACTTTTTCTTCTGAAAGTTGATCGGCATTGCGGACATACACGTCTGTTCCATTAGCTACAATTGTTCCTCTTTTGGCTAACTCAATTGGTTGTAGCCGTTGTAATTTTTGAGGAATTTCTTTAAAATAAGTAGGTAAAAAACCTTCCTCAATTAACCAAGAAATAGAGTTGTTACTGTCTTTACCTAGTAGTTTTTGGTCTATTGAGTTAGCCGCTTTTTCAATAGATTTATACCCTGTACATCTGCAAATATTACCACTAATAGCATCATTACAAGTTGAAGTTGTTTGTGGCGACTTTTCTAGTGCGTAACCAACTAAAGAAACTACAAACCCAGGCGTGCAATAGCCACATTGAGTAGCGTAATTATCGGCCATTTTCTTTTGTGTGAAATTTAAATTTTTAGGTAAATTAATTCCTTCAATGGTTACAATATGTTTTCCATTCGCATTTCCTAAAGGTGAAATACAAGAAGTAATACTTTTATAGGTAATTTGGGAGTTATTTAAAGTGCCAACTAAAACTGTACAGGCTCCACAATCACCCTCTCTACAACCAATTTTTGTTCCTTTTAATTGTTGATGGTCTCTAATAAAATCGACCAAAGTTATTCCCGCATTTGCGGTTGTTTTAATAACTTCGTTGTTTAATATAAATTGTATCATAAGCTAAGGGGCAATGTACTAAAAAGTATAAAGCCTAAAAATTATTTCAACTATTTTTTTTGTAATATTTATTTCATTTGGAAGTATAATTTGTATTTTTATTAAGGTTATTTAAGTGGTTATATTGTTTCTATATTTTTTTGCATTTTTGTAATTGTAAATGCTATATTTGCAGCGCTAAAAATAAAATTATGAAGGCAGGAATTGTAGGATTACCAAATGTAGGAAAATCAACCTTATTTAATTGTTTATCAAATGCAAAAGCACAAAGTGCAAACTTTCCATTTTGTACTATTGAACCAAATATAGGAGTTGTAAATGTCCCAGATGATAGATTGGTAAAATTAGAAGAATTGGTAAATCCTGAACGTGTATTACCTGCAACAGTTGATATTGTTGATATTGCCGGATTGGTACGTGGAGCAAGTAAAGGAGAAGGCTTAGGAAACCAGTTTTTAGCTAATATTAGAGAAACTGATGCTATTATTCATGTAGTTCGTTGCTTTGATAATGATAATATAATTCATGTTGATACTACTATTGATCCAGTAAGAGATAAAGAAACTATTGACATAGAATTACAGTTAAAAGACTTAGAATCTTTAGAAAAAAGAATAGATCGTGTTAAAAAAAATGCGAGAACAGGAAATAAAGAAGCTCAAAAAGAGCTGGATGTGCTGGAAAAAGTAAAAGCAGGCTTGGAATCAGCAGTTTCAGTAAGAGCCATTGAATTATTAGATAAAGAGCGTGAAGAGTATATTAAGCCATTACAGCTAATTACTGATAAACCTGTATTGTATGTTTGTAATGTAGATGAAAACTCAGCAGTTGATGGCAATGATTATGTAAAAGTATTAAAAGAAGCTGTGAAAGATGAAAATGCCGAAGTTATTATTTTAGCCGTAGGAACAGAAGCTGACATTACTGAATTAGAAACATTTGAAGAGCGTCAACTATTTTTAGAAGATTTAGGTTTAGAAGAACCTGGAGCTTCCGTTTTAATTAGGGCTGCTTATAAAT